>NZ_JBBKBA010000002.1:0-346778 GCF_038404985.1 Ferrovibrio sp. MS7
GCGGTCGCAGATATCGAGCTGCACGAAGCGGTGCAGGCCGGGATTGGGCAGGTTGGCGATGTTGTCCAGGTTGGCGGCATAGGTCAGCTTGTCCACCGTCACCACCGACTCGCCAGCCGCATTGAGCTGCCGCACCAGCGCCGAGCCGATGAACCCGGCACCACCGGTCACGATTACCGTCATCGCCGAAAATCTCCCAAAAATAGTCCCCCTGTATAACCCGGACAGCCCGGACTCGCCAGACGCGCCCAGGCACGCCATATTCTGCGCCATGGCCAAAGCACAGACCCTGAGCATCGAGCGCGAGATCGAGGATCCGGACCGTTTCGCGGACGCGAATTTCCCGGAATTCCTGCCCCATCGCCCGGAACGCCCGGACAAGAGCGAGGGCGGCATCGCCTATGACCTGCAGGCCCCCTATGAGCCGGCCGGCGACCAGCCGACCGCCATCGCGGAACTGACCGAGGGGGCAGCCAAGGGCGAACGCGACCAGGTGCTGCTCGGCGTCACCGGTTCCGGCAAGACCTTCACCATGGCCCAGATCATCGCCCGCTCCGGCCGCCCGGCGATGATCCTGGCGCCGAACAAGACCCTGGCCGCCCAGCTCTATGGCGAGATGAAGAACTTCTTCCCCAACAACGCGGTGGAATACTTCGTCTCCTATTACGACTATTACCAGCCGGAAGCCTACGTCCCACGCAGCGACACCTATATCGAGAAGGACGCGGCGGTGAACGAGCAGATCGACCGCATGCGCCACTCGGCGACGCGCGCGCTGCTGGAACGCGACGATGTGATCATCGTCGCCTCGGTTTCCTGCATCTACGGTATCGGCTCAGTGGAAACCTACACCGCCATGACCCTGGCGCTGGAAGCCGGCAAGATGCTGGATCGCGACCTGCTGCTGCGCCGCCTGGTGGAACTGCAATACCGCCGCAACGATGCCGCCTTCCAGCGCGGCGCTTTCCGCGTGCGTGGCGACGGCATCGAAATCTTCCCCTCCCATATGGAAGACCGCGCCTGGCGCCTGTCGCTGTTCGGCGACGAACTGGAAAGCATCGTCGAATTCGATCCGCTGACCGGCCAGCGCACTGGCGAGATGAAGAGCGTGAAGCTCTATGCCAACAGCCACTATGTGACGCCGAAGCCGACGCTGCAGCAGGCTATCGAGCTGATCAAGGTGGACCTCAAGCTGCGCCTGGACGAACTGACCCGCTCGAACCGGCTGCTGGAAGCGCAGCGGCTGGAGCAGCGCACCAGCTTCGATCTGGAAATGATGGCGGCTACCGGCGCCTGCGCCGGCATCGAGAATTACTCGCGCTATCTCACCGGCCGGCCGCCGGGTGCGCCGCCGCCGACCCTGTTCGAATACCTGCCGGATAACGCGCTGCTATTCGTGGATGAAAGCCATGTCACCGTGCCGCAGATCGGCGGCATGTTCCGGGGCGACTTCCGGCGCAAGGCGACGCTGGCGGAATACGGCTTCCGCCTGCCCTCCTGCATCGACAACCGGCCGCTGCGCTTCAAGGAATGGGATCTTTTCCGGCCGCAGAGCGTGTTCGTTTCCGCCACGCCGGGCAAATGGGAAATGGAGCGCACCGGCGGCGTGTTCTCGGAACAGGTGATCCGCCCGACCGGCCTGACCGATCCGCCGGTGGAAATCCGCCCGGTGGAGCATCAGGTCGACGACCTGCTCGGCGAATGCAAGAAGGTGATCGCCAAGGGCTATCGCGTGCTGGTGACCACCCTGACCAAGCGCATGGCCGAGGACCTGACCGAATACCTCAACGACAACGCCATGAAGGTGCGCTACCTGCATTCCGACATCGACACCCTGGAACGCATCGAAATCCTGCGCGACCTGCGGCTCGGCGTGTTTGACATCCTGATCGGCATCAATCTGCTGCGCGAGGGCCTCGACATCCCGGAATGCGCCCTGGTGGCGATTTTGGATGCCGACAAGGAAGGCTTCCTGCGCAGCGAGACCTCGCTGATCCAGACCATCGGTCGCGCCGCGCGCAATGTCGATGGCCGCGTCATCCTTTATGCTGACAAGATGACCAATTCGATGCGCCGCGCGCTGGACGAGACCGACCGTCGCCGCGCCAAGCAGCAGGCTTATAACGCCGCCCACGGCATCACGCCGGAAAGCGTGCGTACCCAGATCGGCGATATCCTGCAAAGCGTCTACGAGCAGGACCACTATACCGTGGACGTGGAGCATGCCAGCGACGGTCATCTGGTCGGCCACAATCTCAAGACCCATCTCGCCGAGTTGGAGAAGCGCATGCGCGAGGCCGCCGGCAACCTGGAATTCGAGGAAGCCGCCCGGCTGCGCGACGAGATCAAGCGCCTGGAATTGAGCGAACTGGAACTGCCCGGTACCATGGTGGTGCGCAAGCCGCTCGGCCTGGCGGAAGACGCCGCCACCTATACCGCGCCGCGTCCTGGCGGGCGCTCCACCGCCGGCCGCGCCGGCAGCAAACGCACCTATCGCGGCAGCGGCAAGCGGCGATGAGCACCATCGACAGCAAAGCCCCCACGGCTTTAGTCACCGGCGGCGCCGTGCGCATCGGCCGCGCCATCGCGCTGGCGCTGGCCGAACGCGGCTATGCCGTGGCGGTGCATTACAATCAATCGCGCGCCGAGGCCGAGGCGGTGGTGGCCGAGATTGCCGCGCGCGGTGGCCGCGCTGCCGCCATCCAGGCCGATCTCGGCGACCATGACGCGGTGCTGAAACTGCTGCCCGAGGCAGCCGCCGCATTGGGGCCGGTATCGCTGCTGGTGAACAATGCCTCGCTGTTCGAGTATGACCGCATCGACAGCGCCGACCTCGCCTCCTGGCAGCGCCACATGGATGCCAACCTGCGCGCGCCGTTCTTTCTCGCCCAGGCACTCGCCGCCGCCCTGCCGCAGGGCGTCGCCGGCAATATCGTCAATATCATCGATCAGCGGGTCTGGCGCCTGACGCCGCATTTCGCCACCTACACGTTGTCGAAGGCCGGGCTGTGGACCCTGACCCAGACGCTCGCCATGGCGCTGGCGCCGCGTATCCGCGTCAACGGCATCGGGCCCGGCCCGGTGCTGCCGAGCAGCCGCCAGTCGGCGGAACAATTCGCCCAGCAATGGCGCTCGACGCCGCTGCAGCGCGGCGCACACCCGGAAGAGATCGCCGCAGGGGTATTGTTCCTGCTTGACGCGCCGGCCATGACCGGCCAAATGATCGCCCTGGATGGCGGCCAGCATCTGCCCTGGCCGTCACCCGGAACCGGTGCCGCCACCGATCCGGAGGAATGAGATGACCATTCACGACCGCGCCCGTGCCGTCTGGGCCGATTTTCCGCTGCCGTCGCTGCCGGCGAAAACCCTGCGCCGCGTCTTCGTGCGCGACCTTACCCTGATGGCCAGCATCGGCATCTATGATGCCGAGCGCGAACACCGCCAGCGGGTTGTGATCAATCTCGACTTGTGGGTGCAGGAGACGCCCGGCGAACCGCCGAGCGGCTATGCCGACGTGGTCTGCTACGAGCAACTGGTGAACCGCACCAAGGTATTGCTTGAGGAAGGCCATATCGATCTGGTGGAAACCCTGGCCGAAAAGCTGGCGCAACTGTGCCTTGCCGATCCTCGCGTGCAGCGCACGCGCGTTAGGGTGGAGAAGCCGGACGCGATATCTGCCGCCGCCGGTGTGGGCGTTGAAATTGAACGGGTTGCAGGCTGATTTTCCTCAAAAGGAATTTGTATTGCCCGCCGATATCGACCTTGACTTTGAGGGCGAGTTCGAATCCCGACCCGAGGTTTGTACACAGCGCCCGGCCCCGCTTGTTGCGATGCACCAAATTTATGTCAGTCCGCCGCAACGCTGTGGATAAGCCGGGAAAGCCCGTGCAGAACAACAGCTTGTACGCAGGGTCGGATGTGACGCATACAGCCTTTGCCGGGTTCCCGGTGGAGAAAACCACAATATGGGGATAGTTTCCCCACAAAGTTATCCACAGGCTTGGGGCGCTTTCGTCAAGGCCGTGTAATCATTGGATTTTCTGAGCCAGCAAGCTGCGCATGAGCGAGTCGGAGCGGATCGAATCAGACGCCGGAATGCCCGGAAAAATGCCCAGCGATGAGGCGTTGCCGAGCGGGCTTGAGCGCGGCGCGGCGGTTATCCAGCAAAGTCTGAAAAACCTGCCGCTGGGTCCTGGCGTCTATCGCATGATCGGTGCGAACGACGTTGTGCTCTATATCGGCAAGGCGCGCAGCCTGCGCAAGCGTGTCGCCAACTACGCGAAGCTGAACGGCCTGAGCATCCGTATACAGCGCATGGTGCGCCAGGTGATGCGCGTCGACGTTACGGTGACGCATACCGAAGCGGAAGCCTTGCTGCTCGAAGCCAACCTGGTGAAGCAGTTGCAGCCGCATTTCAACGTGCTGCTGAAAGACGACAAGTCTTTTCCCTATATCCTGGTTGCCCGCGACCATGAATTCCCGCGCATCACCAAGCATCGCGGCGCGCGCAATATTCCTGGCGATTATTTTGGCCCCTTCGCTTCCACCGGTGCGGTCAATACCATGCTGCATGCGCTGGCCCGCGCCTTCCCCCTGCGCAACTGCAGCGACAGCGATTTCGCCAGCCGTGCCCGCCCGTGTTTGCAGTATCAGATCAAACGCTGCCGTGCGCCCTGCGTCGGCCGCATTGATGCGGCGGGCTATAGCGGCATCGTGGATGAGGCGCGCGACTTCCTCTCGGGCCGCAACCGCGCGGTGCTCACCGAATGGCAGCAGCGCATGCAGGCGGCCAGCGAGCGGCTGGATTTCGAGACAGCAGCGGAATTGCGCGACCGCATCCGCGCCCTGGCGCATATCAGCCAGAAGCAGGACGTCAACCTCACCGGCATCGACTATGCCGACGTGATCGCCGCCCATGCCGAAGGCGGCCAGGTCTGCGTGCAGATTTTCTTCTTTCGCGCCGGGCAGAATTTCGGCAACCACGCCTATTTCCCGTCTCATGCCCGCGATGTCGAGATCGGCGACGTGCTGGATGCCTTCATCGGCCAGTTCTATGCCCAGCGCGAACCGCCGAAACTGATCCTGCTGAGCCACCCGGTAGAGAATGTGGAACTGATCGCCGAGGCGCTGAGCCAGCATGCCGGCTTCAAGGTGGAGGTGGCGATACCGCAACGCGGCACCAAGCGCGACCTGGTGGAGCATGCCATCAACAACGCGCGCGATGCGCTGCGGCGCAAGATGGCGGAAAGCGCCACCCAGCGCGAATTGCTCGCCGGCGTCGCCGCGCTGTTCGCCCTGGAAGCGCCGCCCGCGCGTATCGAGGTCTACGACAACAGCCATATCCAGGGCCGCCATGCGGTCGGCGGCATGATCGTGGCCGGGCCCGAGGGCCTGCGCAAATCGGCCTACCGCAAATTCAACATCCGCAGCGAGGACCTGGTGCCGGGCGACGATTACGGCATGATGCGCGAGGTGCTGACCCGCCGCTTCCAGCGCCTGCTTAAGGAAAAGAGCCTCGAAGCGGACGCCGCAGCCGAGGCCGAGGCCGAGGCCCTTCCTGAAACTGAAGCCGAAACCGAAGCCGCCGGCGAGAATGGCGAGGCTTTGGAAACACCCGCGACGCGCCAGCGCAACGAAGGCGAATGGCCGGACCTGATCGTGATCGATGGCGGCCGCGGCCAGTTGGCGGCGGCGATGCAGGTGCTGCAGGATCTCGGCATCCCGGAACAGCCGGTGGTGGCGATCGCCAAGGGGCCGGAGCGCAATGCCGGGCGCGAGCAGTTCTTCCTGCCGAACCGCGAGCCGTTCATGCTGGAACCGCGCCACCCGGTGCTGTTCTTCCTGCAACGACTGCGCGATGAGGCGCACCGCTTTGCCATCGGCACCCACCGCGCCAAGCGCGCCAAGGACCAGTTCCGCTCGCCGCTGGATGAAATCGCCGGCATTGGCGCCTCACGGAAAAAGGCCCTGCTGCTGCATTTCGGCTCGGCCAAGGATGTGGCCCGCGCCGGCCTCTCCGACCTGGAAGCCGCGCCGGGCATCAGCAAGGCGGTGGCGAAGAAAATCTATGATCATTTCCATGGCGGCTAGGCCTTTCCATGGCGGCCTGGATGCGGCCCGAGCCTGTGCTAAAGCGCGGCGGTATGCGATAATCCGGCCATGCTGAGCAGCCTGCCCAACCTGCTTACCCTCTCGCGCATCCTGGCCATCCCGGCAATCTGCGCCGCCTTCTACCTGCCCGGCGCCTGGAGCGCCTGGGTGCCACTGGCGCTGTTCGCCGCCGCCGGCATCACCGACTGGTTCGATGGCTACCTGGCGCGCAAATGGGGCCAGATGTCGAATCTCGGCCGCTTCCTCGATCCGGTCGCCGACAAGCTGCTGGTCTGCGCCGTGATTTTGATGCTGATTGCCTTCGAGCGCATTGACCGCATCACCTGCCTCGCCGCCGTGGTGATCATGTGCCGCGAGATCACCGTGACGGGCCTGCGCGAATTCCTTGCCGAGCTGCGCGTCAAGGTGCCGGTGAGCCGGCTGGCGAAGTGGAAGACCACGGCGCAGCTCATCGCGCTCGGCTTCCTGATCGTCGGCGACTATGCCTTCGCCTGGCTTCATGCCCGCTTCATCGGCGAGGTGCTGATCTGGATCGCCGCCATCCTCACGCTCTATACCGGCTGGGATTATCTGATCACCGGCCTGCGCCACATGGCGGCGAGCGATGCGGCGAAAAGCGATGCCGATGCCAAGTCGGGCAATGGCAATGACTCGAAAGCCGCGGAATGATCAAGCTGCTGTATTTCGCTACGTTGCGTGAACGCATCGGGCTGGCGGAGGAATCGCTCGCGCTGCCCGCCAGTATCACCACCGTCGGCGCCCTGCTCGACTGGTTGCGCCAGCGCGGCCCGGAATATCAGCGCGCCCTCACCGATCCGGCCATGGTGCGCGTGGCGGTGAACCAGGATTACGCCCGCAGCGACGATGCGGTGAAGCCCGGCGATGAAGTGGCGCTGTTTCCGCCGGTCACCGGGGGCTAGAGCATGCAGCCGGAAATCCGCGTCCAGCGCGAGGATTTCGATATCGGCGCCGAGATGGAGCGCCTGACACGCGGCCGGCACCAGATCGGCGGCGTGGTCAGCTTCACCGGCCTGGTGCGTGACATCGCGCCTGACGGTATGGGTCAGTCCAGCCTGACGCTGGAGCATTATCCCGGCATGACCGAACGCCAGCTCGAGGCCATCGCGGCGGAAGCCTGGAACCGCTGGCCGCTGGATGCCTGCCTGGTGATCCACCGCTATGGCAAGCTGCTGCCCGGCGACCGCATCGTGCTGGTGATCGCTGCTTCCGCGCACCGCCAGGCCGCCTTCGAGGCCTGCGCCTTCCTGATGGACTGGCTGAAAACCAAGGCGCCGTTCTGGAAGCTGGAGGAAGCCGCCGGGGAGCGCCGCTGGGTTGCCGCCAAGGCCGAGGATGATGCGGCGGCACAGCGTTGGTCCCAGGACTAGTGGACCGCTCCGCGAGTAATCGAGGCGGTGATAATCCCGGCCAGGATGCTCGCAGGCCGCAAACCGCCCCCTGCAACCGGCGTTTCATTTTCAATTGTCCCATTGCAGGCCCGCATGCTAGCGTTCGCGGCCCTCAGGGGTGGGGGTTCAGAGGACCGACAGGGATGTGGGGCAAAGGTAATAACCGGCCAGGCGGAGCGTGGCCGTGAGTCAGCCGCTGACGGCTGCACCGCCGGCGACGTTCGCGCCGAGCGTGACCACTGATGTATTGCGCACCGATTCGCTGCGTACGTTGCTCGCCTATTGGCGCGACAAGACCCGCGAACGCAACGGCATGCTGCCAGCGCGGCGCGATCTGCGGCCCGACGACATGGTCGGTTTCCTTAGCTGCGTGTCGCTGATCAATGTCTACAGCAATCCGCGCCGCTTCCAGTTCCGCCTGGTCGGCACCGGCATCGTGCAGCAGATGGGCCGCGAGAGCACCAGCCAATGGGTGAATGAAGGCCTGTTCGCCGACCGCGCCTCGAAAGTCTTCGGCTTCTTCTCGATCCCGGTGGATACGCGCGGCCCCGCCTTCGCCGCCGGGCATTACGTCGTGCAGCCGAGCAACCGCGTGCTGCAATTCGAGACCGTGCTGGC
Organism: Ferrovibrio sp. MS7; assembly: GCF_038404985.1. Lineage (NCBI taxonomy): Bacteria > Pseudomonadati > Pseudomonadota > Alphaproteobacteria > Rhodospirillales > Rhodospirillaceae > Ferrovibrio > Ferrovibrio plantarum. The sequence goes on from NZ_JBBKBA010000002.1 coordinate 8,139, forward strand.
GCCGCTCTCGTCCGATGGCCATGGCGTCGACATGCTGCTCGGCGGCCTGGTCGGCGAAGCGCTGCAACATGGCGAAGTCATCCGCCAGTTCGACTACGAACGCGTCCACCCGCTGCTGCTGGACTAGGCCTGCTTCATCATACCCACCTATTTCGTCATTCCCGCGAAAGCGGGAAACCCATTTTTGCTGTCTGTAATGGGACCCTCGCGTTCGCGAGGGGGACGGAACTCAGCTAGTACCGTCATGGTCCGCGTTCGCGGACCATGACGTGGTAGGAAATGCAAATGCCCGGGTGTTGGCCCGGGCATCGCAACTCAAGTGCCTCCGGCGCTAGTCCGGGGGAATGCGGTATGCGTCCTACTCCGCCGCCGCCTTGCGCGGGCGGATGGCGCCCTCGAAGGCATCGATCATCTGCTTGCAGAGCGGGCCCGGGGTGAAGCGGTACGGGCCAATCTCGGAAACCGGCGTCACCTCGGCAGCGGTGCCGGTGAGGAAGCATTCGGAGAAGCCGCTCATTTCTTCCGGCTGGATCACGCGCTCGATCACCTCGATGCCGCGTGCCTTGGCCAGCGCGATGACGGCGCGGCGCGTGATGCCATCCAGGAAGCAATCCGGGATCGGGGTATGCAGCTTGCCGTCCTTGGCGAAGAACACGTTGGCGCCGGTGGCTTCCGCCACCTGGCCGCGCCAATCGAGCATCAGCGCATCCTGGTAGCCATCGCGCTCGGCCTTATGCTTGGAGAGCGTGCAGATCATGTACAGGCCCGCCGCCTTCGCCTTGGTCGGCGCAGTGTTCGGGGCCGGGCGGCGCCAGTCGCTGAGCTGCAGGCGGATGCCCTTCATCTTGGCTTCCGGCGAGAAGTAGCTCGGCCATTCCCACACGGCAATCGCCAGATGGATCTTCGAGCTCTGGGCGGAAACGCCCATCATCTCGGAGCCGCGCCAGGCAATCGGGCGGATGTAGCAGTCGCGGAAACCGTTCTTGGCCACGGTATCGCGGGTCGCCTGGTCGATCTGCTCCAGGGTGTAGGGAATCTCGAAGTCCAGCAGCTTGGCGGAATCGATCAGGCGCTGGCTATGCTCGGTCAGCTTGAACACTTCGCCGTCATAGGCGCGCTCGCCCTCGAACACCGCCGAGGCATAATGCAGCGCATGGCTCAGTACATGCAGCTTGGCTTCCCGGTGGGGGATGAAGCCGCCGTCATACCAGACCCAGCCATCGCGATCGTCATAGGATTGAGTGCTCATGGTTACGCTCCTGCGCTGCTTCGCTTTTGCCCGGCGAAATACTGCCACTCGCCTAAGCAATTGTCGCCAAATGCATCAATCGGGTACTAATATTACCCGATATTTGCCAATCAGGTAACATTATGATCAAAGTATGTCAACATCCCTGCCATATTTTTTGCTCTCCCGCCCTCCCCGGCCTGCACTTGGCCTTGCGGCGACTCCGGTCCTTGCCCCATATACGAAGCCATGAGCGACCTCAAAACCATGGCCAACCCGTTGTTTCTGCGCGAGGACGAGTTGCGCCAGGGCATCGAGCTGCTGTTCTACGCCTACCGCGACTTCACCCGCGGCCCGGATGAGATCCTCGACCAGTATGGCTTCGGCCGGGCGCATCACCGGGCGCTGCATTTCATCGGCGGCCATGCCGGCATCACGGTGGCGGAATTGCTGAGCATCCTGCGCATCACCAAGCAGAGCCTCTCGCGTGTGCTGTCGGCACTGATCGAAGGCGGCTTCGTGCGTCAGCAGCAGGGCACGCGCGACCGCCGCCAACGCCAGCTTTTCCTCACCGAGGCCGGCCGCAACCTGGAACGCCAGATCAGCGCCGTGCAGCAGGCCAAGGTGGCCGAGGCCTATCGCGAGGCTGGCGCCGAGGCCGTGGCCGGCTATCGCAAGGTGCTGGCCGGCCTGATCGACGAACCGGCGCGGGCGGCGGTCCTGCGCTCGATCCAGCGGCGCTGACGGAGCGGGCGATGGGCGGCGAGCAGGCGCATCTCCTGGTCATCGACGACGACGAGCGTATCCGCACGCTGCTGACACGCTATCTCACCAGCAATGCCGGCTTCCGCGTCACCGGCGCCGACAGCGCCGAGGATGCCAGCGCCAAGCTGGCCGCCGTCACCTTCGATCTGCTGATTGTCGATGTGATGATGCCGGGGCAGAACGGTTTCGATTTCGTCGCCGGCCTGCGCAAGACCGGCAACAGCGTGCCGGTGGTGCTGCTGACCGCGCGCGGCGAGGCCGAGGACCGCATCACCGGCCTGGAAAGCGGCGCCGACGATTATCTGCCCAAGCCCTTCGAGCCGCGCGAGCTGGTGCTGCGCATCCAGGCAATCCTGAACCGCGCGCAGCGTGCCGCCCCGGTGGCGCCTTCGGCCAAGCCGGTGCATTTCGGCGATTTCCAGTTCGATATCGTGCGCGGCGAGTTGAAGCGCGGCGAAGAGATCGTGCCGCTCACCACGGGCGAAGCCGCCTTGCTGCGTGTGCTGGCCCGCCGGCCCGGTGCCACGGTGCCACGGGCCGCGCTGGCCGCCGATGGCCAGGGTAGCACCGCCGCCAGCGGCAATGCCTCGGCCAGCGAAAGCCGCGCCGTCGATGTGCAGATCACGCGGCTGCGCCGCAAGATCGAGGAAGACCCGCGCAACCCACGCTACCTGCAAACGGTGTGGGGCGAGGGCTACGTGCTCTGGGCGGAATAAGCCTCATGCTGAAACGCATCCTGCCACGCAGCCTGTTCGGCCGCTGGCTGCTGATGCTGGTGATCCCGGTGCTGGCGCTGCAGGGCATCGTCACCTATGCCTTCTACGAACGCCATTGGGATACCGTCAGCCGCCGTCTGGCGCTCGGCCTGGCCGGCGATATCGGCATGATGATCGAGATCTACGAGCGCACCAAGGGCACGCCGCAATTCGATGAGTATGTCTCGCTGGCTTATGCGCGGATGCAGATCGAGGTGCGCGTGCTGCCCGGCGCCAAGCTGCCCACCGACCTGCCGCCGCCGCGCAACTGGTCGATCCTAGACCGCATGCTGAACCAGGCCCTGTCCGAGATCATCGACGAGCCCTTCGCCATCGACACCCAGCGCGGCGACGACAATATCGCCGTGCTGGTGGAACTGCCCGAGGGGCTGATGGTGACTTTGGCCCGCGCCAAGCGGGTGTATTCCACCTCCACCTATATCTTCATCATGTGGATGGCTGGCGGCTCGCTGCTGCTGCTCGGCATCGCCGCTGTCTTCATGCGCAACCAGATCCGCCCGATCCGCCGCCTGGCGCAGGCCGCCGATGCCTTCGGCAAAGGCCGCGACATGCCTGGCTTCCGGCCCTCGGGCGCTACGGAGGTGCGCGCTGCGGCGCTGGCCTTCCTGGCAATGCGCGACCGCATCCGCCGCCATATCCGCGAACGTACCGAGATGCTGGCCGGTGTCAGCCACGATCTGCGTACGCCGCTCACCCGGATGAAGCTGCAGCTTTCCATGATGGAGCAGGATGCCGAGGCCGACGAGTTGAAGCGCGATCTGGCCGAAATGGAAACCATGATCAACGCCTACCTCGCCTTCGCGCGCGGCCAGACCGAACAGAGCACCGAGCCGACCGACCTCGGCGACCTGCTGCGCGAGGTGGCCGATGATGTACGCCGCAGCGGCCGGCAGGTCGATATGTCGGTGGAAAGCGCACCCGTGCTGCCGCTGCGCCGGCTGGGCTTCAAACGCGCGCTCGCCAATCTGGTGGAGAATGCGCTGCGCTATGGCAGCAAGGTGCGGGTGGAAAGCGTCGCGGTGCCGGGTGGTATCGAAATCCATGTCGACGACAATGGCCCCGGCATCCCGGAGAAGGAGCGGCACAAGGTGTTCCGCCCGTTCCACCGCGCCGACCCGGCGCGCTATTCCGGCCAGGGCAATGCTGGCCTCGGCCTCTCCATCGCCCGCGATGCCGTGCTGGCCCATGGCGGCGATATCAGCCTGCGCGACTCACCGCTCGGCGGCCTGCGCGTCTGCATCAAGCTGCCGCTGTAGCGTCTGGCTTCGATTATTCCGTTGCTGCCGGTGCGGCGACGCTGAATTTGCGCTCGGCCTGCACGCGGCCGGCGCTGTCCTGCAACTGCACCACCCACTCGCCGGGAGAAAGCCGAATTTGCGACCAGATGCGCCAGTTGCGGCTGACATCGACGCGGGCGCGCGACTTGGCGACTTCGCGGTCGCCCTGCATCCAGCGGAAATAGAAGGTTTCGCCGCTGCCCACATTGGTGCAGTCAAGCCGGGCAAAGGCATAGCCGCGCTCGGTGCCGGCCTCGTAACGCTCCACCTCGCCCTGCGGCTCGAGATTGTTCACCTGTCGCGCAGTGACGAACTGGCGCACCACGCAATCATGCTCGGCTGGTGCCGCAGTCTGCGCCTGGGCGAGAACCGGCCAAGCAAACAGGCAGGGGATGGCGAAGAAAGGCAGAAGACGCAGCATGGTGATGGGGCGATGCGATGAAGCGCGAGACGGCGCGGTTGCTTGTTGGGCGGTTGCTTGTTGGCGGTTTTGCCTGATTGTCTGTGGCCCGATTGTCTGCGGCATTGGCGCGGGGGTCAACCCATGCCCCCGTGCAGCCCTGCCTCAGAACATGCGGCCACCATTCTCCACGCGTTGATCCGGACCAAGCAACACTACCTGACCTTGCGTATCTGGCAGGCCCAACACCAGCACCTCGGAGAGAAACGGCCCGATCTGGCGCGGCGGGAAATTCACCACCGCGATCACCTGCCGCCCGATCAGAGCATCCGGTGTGTAATGCGCCGTGATCTGCGCCGAGGATTTCTTCACGCCGATATGCGGCCCGAAATCCACCTTCAACTTGATCGCCGGCTTGCGCGCCTCGGGAAACGGCTCGGCACCGACAATGGTACCGACGCGGATATCAACCTTGTGGAAGTCATCAATGCTGATCATGACGCGACCTGTCTCAAGCGAAAACAAAACGGGCGGGAGTTGCCTCCCGCCCGCTGTTTGAACCGATTTACTGGCTGCTGTCGATAGTCTGACTGCTTAAGCTACTCTGGCTGCTTAGTGGGCGCCCAGCTTGGCGAAAGCGGCGCGCACTTCCTCAACCACTTCAGTGGCGCGCTTGTTCAGGGTCTCGTAGGTCTCGGCATTGGTCTTGGCCGCCATTTCGGCCAGTTCCTTGAGGTTGACCAAGGCCTTCTCGACGGCGGCCTTGACCTGCTCGGCCTGCTTGGTCGGGTTGACGTCCTTGGCACCCTTGGCCATCACATCCTTGACCTGGGCCTGCACTTCGTCGATCGACTGCTGGAACAGTTCGGCCTGACGCTTGGCCAGCGCCTGATAACCGTCGAACGCCTTCTTGTTGGCGCTGGCGATGGCTTCCAGATTCTTCTTCTGCGCGGCGACCAGCGCCTCGGCATCGAAGCCCGGCAGCTTGTACTCGCCGAACATCTTCTGGGTGTCGAACATCTTGGCGGGGTCGAACAGCTTCTGGGCGTCGAACATCTTGCTGAAGTCGAAAGCCGCGAACGGGAACTCGGTCTTGGTCATGGAACGCTCCATCGGGGGATAGTGTTGAACAGGGTCTGGGACGGGGGCGAGACGGTGCTCGGAAAAAACCTATGCCGCGAATATAGGCACGCCCCTGCACCCGGTCAAGGGAATTTTGTGCAGTGCAGCAAAATAAAATCTACAGATTTTTCAGTATCTTATTGATCAGTTTGCGGTTTTCTCTCGCAGACGCGAGAAAACCCCGCGCAAACTCCCCTGGTTGCTCAGCAGGGCCTCGGCCTGGCCCAGGCGCTTGTCCAGATGCGCCATGGTGCGGCTGAGATCGGCGGTATCGTCCTTGAGCCAGACCCGCAGGGTATCGAGATAAACCGCGCCGAGGATCTTGCGCCGCAGGGCGCCGCGCCAGCCCGCGGCATCGAGCTGCGCCGAGGCCAGGGCCCAGTCCAGCCCCTTGGCCAGCCCGCTCTCGGCAAAGCAGAGCGCGGCGACAGGATCGCGCGGCAGATCGCGCGACAACATCCGCACCGCTTCCTTATAGGGCGCCAGGGCGTCGAAACGGGCCATCAGCGCCTCGAACAGCTTGTCCTTGGCGCTGCCCTCGCCGGCCCCACCCGGCCCGAGCGCGGCCAGCATGGCGGCGTCGATACGGGCGGCAAAGCCGCGCAGCAGCGCCAGCTTGGAGGGGTATTGGCGGTAGAGTTCGGCAAGGCCCAAGCCGGCTTCCTGCGCCACGGCGCCGAGCGACAGGTTGAGCCAGCCGGTGGTGGCCACCAGGCTCAGCATGGTATCGACCGGATCCACCGGAGCGGCCGCCGCGCCTGATTTACCCGTCTTGCTGCTTTTGCGCTTCGCCATGGCCACGCTCCTGCCGCCCCGCTCCAAAATAGGGGGCTTCGATAAATGTGGGGTCTGCGGCGGGCCGAGGCAAGTGGCCTAGCCGGCGAGTTCCCGCGAGCGCTTTTCGGCAGCGGCCACGGCGCGGGCCATCAGCGGGTCGAGGCCATCGGCGGCCATCAGCACGTCCAGCGCCGCCTGGGTGGTGCCGTTCGGGCTGGTGACATTCTTGCGCAGTTGCGACGGGCTTTCCGGGCTCTGCTTCATCAGCGCGCCGGCCCCCTGCACCGTGGCGCGGGCAAGCTGCGCCGCCAGTTCCGCCGGCAGGCCGACCTTCTCGCCCGCCGCCGCCATGCATTCGGTGAGCCAGAAGACATAGGCCGGGCCGGACCCGGCCACGGCGGTGGCGGCATCGATCAGGTCCTCGCGCTCCACCCAGGCCACCTGCCCCACGGCTTCCAGCAGCCTGGTGCAGGCCTCGCGCTGGGCGGCGGAAACTCCATTCCCGGCAAAGCAGGTGGTGATGCCCTCGGCCACTGCCGCCGGCGTATTGGGGATGGTGCGCACGATGGCCGCCTGGCCGCCGAGCAGGCGGTTCAGCGTCGCCACGGTCTTGCCCGCCGCGACCGAAAGGAAGCAAGCAGACGCGGCATAGCGGCCATAGGCCGGCGCCACCGCATCCATCACCTGCGGCTTCACCGCCAGCAGCACGATATCGGGGCTGAATTCTCCGGGCACAGTAGCGGCATCGCGCGCCTGGCGCACGGCAGCCGGCAGATCGCTGACCGGGTTGGGTTCCACCACCACGATATCGCTCGCCGGGATGCCCTGGCGCAGCCAGCCATGCACCAGCGCGCCGCCCATCTTGCCGCAGCCGACCAGGAGAATCCGCGCCGTCATGGCTTCTATCCGTGCTTGATTATCGGGACGGCCTGGATATCAGGCTTCGACGTTAAGCTCTAGGCTTCGCCGCCTTACGCTTCGCCGACCGTGTCGAACATCGCCGCCGCCACCGCGTCTTCCGGCGTGCGGCCGCCCCAGACCAGGAACTGGAAAGCCGGGTAGAAGCGTTCGCATTCGCCCAGGCCGATTTCCATCAGGTCCTCGATCTGCTCCGGCGTGGCGCCGTTGCCGCCGCGCAGCAGCAGGGCCTGGCGGAACACCACCATGCCCTCTTCCGACCAATAGTCGAAATGGCCGATCAGCGCCTTTTCGTTGACGTAAGCGAGCAGCGAATGCAGGTCGCGCTTGCGGTTCGGCGGCAGCTTCATATCGAAGGCGCAGGTGAAGCTCAGCGCGCCGAGCTCCTCGCGCCAGGAGAACCAGAGCTGGTGCTCGCAGTAGCGGCCTGAGACGCCGACGGTCAGTTCATCGGCACCCTGGCGCTCGAACGGCCATTCCTGTTCGGAAACGATATGCTCGACCAAATCGAGGGGATTGCCCAGACGGGTGGTGTTATCCACTTCGGTCAATGGCCGCATGATCTACCGCCCCCCACCTACTCTTGGAACCGGCCACGCACGAAACCGGCGGCGAACCGGTTCCTGGCAAACCCATATCCCAGGCCAACCCATATCTAGGTGTTGCGAAAGCGTTAACACCATAGATTTAGGTTATGCAGCGCCCCCCGCCCATGCAAGGGCGGAATTGCGATAAATCGATGAAACGGCGGGGATAAGCGGCGCAAAACTGTGGGTAAATCACCGCGACTCGGGATGCGACTCTAACGCGCCCGAGTCGTGTCGATCAGGCCGCGTCGCCGCCCGAGAGCGACAGCGGCTGCGGCGGCGTTTCCAGCTTGGCGAGTCGCGCCTCCAGCGCGGCGAGGCGATCGGAAAGCTGGATATTCTCTTCCCGCGCCGCCTGGGCCATCGCCTTCACGGCGTCGAATTCCTCGCGCTGCACCAGGTCCATGCCGGCCAGCGCCTGTTCCAGCTTCTGGCGGAACGCCTGTTCCACATCCGTCTTCACCCCTTGCAGCGCACCCAGCGCGCCGGTGGCTAGCTTGGACAGGTCGTTCAGCACACGGTTGTCGGATTGCATGGCAGGCCTCCTGATGGATACAGGCTATATGGGCGCTAAACCCCGATGCCGCAAGCCCAATGCCTTGGAAAGCAGCGCCCCGGATGCTAGTTTCCGCGCCCATTCCGCCGGATAAAGTTAGCCAGAAAAGTTAGACCGACCGTGACCGATCAGACCACCCCGGAAAGCGGCGCCAGTAACGAGCGCGCCAACCGTGAAGCCAAGCTGGCGCAACTGCGCCAGATGGGTCTCGACCCCTATAACGCGGCGAAATTCCCGAAAAGCCACAAGAACCAGGCGGTGCAGGATGCCTGGGCGCATCTGCAGCCCGACGAGCGCAGCGAGGACCGCGTCAAGGTCGCCGGCCGCGTCATGGCGATCCGCAATTCCGGCATGTTCATCGACATCCTGGACGATACGGTGAAGCTGCAGGTCTATACGCCCAAGGATCAGGTGCAGGGCGAATTCGCACCCGTGATGAAGGCGCTGGATCTCGGCGACATCATTGGCGTGGAAGGCAAGGTGCGCCGCACCAAGCGCGGCGAGATCACCGTGGACCTGGACCGTATCGTGGTGCTGGCCAAGGCGCTGGAACCGCCGCCAGAAAAGTGGCACGGCCTGAAGAATGTCGAGCAGCGCTACCGCCACCGCGAATATGACCTGATCGGCAACGAGGACAGCCGCCGCACGTTGCGCACGCGCTTCCGCGTGATCCAGGCGGTGCGCCAGTTTCTTACAGCACCGGGGCAGGATTTCCTCGAAGTCGAAACGCCGATGCTGCACAGCATTGCCGGCGGCGCCATCGCCAAGCCCTTCGTCACCCATCACAACGCGCTGGATATTCCGCTCTACATGCGCATCGCGCCGGAATTGCATCTCAAGCGCCTGGTGATCGGCGGCCTGAGTGAAAAAGTGTTCGAGATCAACCGCTGCTTCCGCAACGAGGGCATCTCGCCGCGCCACAATCCGGAATTCACCACCATCGAGCTGTATCAGGCCTATGCCGACTACGCCGACATGATGGACATTGCCGAGCGCATCATCGAGGCGGCGGCGATTGCCGCCACCGGCGGCACCGAGGTGCAGTTCGGCGAACACACCATCAGCTTCAAGCGGCCGTTCCGCCGCGCCACCATGCTGGAACTGATCAAGGAACATTCCGGCTTCGACCTGAATGTGGAAGCGGATCAGGCCAAGGCACGCCAGGCGGTGGAAGCCGGGCCAAGCTGGGGCAAGCTGGTGGAAGCCTGCTTCGAGCATTTCGTCGAGCCGAAGCTGATCCAGCCGACCCATGTGGTGGAACTGCCGAAGGCGATCTCGCCGCTGGCCAAGGCCAACCATGAGCGGCCCGAAGTCGCCGAGCGGTTCGAGACCTTCTGCAACACCTGGGAAATCGCCAACGCCTTCTCCGAGCTGGCCGACCCGCAGGAGCAGCGTGCGCGTTTCGAGGCGCAGCAGGCGCAGCGCGATGCCGGCGACGACGAAGCTCATCAGGTGGACGAGGATTTCCTGAAAGCCCAGTCCGCCGGCATGATGCCGATGGGCGGCCTTGGCGTCGGCATCGACCGCTTGGTGATGCTGCTGACCAATTCGCCGACCATCCGCGAAGTGATCGCCTTCCCGACGCTGCGCCCGCGCAGCCACGGCGAGGCGGCTGGCGACGAAGAGTAATGCCGACGCTGCTGGCATTGCCCTTCCCGGCCATCGATCCAGTGATCGTGGCGGTGGGGCCGTTTGCCATCCGCTGGTATGCCTTGAGCTATATCGCCGGCCTGATCCTGGGCTGGCAGATGGCGATGTGGCTGGCGCGCAAGCCGGATGCCAAGGTGACGCCGGAACAGATCGACGGCTTCCTGGTCTGGGCCACGCTCGGCGTCGTGCTCGGCGGCCGGCTCGGCTATGTGCTGTTCTACAATCCGCTCTACTACCTGCATAACCCGGCCGAGATTCTGGCCGTGTGGAGCGGCGGCATGTCGTTCCATGGCGGCATGCTCGGCGTCATCCTGGCGATGTATCTCTATTGCCGGCGCAGCGGCGTGAAGCTGTTCGCCTTCGCCGACATCATCGCCTGCGTTGCCCCCATCGGACTGTTCTTCGGCCGCATCGCCAATTTCATCAACGGCGAACTCTGGGGCCGCGTGGCGCCAGATGTCGCCTGGGCCATGGTGTTTCCCACCGGCGGGCCGGAGCCGCGCCATCCGAGCCAGCTTTATCAAGCCGCGATGGAAGGCCTGATCCTGTTCCTGCTGGTCAATGCCGTGCGGATGAAAAGCGATGCGCTGCAAAAGCCCGGCACGCTCTGCGGCCTGTTCCTGGTCGGCTACGGCCTGGCGCGCATCATCGGCGAATTCTTCCGCCAGCCTGATCAGCAGCTCGGTTACTTCATCGCCGGCACCACCATGGGGCAATGGCTGTCGCTGCCGATGGTGCTGCTGGGGCTGTGGCTGATGGCCCGGGCACGCCGTGATGACAGCGCCGCTGCTTGAACTGATCCGGCGTCGCATCGCGGCGGAAGGGCCGATCAGCCTCAGTGACTACATGGCGGAATGCCTGCTGCATCCGCAATTCGGCTATTACACCACGCGAGAGAGCATTGGCGCGGCAGGCGATTTCATCACCGCGCCGGAAATCAGCCAGATGTTCGGCGAATTGCTCGGCCTCTGGGCTGCCGATTGCTGGCAGCGCATCGGCGCACCATCGCGCTGCTACCTCGTCGAACTCGGCCCCGGGCGCGGCACCCTGATGCAGGATGCGCTGCGCGCGACGCGGAAAGTGGCACCCTTCTTGCCCCTGTTCGTCGAAGCCTCGCCGAAGCTGCGCGCCATGCAGGCCCAGGCGGTACCGGACGCCACCTGGTGCGCCGAGATCGCGGCCCTGCCCGATGACGCGCCGCTGATAGTGCTCGGCAATGAATTCCTCGATGCGCTGCCGATCAAGCAATATCAGCGGCAGCATGGCGCCTGGCGCGAACGTCGCATCGCTGCCTCCGATGATGGCGGCCTGCATATCGTGCTGAGCCGCGATGCCTTCCCGCTGGCGCGCACAGCGCCGGAAGGCAGCATCTGGGAAACCAGCCCGGCCAGCCATGCAGTGATCGAAGCCCTGGCGGCGCGGTTGCAGGCCCAGGGCGGCGCGGCTTTGTTCATCGACTATGGCCCGGAGACATCTGGTTTCGGCGATAGCTTCCAGGCGGTGCGCGGCCATGCCTATGCCGATCCGCTGGCCACCCCCGGCGAGGTCGACCTCACCGCCCATGTCGATTTCCAGAGCCTGGGCCAGACCGCGCGCCGCGCCGGCCTCAATGCCCATGGACCCATCGGCCAGGGCGCGTTGCTCAACCGGCTCGGCATCGGGCTGCGGGCGCAGCAGCTAAAAGCCCGCGCCACACCGGCCCAGGCCGAGGCCATCGATGGAGCCCTGCATCGGTTGACCGCCGATGCCGCCATGGGCAGACTCTTCCAGGCCCTGGCGCTGACGCTTCGCGATGCGCCGCCCCCTGCCGGTTTCGCCCCATGACAGCAGACTCTCTCACTGCCCCCGTTCTTGCCAGCCTGGCCGGCATCCGCCATGGCTTCTTCACCCGCCGCGGCGGCGTGTCGGAAGGCCTCTATGCCTCGCTGAATTGCGGCCCCGGCTCCGCCGACGCGGCAGAGAACGTGGCCGAGAACCGCCGCCGTGTCGCCGCCGCGCTTGGCGCCGGCGGGCTGGCCTCGCTGTATCAGGTGCATGGCCGCGAGGTGGTGGTGGTGGATGCGCAATACGACATCACGGCGCGGCCCAAGGCCGATGGTCTGGTGAGTCGGCAGCGCGGCGTGGCGCTCGGTGTGCTGGCGGCGGATTGCACGCCGGTATTGTTCGCCGATGCGCAAGCGCAGGTGATCGGCGCCTGCCATGCCGGCTGGCGCGGCGCGCTGGCTGGCGTCACCGATGCGACTATCGAAGCGATGGAACAGCTTGGTGCGCGGCGCGAACATATCCGCGCGGCCATCGGCCCCACCATCCGGCAGCAGAGCTACGAGGTGAGCGAGCCCTTCCGCGCCGAATTCACAGCAGCTGATGCAGCGAATGCCGATTTCTTCGGCCCCGGCAAGCGCGAGGGTCATTGGCAATTCGACCTGCCGGGCTATCTGGCGCGGCGGCTCGGCAATGCCGGAATCGCTTTCGAGGATCTGTGCCGCGATACACTCAGCGAGCCCGAGAATTTCTACAGCTACCGCCGCATGACCCTGAACAAGGAAGCCGATTACGGCCGTCAGGTCTCGGCCATCGCCTTGCTTTAGGGGCGGGGCTCTGGATGCCGCACATGTTCCTCTTCCTGGTCTTCTGCCTGCTCGGCCTGGTGGCAAGCTGTGTCATTGGTTAGACCGCACCTCCTGTTGACCTGCCTGCTGGCTGTGCTGCTCGCGGCCTGCCAGCCGCTGCCGCAGCCCTTCCTGCCCGATGAGAAGGAAACCGGCCAACTCATGCCGCTGACCATGCCGGTGGGCGAGCAGAGCCTGTATGTGCTGCCCGTCACCCTGGCCAATGCGCCGGACGAGTTGCCGCGCGACTTCGCCGCCAAGCTCGCCGCCGCGCTGGTGGCGCTGGACTGGCCGGCCAGCGCCAATGTCCGCTCTGCCGCTTCCGCCGAACTGGTCTCAACGCTGATCGAGGATGCCAAGGGGCAACTGGTCTGGGCTTGGCAACTGGCACGGCGCGGCAGCCCGCCGCTGAACGGCGAGGATTTCCCGCTCGGACTCTCAGTGGAGGCGCTGCAACAGGCGTCCGACGCCACCCGGCTGTCGCTCACCCGCGCCATGGCGCAGCGGGTGGTGCAGTCGCTGGAGGCGCTGGAAAGCAACCAGCGGATCGAAGCCGCCCTCGATCCGGCTTTGCCGAAACTGGCCCTGCTGCCCTTCGATGGCGCGCCGGGCGACGGCAACAAGACCCTGGCCGCCGCGCTGCGCGACCAGTTGCAGGGCGCCGGCATCGCCCGCGTGGTGGCGGACCCCGCCGCCGCCGACTATCTGGTGGACTGCGCCATCGTGGTCAGCGATGTCGGCCCCCGGCTGCAACAGGTGGTGCTGGCCTGGAGCCTTTTTGCCCCGGACGGCCAGCGGCTCGGCACGGTGAATCAGGCCAACCGGGTGCCGCGCGGCTCGCTGAATGGCGCCTGGGGCGATACGGCCAAGGCGGCGGCGCAAGGCGGGGCCGATGGCCTGCGCGACATGCTGGACCGGCTCAAGAGCGTAAAGCGCTGATAAAAATGGATTTTTCGCGGTTTACAGGGGCCGTCCGCGCCGCTATAGTCCGCGCGATTTTTTCCTCCCCAGGATTCCAACACAGGCGCATCGATGAAGGTTTTGGCGGGTAATTCCAATCGTCCGCTGGCGGAAGCCATTGCCGCTTACCTCAGCGTGCCGCTCGCCAAGGCCAGCGTGCGCCGGTTCTCCGACATGGAAGTGTTCGTCGAGATCCACGAGAACGTGCGCGGCGAGGATGTGTTCGTCATCCAGTCGACCAGCTATCCGGCCAACGACCACCTGATGGAATTGCTGGTCTGCATCGACGCGCTGAAGCGTTCCTCGGCCCGCCGCATCACCGCCGTGATCCCCTATTTCGGCTATGCCCGCCAGGACCGCAAGCCGGGTCCGCGCACGCCGATCTCGGCCAAGCTGGTGGCCAACCTGATCACTGCCGCCGGTGCCAACCGCGTGCTGACGCTGGACCTGCATGCCGGCCAGATCCAGGGCTTCTTCGATATCCCGACCGATAACCTGATGGCCGGCCCGGTGCTTACCGCCGACATCAAGCAGCATCTGCAGGGCGATGACCTGATGGTGGTGTCGCCCGATGTCGGCGGCGTGGTGCGGGCGCGCAACATCGCCAAGCGCCTGGATGCCGACCTGGCCATCGTGGACAAGCGCCGCGAGCGCGCCGGCGTGTCGGAAGTGATGAACATCATCGGCGACGTGGAAGGCCGGCGCTGCATCCTGGTGGACGATATCGTCGATTCCGCCGGCACGCTGTGCAACGCGGCGGAAGCCTTGAAGAAGCATGGCGCCAAGTCGGTCTATGCCTATGTCACCCATGGCGTGCTTTCCGGCGGCGCGGTGGCGCGTGTCACCGCCAGCGAGCTGGAAGGCCTGGTGATCACCGACAGCATCCTCGCCACCGAGGCGCAGCGCCTGGCGCGCAATATCCGCCAGGTGTCGATCGCACCGCTGATCGGCGAAGCGATGCGGCGCATCAGCGAGGAAAGCTCGGTTTCGAGCCTGTTCGACTGACGGTTTGAGTTTCAGAGTTTCGGCGCGCGGCACCCCTGGAGGCCGGCGTCGGAAACGGTTCGGGCAATGAGGCCCGGATCGTGGACAACAAGCGCAATGAGGAGTGTATCATGCGTGAAGTAACGACGATCGCCGCTGAAGCGCGGTCGAGGGCCGGCAAGGGGACCGCCCGTGCAACGCGGCTGAAGGGCCACGTGCCGGGGGTCATCTATGGCGACAAGAAGACCCCGGAGTTGATCTCCATCGAAAACCGCGAACTGATGAAGGAACTGCACAAGGGCAGCTTCTTCTCGCGTCTGTTCGACATCAAGCTCGGCGACAAGTCCGAGCGCGTGCTGGCCCGCGACGTGCAGCTCGACCCGGTCACCGACCGGCCGATCCATGTCGATTTCCAGCGCGTGGGCAAGGATTCGAAGATCCGCGTCTTCATCCCGGTGGTGTTCCGCGACATGGAAGCCAGCCCGGGCCTGAAGCTCGGCGGCGTGCTGAACATCGTGCGCCACGAAGTCGAATTCTACGCTTCGCCGGAAAGCATCCCGGAAAACATCTCGATCAGCCTGGCTGGCATGGAAATCAATCATTCCATCCATATCAGCGCGTTTAACCTGGATGCCAGCCTGAAGCCGGTGATCCAGGATCGCGACTTCACCGTTGCGACCATCGCGCCGCCGACCAAGGCCGAGGAAGAGAAGCCGAAGGCCGAAGCCGCTGCTGCCGCGCCTGCCGCTGGTGGCAAGGCTCCGGCTGCTGCCGCTGGCAAGGCTCCGGCCGCTGCTGCTGGCAAGGCCCCGGCTGCTGCCGCCAAGGCTCCGGCCGCCAAGCCGGCTGGCAAGAAGTAATCGCGTATCCCGGGCGGCGCCTCGGCGCCGCCCGGTCTTCATCTTTGCCATTCCGCTCAGGACTGCCCGATGCTGCTCCTCGTCGGCCTGGGCAACCCCGGCCCCGAACATCAGCGACAGCGCCACAACATCGGCTTCATGGCCATTGATGCCATCGCCGAGCGCTACAATTTCGCGCCGTTCCGCAAGCGCTTTCAGGGCGAACTGGCCGAAGGCGTGCTGGATGGCATCAAGACCCTGCTGCTGAAGCCGCAGACTTACATGAACCTGTCGGGCAAGTCGGTGGGCGAAGCGGCGCATTTCTACAAGCTGCCGCCAGCCCAGGTGGTGGTGCTGCATGACGAACTCGATCTCGCGCCGGGCAAGCTGCGGGTGAAGCTGGGCGGCGGCCATGCCGGCCATAACGGTTTGCGCTCGGTGGATGCCGCCATCGGCGCCGATTACCGCCGCGTGCGGCTCGGCATCGGCCATCCCGGCAAGGAGCAGGTACTCGGCTTCGTGCTGCAGAATTTCTCCAAGGTAGAGCAGGACTGGCTCAATCCGCTGCTCGAGGCCATCGCCGATGCCGCTCCCGCGCTGGCGCGCGGCGACGATGTCGGCTTCATGAACAAGGTGGCGCTGAAACTGACGCCGCCCAGAAACGATCCGCCCAAGAAGGATTCTCCCCCGAAGAATCCGCTCAAGGGCGCGAAACCGAAGGAACAGTAAGATGGGTTTCAAATGCGGCATCGTCGGCCTGCCCAATGTCGGCAAGTCGACTCTCTTCAACGCCCTGACGCAGACCGCCGCCGCGCAGGCCGCGAATTACCCGTTCTGCACGATTGAGCCGAATACCGGCCTGGTCGGCGTGCCCGATGACCGCCTGGACGTGCTGGCCAAGATCGCCAATTCGCAGAAGATCATCCCGACGCAGTTGAGCTTCGTCGATATCGCTGGCCTGGTGCGCGGCGCCTCCAAGGGCGAAGGCCTGGGCAACCAGTTCCTCGCCCATATCCGCGAAGTGGATGCGATCTGCCATGTGCTGCGCTGCTTCGAGGATGGCGACATCACCCATGTCGAAGGCCGCGTCGATCCGGTGGCCGATGCCGAAACCGTCGAGACCGAACTGATGCTGGCCGATCTCGACAGCCTGGAGAAGCGCGTCGATGGCCTGACCAAGAAGGCGAAGCAGGGCGACGAGGATTCCAAGGCGCGCGTGGCGCTGATCGAGCGCATCCTGGTGGCGTTGCGCGATGGCAAGCCGGCGCGCAGCGTGCAGCCGGCCGATGATGAGAAGAAGATCTACAAGGAATTGATGCTGCTGACCTCGAAGCCAGTGCTGTACGTCTGCAATGTCGAGGAAGCCGCCGCTGCCGAGGGCAATGCTTTCTCTGCCCGCGTGAAGGCCATGGCCGACAAGCAGGGTGCCGGCTGCGTGGTGATTTCCGCCGCCATCGAGGCCGAAGTCGCGCAGCTTGATTCGGATGAAGAGAAGCAGGCTTTCCTCGGCGATCTCGGCTTGGCCGAAACCGGCCTCGCCCGCGTGATCAAGGCCGGTTACGCGCTGCTCGAACTGCTCACCTTCTTCACCGTCGGGCCGAAGGAAGCCCGCGCCTGGACGGTGCGCAAGGGCGCCAAGGCGCCGGAAGCCGCCGGTGTGATCCATACCGATTTCGAGAAAGGCTTCATCCGCGCCGAGACCATCGCCTATGGCGATTACGTCGCCGGCAAGGGCGAGGCCGGTGCCCGCGAGGCCGGCAAGATGCGGCTGGAAGGCAAGGAATACATCGTGCAAGATGGCGATGTGTTCCATTTCCGCTTCAATGCCTGAGAGTAGAGCATGCGCACATTCGACGACTTCACTGTCGGCGAGGTGACCGAATTCCCGCCGCGTACCGTGAGCGAGGAAGAGATCATCGCCTTCGCCAGGGAATACGATCCGCAACCCTTCCATATCGACCGCGAGGCGGCGGCCAAGACGCCCTATGGCGGCATCATCGCCTCGGGCTGGCATACCGCCGGCCTGATGATGCGCATGATGGTGGACAACATCCTGGAAGGTTCCACCTCCATGGGCTCGCCGGGCATCGATGAATTGCGCTGGGTCCGCCCGGTGCGGCCGGGCGACACGCTGCATCTGCGCGGCATCGTGACGGCGGTGAAGCCGTCGCAATCCAAGCCCGACCGTGGCGTGATCTCGACGCTCTATGAAATGCGCAATCAGAACGGCGAGATGGTGCTGACCATGCGCGGCAAGGGCATGTATGGCCGCCGCAAGCCAGCCGCAGCCAATAAGGCGGAGGGTTGAGCATGCAGTATTTCGAGGATGTCGAAATCGGCAAGCCGCGCGATACCGGCAGTTATACCTTCACCCAGGAAGCCATCATCCGCTTCGCCCGGCAATTCGACCCGCAGCCCTTCCATATCGACCCGGAGGCAGCGAAGAGTTCGAATTTCGGCCAGCTCGTCGCATCCGGCTGGCACACGGCCTCGACGGTGATGCGGCTGATCGTCGATTCCGCCGTCAATGTCGAAGCCAGCCTCGGCTCGCCAGGCTTCGATGACCTGACCTGGAAGAAGCCGGTGCGGCCGGGCGACACCATCCGCGCCCGCCTCACCTGCCAGGAAAAGACGCCATCGAAAAGCCGCCCCGGCATCGGCTCGGGCCGCTTCCTGATCGAGGTGTTCAATCAGGACAACGAACTGATCATGACCATGATCAGCATCGGCCTGATGCGTTTCCGCAACCCGCCCGCGGCCTAATTGCCGAAGATGCGCGGATCAAGTCCGCGCATCTCATGCCGCCCCCCCTACTCCGCCGCGCGCGCCGCGCCGAGTTCCTCGTTCCAGGCTCTGAGCGCCCGGGCTGCAGGCGCCACGCGGGCGGCCTCCGCCTCGTTCAGGCCGGTGAGCATCGGCAGCATCGGTCCGGTATCGGCAACGCCGCCGAGCGACACCGCATCATGCAGCACGCGGATCGGGTTGATTTCATCGCGCAGATCCTCCAGCGGCATGAACTGCGCCCGCAATGCTTCGGCAGCGGCATCGTCGCCGCGCTGGATCGCCTTGAGCATCGCCATCGAGCCGCGCGGGCTGAGGCAGACCGAACCGGAGGTGAAGCTGGCCAGGCCGAAATGCCGCAGATGCTGGATTGCCGGCCGCTCGCCGATGCCGCTCACCACCTTCGACTTGTCGATCTGCTGCAGGATCGCGCGGAGGTAATTGTCGTTCAGCGTATCGGCGCGCACCACGGCGTATTTCACCGAGACCAGCAGGCCGTCGCGGTCGAGCCGGGCAAGTTCGGCCGGATCGATATAGTTATCCGACTTGATATAGACCACGATCGGCTTGGCTAACGCCTCGGCGGCACGCCGCAGCGCTATCGCGACACCGGCCGGGGTCATCGGAAAGGTCATCGGCAAGGCCATGGCGGTGGGCAGCCGGCGTGGGCGCAGCATCTTCGCCTGGTCGATCAGCCGGCCATAATCCGGGCCGAAGGACGGCAGCAGCCAGGTATCGGGTCCCGCCGTCGCTTCCAGGAAGTCCAGCACGCGCTCATATTCGCTTAAACCGATATTGTAGAAATTGGCATTGCCGCCATACATCAGGGTGCGCACGCCACCGGCTTCGAGATGCCGGATCAGGGCCGCGTTGGCGGCCTCGTTGAGGCTGAAATCGCCATGCCGTGCCAGCGGCGGTACCGCGATCACCGAGCGGCTGAGGTCGGCGGGCGTCACCGGGCTCGTTTTCATTTCGTTTACTCCCCATGGGCGATAGTATTGGCTTCAGGTTAGGGTCCGGACCCATTGGGGACAGGCCCGTGACGCTGTGATTTTCTTGCCTGGCTAGGAGAAAAGCCGAAAGCGATGTGGGGCATCGGTGAGGGTTTTCGGCAACGCCAGGCAAGAAAAGCACAGCGCCCGCAAGGATTGGCCAGGGAGGGCCGCCGGATGTCGTCGCAAATCTTGCCCGTAGTCCCACTACGCGCTGCGATTTGCTCCTAACCGGCGGCCCTCCCTGGCCAATCCCGGGCCTGTCCCGAATGAGTCCGGACCCTAGCCCTTCGCCCCTTATCGTTGCAAAGCAAAATGCCACTCCCCTCGCCCGAATCCCTCGCCGCCAAGGCCCATCTGCTGCCGCTGCTGAAGGCCGCCCTCAAGGCCGTGAACGAGCAGCGCCACGAGGAAGCGGAAAGGCTGATCGCGTCGATCCTGGAGCAGGAACCCGGCATGGCCGATGCGGTGCATGCCCGCGCCCATATCGCGCTGGCCCGCGGCGACCTGGCCAAGGCGGAAGAATTGGCGCGCCAGGCCATCGCCCTGGATTTCCATTACGAGAATTATCACATCACGCTGGCCCAGGCATTGCTCGGCCTCGGCGATGCCGAAGGCGCCAAGCAGAGCGTCGGCGTGGCGCTTGGCCTCAACAATACCAGCGCCGAAGCATACATGATGCTGGCCGATGTTTATAAGCGCCTGGATGACCTGGAAAGCGCGCGCGGCGCGCTGCGCATGGGCAAGCAGCATAATCCGAATAATGCCGAAATCCGCTTCCGCCTCGGCACTATCGAAGGCGCTCTCGGCAAGCCGAATGTGGCGCTGACCTACTATCAGCAGGCGCTGCAGCTACGGCCGGATCACCCGCTCTATCGCATCCTCTATGCCCGCAGCCTGCGCAAATGGCGCCTCAAGCAGCCGAACCCGGCGTTGCTCGCCACGGTGATGCCGCTGATCGGCAAGCCCGGCGTGTCGCCGCGCGATCTTACCGGCATCGTCGAGGGCACGCTGCTGCTCGATGGCGCCATCCTGTCGCTGTTCGGTGTGATGGAGCAGCAACCGAAACTGCTTGCCCGGCTGATGGATTCACCACAGTTTCCCAAGCTCGGCGACAACGACGTGCTGCTGCGCTGGCTGCGCTATGGCGAGGTGGTGGACTCCCGCCTTGAAACGCTCTGCGCGGTGCTGCGCCGCGCCGCGCTGTGGCTGGCGCTGGCCAAGCCGGAAGCCCTGGAAACGCATGCCGCCTGGCTCGATGCACTGGCGGCGCGCAACTTCCATGCCGATTACCTAGACCCGGAGACGGCGGCGGAACGCGAACGCCTGGCACTGCTGGATCAGCAGATCAGCGCCGTTGTCGCCGCGGGACAATTGCCCGGTGCCAGCCTGCTGGCGCTGTATGCCTGCTATCGCCCGATCTACCGCCGCGCCGATGCCGCCGCCCTGGCGGCTTTGCGCTGGCCGGGGGTAATCAGCGAATTGCGCCGCGTACAGCTCGACGAACCGCTCTATGAGCGCGAACTGGCCGCCAGCATGCCGAACGCAACGCCGATCGAGGATGCCACCAGCCAGTTCGTGCGCGAGATGTATGAGGAAAGCCCCTTCCCGCGCTGGAACCAGCCGATCATCGGCTTCAATGCCTCGGTCGGACAGGTCATTCGTTCAGTGCTGCCATTACGGCGCTTGCCTGGCATCAGCGTCGACCGACCGGATGTGCTGGTTGCCGGTTGCGGCACTGGCCAGCATGCCATTCTCGCCGCGACCAATTACGGCAATTCCCAGGTGCTGGCGGTGGACCTGAGCCGCGCCAGCCTCGCCTATGGCAAGCGCAAGACCCAGGAACTCGGCTACAAGAATATCGAATTCGCCCAGGCCGACATTCTCAAGCTGGGGCAACTGCCGCGGCGTTTCGACATCATTGAATCCTTCGGCGTGCTGCATCACATGCGCGACCCGCTGGCCGGCCTGAAGCAGCTCACCATGCTGCTCAAGCCCGATGGTTACATGATGCTCGGGCTCTACAGCGAAGTCGCCCGCCGCGATGTGGTGCTGTCGCGCCAGCTCATCGCCAAGCATGGCTATGCCGATACGCCCGACGACATCCGCCGCTTCCGCATCGACCTGCCGCAGCTGGATGCCGAACTCTATGCGCGCCTGCGCAAATCGCCGGCCTTCTACAACCTGCCCGATTTCCGCGACCTGGTGTTCCATCGCCAGGAGCATCGCTACTATCCGGAACAGCTTGGCGACCTGGCGCGCGATGCCGGGCTGCGTTTCCTCGGCTTCGATTTCACCGATCAGAATATCCTGCGCGACTATCTCGCGGATTACCCCGACGATCCCCAGGCGGTGAACTTGAGCCACTGGGCCGAGTATGAGCGCCGGCATCCCAATTTGTTCGCCAACTGCTTCCGCTTCTGGCTCGACAAGCGGGTCTAGCAGCGGCATCCTCCGCTTCCCGTTCATCGCTGCCGATTCTGGCGCCACAGTCGCTGTCATGACCACCACATCGCAACCTCTCCGGCTGACCTGGCGCGGCGCGCTGGAAGGCGCCCGCGTTTCCGCCGGCCTGGTGCCCGGCGTATTCATCTATGCCGTGGCCTTCGGCGTGCTGGCGCGCACGGCGGAAACCGGCCTCACCGCCGCCTTCCTGATGAGTGCCCTGCTGTTCACCGGCTCAGGCCAAGTAGTAACGCTGCAGCTCTGGCATGCGCCCTTCCCGATCCTGGCCATGCTGGCCACCATCTTCGCCATGAATGCGCGCTATGTGCTGATGAGCGCCTCGCTGCGCCCGGCCTTGGCCGGCATGCCGACGAGCCATGCCTATGCCAGCCTGTTCATGCTCGGCGACGGCAACTGGATCATGGCGATGCGCATGCATGCCCAGGGCAACCTGGAAGGCGGCTTCCTGTTCGGCAGCGGCGCGACGCAGTATCTGGTGTGGTGCGCCGGGACGGTGCTGGGCTATCTCGCCGGCAGCCTGCTTGGCTCGCCAAAATCCCTTGGCCTCGACTTCCTGCTCACCGCCTTCTGCACCGCCATGGCGGTGGCGATGTGGAAAGGCCGCGACGATGCCTGGCCGCTGCTGGTCGGCGGCGGCAGTGCCATCCTCGCGGCGCAGGTGATTCCGGGGCAGTGGTATATCGTGATCGGCGCCATTGCCGGCAGCGTGTTCGGCGCCTTCTGGAAAACCCGCAAGCGGGCGTCAGCCGATGCCTGAGGGAATGATACTTGGGCTGATCTCGACAGAAGCCCTGCTCGCCATCTTCGCCATGGCCGCGATGTCGTATTTCTGCCGCGCCAGCGGCTTCTGGATGATGCGCTTCGTCAAGCCGAGCCCCTGGGTGGAAGCCTGGCTGCAATCGATCCCGATGGCGATCATGGGCGCCATCCTGGCGCCGGTGGCGATCAAGGCCGGCTGGCCGGAAATCGGCGGCTTCGCCGCCGCCTTCCTCACCATGCGCTATACCGGCCGCGACATGGTCGGCGCGCTGGCCGGCGTCGCCGTGGTGGCGACCCTGCGCGCCGTATTGGGGTGATTTTCACAACATTTCAGGCTGAAAATGGGCTTCCCGCTTCCGCGGGAATGACTCAAAAATTCTTCGTTGCTTTCTATTTTCGTCACCCTCGCGGAAGCGAGGGTCCCATTTCAGCGCAACAGATCGTCATAGAGATCACGCCATTCCGGATTGGCTGATTGAATCAGGTCGATCTTCCAGGCCCGGCGCCATTGTTTGAGCCGCTTCTCGCGCTCGATGGCCAAACCGATGTCTTCGTGAGCCTCCACGAATACCAGCCGCTTCAGACCATAGCGCCTGGTGAAACCCTCGATCGAGCCTTCGCGGTGCTCATGGGCACGGCGCGCCATATCACTGGTCACGCCAATATACAGCGTGCCATACGGCTTATCGGTAACGATGTAGACCCAGCCTGTCGTCATTGGAATAAATGGGATCCTCGCTTCCGCGAGGATGACTAAAAAAGAAGAAAAGCAGTGTTACAGCCTAACCCCGCCCCACAATCTTGTCACCCTCGCGCCGGCCCTTCGGGCCTGTGCGCCCACGAACGCTTTCAGCGTTCGCGCGCTTACAGGGGCCCCATTTCAGTTCTCAATCACACGCCCGTCGATGAGGCGTGGCCGGCGGCGGGGCCGAAGAGTTTGAAAATGGCGTTGGCGTTGTAGACCGGGGTATCGCCGGCGGTGAGTTCCACCGTGAGATAGCACAGCGAGCGCGTTGCCTTGACGATGCGCGGCCGCGCCTCGACCCAGGCACCCGGATTGGCCGAACTGAAGAAGTTCGAGGTCATCGACACCGTGGCGCAGACGCGGCCGAGATTGGCGATGATGTATTGCCCGCAGATCGTATCGGCGAAAGCGAACAGCACGCCGCCATGCATCACGCCGTTGACGTTGCCATGATGCTCCACGGTCTTGAAGCCGTAGACGAATTCATCGCCATTGCGGCGCAGGTAGAACGGGCCGATCAGGCCGACAAAGCCGCTCTTGATGGCCAGCAGATCAAAACCCTGCGGCGGTACGAAATCATCCATTCCAGCGCTACCCGCTTATGAGAAAGCCGCCTCGGCGGTCATCGCCAGCATGCCTTCATGGTCGCGGATCCACAAGGCCAGGCCGCCATCGGCGGCATCCTTGGCGCAGAGCGTGAAGCCCTGACCATCGATCACCGGGCGGCGGCCACGGAAGCTGAATCGAGCCATCGCCTGCTGCGGCCTGAGCGCGCGGGCGAAATCGCAAAGCAAGGTGGCGAGCAACGGCCCATGTACCACCAGGCCGCCATAGCCTTCCACCTCGCGGGCATAGTCGCGGTCATAGTGAATACGATGGCCGTTGAAGGTCAGCGCCGAATAGCGGAACAGCAAGGTGGCATCAGCCAGGAAAGCCTGTTCATGCTGCTGATCCCCCGATATCGACGCAGGGGCCGGCTCGGGCACGGTCTGGCTGTTGCCATCCTCGCGATACACAATGTCATGCCGGTCGGTGACGCAGAGGCGGCCCGAGGCATCGCTGATGTCCTGCCGCACGGTGACAAACACCAGGCCGCCGCTGCGGCCATGCTTCTCGCTCACCGCCTCGATCACCGCGCGGCGCGTGGCCGGCTGATCCAGCGGCAGGTCATGGTGGAAGTCGAGCCGGCTGCCGGCCCACATGCGGCGTGCCGGGCGGCCCCAATGGGCGCCGACATCAGGCAGGAAGCCGCCAAGCTTGGGATGGCCGTCGCGGCCCAGGCCGGAACGCGGCGCGATCACCCAGAAACTGAGCCAGTGGCGCAAGGGCGGCATCGCCGTGCCCGCCGTATAAGCGGCGCCATCGCGGTCGAGTGCTGCTTCCAGCGCCCGCACCGGCTCCGAGCGCAGCACATCCGTGGCGCTCTCCTCGCGCCCGATCCAGTCGGTCAGCGGCATCAGCTATGGCGGATCTTGCCGACCGCTTCGCGCAGCAGCAGGTAGACCTTGCCGATATCGGCGGTAACGAAGGCGGAGGTGAGCAATTCTTCATGCTCCACGCCCTTGGCACCGGCCAGCACGCGCTCGAATTCGGCCAAGTAACGATCAACATAATCGCGGAATTCGCTCTCGCTCTCGTATTTCGACTTGATCTTGTCGAGGTCGCGCTGGTCGATCAGTTTGCGGGTGAACAGGCCGCGCTCGCCCTTGTAGTAGCGGCGCCACAGGTCTTCCGACAAGTCGCGGTTCAAGAGCCGCGTGATGTCGATGGCCAGCGAGTTCAGATGCCCGGTGATGAAGGCGGCGGTCTTGAGGAACTGCTCGCCGCGGAAGGCAGCGGTGGCCTTGCGCAAGGCTTCCGCCTCCACGCTGGCGGTATGCGCGGCTTCGGCCAGGGCTGCGGCATCGGCCTTGAGGCTGGCTTCGGCAGCAGCCGCCTCGCTTGCGGCCTTGGCGGCGGCCGAGGAAAGCTCCTGCGCGCGCTTCGACAGGACTTCCGCCGTCTCGGCGGCGCGCGCCGTGGCGCGGTCGGTAACGGCGGAGAATTCCGTCGCGGTGCGCGACAGGCGCTCGTTGATCTCGGCCACCTTCTCGGAAGCGCGGCCGGCGCGGGCATCCACGTCGTCGGCATGGCGGCGAAAACCGTCGCTCATGCGGTCGGTCTGCTTCATCGCATCCTCGACCACGCTGGCCAGTTCGCGGGTGCGGTTGCGCAGCGTCTCAGAGGCATCGTCGATACGGCCCGAGGCGGTGCCCACCGCCAGGTTGATCTCGCGGGCACGGGCATCGAAGGTGGTGCCGACCTGGGCAACACGTGCCACCGCTTCGTCGGAGACGCGGGCGACTTCGTGGGCCTGACGGCGCAGGCTGTCGCCGATATGCGCGGTCTTGGCGGCGGCGGTATCGGAGGCTTCCGCCAGTTCCTGCACGCGGCCACGGAAGTTCTCGCGGATGGTCTCGGCCTGGCGGTTGAGTTCGCGCGCCAGATCGGTGAGCGCTTCGGCCTGGTCGTGAATGGTGTCGCGCAGATCGAGCGTGCGGCCCACCACATTCTGCGCCGCGTCGGACAATTCCTCGCTGCGCGCCTTGGCGGTTTCGCCGGCCATGTCGAGATTGGCCTTGGCGCGTTCGGCGGTGGCGCCAAGCGCCTCGGCTTCGTCCTTGGCCTTGGCGCTGAGATTGACCAGCGACACGCTCTGGGCATCGGCGCGCTCGGCCAGCAGCACCATGGCCTCGGCAACGCGCTGCGACAGGTCGGAAAGATCGCGGGCACGGGCCTGGGCGGTGGAACCGGCAAGCTGGGCTTCCATGGCGGCGCGTTCCGAACTGGCGGACAGCGCCTGGGCCTGCACCTGGGCGGATTCCGAGACCTGGTGCAGGCGCTGCGCCGCGCGTTCGGCGGCGGTCTGCAATTGCAGTGCATCCTGGCCGGCGCTGTCGCCGGCGGCACGCAGGCGCTGCGCGGTGCGCTGCGCTGCCTGATCCAGACCATCCACCTGCTCGCGCACTTCGCTGCCGGTATCGGCCAGGCGCTTGGTGATATCGCCCACTGTCTCTTCCAGCATCTCGGCGTGGCGGCGCAGCAGGCCACCGGCCTCGCCCACCTGCTCGTGGCTGCGCTGCGTTGCCTGGGCCAGCAGCAGGTTGGCCTGGGTCATGGTCTCCTGCACGCTGGCGGCCATGGCAATGGCTTCGCGGCCGGCCTGCGCCAGACTCTCGACGCGGTGCTTGATGATCTCGTCGGCCTGGCCTGCCTTGCCCAAAGCCGAGGACGCGGCATGGTCCAGCGCCTGGGCGCGGCTCTGCATCGCATCGCCGATCTGCAAGGCCTTGTCGGCAAGCTGCTGCAGCGTGGCGGTCAGGTTGTTGCCTTCGCGGCGCAGCGTATCGCCGGCAGCGGCGAAACGCTGATCCGCCAGTTCGGCGGCATGGCCAAGCTGGTCGGTCTGATGCCGCACCAGATCGCCGGTGAGGCGCAGGCGCTGCTCGGCCTGGGTCGCGGTCTCGGCAAAGGTTTCGGCCTGGCGGCTGGCGGCAGCGGCAGCAGTCTCCAGCGCCTGGGTGCGGGTGCGCATGTCGTCGCTGGCATTGCGCAGCCGTTCGGCAACGCGGCCGCCCTGGTCGTCGAGCTGGCCGACTTCCGAACGCACCACCTCGCCGACATCGCGCAGCCGGGTGATGGCGGTGGACGTGGTCTGCTCCATCTCGCGGATACGTTCGCGCAGCACGGTGCCGGCGGCTTCCGCCGTCTCGATGGCGCGCTTGGTCGCCGACTGGAAGGAGGTGGTTTCGCGGCCGAAGCTCTCGCCCGCCGTCTGGGCGCGGACGACGGTGAGTTCGGCAGCCGAGGTGAGCTTGTGCGCGGTATCGGCAAAGCTGGAACCGATCTGCTCGGCCTGGCCGGAAGCGCGCAGCACCGCCTGCTCCAGCGCGGCGATCTTCTGCTCAAGCTGCGCCGAAATCGCCTGCGCCACTTCCGCCGCGCGCTGCACGGCGGCATCCATCAATTCGCCATGCTTGCGCGAGAGTTCATCGACGCGGTCGTTCTGGAACTGGATCGACGAGGTGATGCGGCTGATTTCCTGCGCCTTGCCCTGGAAGATGCCGCGCGCCGTCTCGACCTCGCGCACGATCACATCCGCGGCCTGCAGCAGCACCTGCGCCTGGGTGGTGACAGTGTGGCCGATGCCGGAAACCTTGGCCTCGACTTCCTGGCCGACCTGTTCGGCGGCCCTCAGCAGCACACCCGACTGTTCCTCGAAACGGCCGGCAATGCCCTTCACGGTGCCATCGAGTTCGCCGGAAAGCTGGTCGGCCACGGCAATGATCTGCTTCTGCGCATTGCTGAGCGTGCGGCTCAGATCCTTGGCGCGTTCGGCGATGGCGGCATCGATATTCTGCACGGTGCCGACCAGCGCATCCTGCTGGCTGGCCATGGCCTGACCAAGCTGCATCACCTTGTCGGTGGCGCCCTGGGCGGCCTCTTCCATCTCGCGCGACTGGCGGCGCAGGGCGTTGGCCAAAGCCGAGACGCGGCGTTCGGCTTCCGGCGTCGGATAGGTCAGGTCGAGCAGGATCTGGTGCAGCACGGCGCCCTGCTGCTTCACGGTGGTGCCGCGCCACAGATTCATCAGCGCCAGCCACAGGAAGGCCAGCGGGGCGGCAACACCGGCGATGAAGGCGCCGATCTCATGCGGCAACGCCTGCCACAGATTGCCCCAGCCGATCGAAATCTGGATGTAGCTGGCGCAGAGCGCGAGCCAGAACAGGCTGATGCCGGCCCCGATCATCACCAGCAGCCGGCGCTGGCGCTCCAGTTTCGGCAGGCCGATCAGCTCGTTGGCCTCGGCCTCCGCCCGGTCATGCGCGCCCTGCGACGCCGCCGCTTGCGCCGCCGCCGCCATGTCTGCCCGCGGATGTTTGATCAGCATGCCAGAATCTCCCCGCCATTGCCGGATTTCGGCTGCTCCATTGAAGCACCAAATCACGGCCGCGCAACAACTTGCACAGGTCTGCCTATCCTGCACCCTAGGGGGCAATGGTTAATGGCTGGTGAGCAGATGGGGTTAATGGCCGGCGGGCAGGCCGCCGGAAGGCCGATTCATTTTGGGCAACCTGCGCCTGTTTCGCCCTGTGGATAAATCCGGCAAGCCCAGCGAGCGCCACGGGTGTAACGGCTCGCCCTGGCGGTGCATTTTTCCCAAATCTTGATCTTATCCCCGGCTTTCACTGCATCCACATGACCATGATTTTGCACTGCCGAGAATGCAGCGACACGCAGTAAAATGGGCTCGCCCACGCATCGGCGTTGTGGTCAACAGGATTTTTTGCAGGAATGTTTCACACATCCTGTTGACGGTCCGTTAAGAGTGGCTACCATATCTAGTGTTCGTCGGGGATGTGCCGTGTGGGGCGCCGCGACAGCCTGAAAACCCGGAAAGCCGGTTTTTCAAGCCAAGTAGGGTGAGCGCGGCAAGGTGCACTCATCGACGGACACAAGATCTAGATTTAGTGCTGGCTGATCCAGCAAAAACGACATCGCATTTTGCGCTGGGGGGCTGATTCTGAATCGGCCAGGCGGAATTAGAAAGGGGAACCAACCGTGCTGAACACGCTGCAGACCGAACGTGGCATTCGCATCGAGATGGACCGCCAGCGCGACCGCCTGCTGACCGATTTCGGCAAGGCGACGCTGGACGACCGCTATCTGCTGCCTGGCGAGAGCTACCAGGATCTGTTCGCCCGCGTGGCCAGCCACTACGCCGACGACACCGCCCATGGCCAGCGGATGTATGACTACATCTCCAAGCTCTGGTTCATGCCGGCAACTCCGGTGCTGTCCAACGGCGGCACCAATCGCGGCCTGCCGATCTCCTGCTTCCTGAACGAAGCCAATGACAGCCTGGATGGCATCGTCGGCCTGTGGAACGAGAATGTCTGGCTGGCGGCGCGCGGCGGCGGCATCGGCAGCTACTGGGGCAACCTGCGCTCGATCGGCGAAAAGGTCGGTCAGAACGGCAAGACCTCCGGCATCATTCCGTTCATCCGTGTCATGGACAGCCTGACGCTGGCGATCAGCCAGGGCTCGCTGCGCCGTGGCTCGGCCGCCGTCTACCTGCCGGTCGACCACCCGGAAATCGAGGAATTCATCGAGATCCGCCGCCCCACCGGCGGCGACCCGAACCGCAAGGCGCTGAACCTGCATAACGGCCTGCTGATCTCCGATGCCTTCATGCGCGCGGTGGAGAAGGACGAGGAATGGGCCCTGCTCAGCCCGCATGACCGCACGGTGCAGAAGACCGTGTCGGCCCGCGCGCTGTGGATCCGCATCCTCACCGCCCGCATCGAGACCGGCGAGCCCTACATCGTCAACATCGACCATGTGAACCGCGCCCTGCCGGAGCATCACAAGCTGGCCGGCCTGCGGGTGAAGACCTCGAATCTCTGCTCCGAGATCACGTTGCCGACCGGCATCGACCAGCATGGCCAGCAGCGCACCGCCGTCTGCTGCCTGTCGTCGCTCAATCTCGAATACTTCCATGACTGGAAGGACGCGCCGAACTTCATCGAGGATTGCCTGCGCTTCCTCGACAACGTGCTGGAAGATTTCATCAAGACCGCGCCGGACAGCATGGCCCGCGCCCGCTACGCAGCGATGCGCGAGCGTTCGGTGGGCCTTGGCGTGATGGGCTTCCACTCCTTCCTGCAGGCCAATGGCGTGCCGTGGGAAAGCGTGATGGCCAAGGTGTGGAACCGCACCATCTTCAAGCATGTGAAGGAACAGGCCGACGCCGCCTCGCGCGCCCTGGCGGAAGAGCGCGGCGCCTGCCTCGATGCCGCCGAATACGGCATCATGGAGCGCTTCTCGCACAAGATCGCGATTGCGCCGACCGCCTCGATCTCGATCATCGCCGGCGGCGCTTCGCCCGGCATCGAGCCGAACGTCGCCAATGCCTATACGCACAAGACGCTCTCGGGCTCCTTCAGCGTGCGCAGCCCGCATCTGGAGAAGGTGCTGGAGACCTATGGCAAGAATGACGAGGAAACCTGGTCGTCGATCACCGTCAACGACGGCTCGGTGCAGCATCTCGATTTCCTCAGCGACGACGACAAGGCGGTGTTCAAGACCGCGTTCGAACTCGACCAGCGCTGGCTGATCGAACTCGCCGCCGACCGCACGCCCTATATCTGCCAGGCGCAGAGCCTGAACATCTTCCTGCCGGCCAACGTGCATAAGCGCGATCTGCACCAGATCCACTTCCAGGCCTGGAAGAAGGGCGTCAAGAGCCTCTATTACTGCCGCTCGCTGTCGATCCAGCGCGCCGAGAAGGTTTCCGGCCAGACGGTTATTTCCGGCCAGGCGATGCCGGCAACGGCACCGGCCACGGTGATGACCATGGCGATCCCGGTGGTCGGCCGTATCAACGAAGGCGAGCGTCCGCAGGGCGAAGTGGTGGAAGCCGAACTGCCGCTGGAAATGGCCCAGGCCGGCGGTGGCCCGCGCGAGGCGGTGAATTACGAGGAATGCCTCGCCTGCCAGTAAGCAGCGGGAAACAATTTAGCAGCCGAGGCGGCCCGGAAGAAATTCCGGGCCGTTTCTTTTGCGGCGGTCTTACCGGCTACTCATCGGCCTTATCCGGCGACTTTCATCCCGGGCCCCAATACTCTCTTAAGCGGGCCCAAATCGATTTTGCCCGCCGCTGCATTCTGCGGAACGGCATCGCCATGGAAGCGCCGCTGTGCGTCGCACAGCACGCAATACCGATCATCCATGCCGCCGCCGCCATCCATATCCTGCATCAAAGTGGTGCCGATATGACGGCCCAACTGGCGATAGGCCTCGAACTGCTTTTCCGAGAAGAACTGATCTGCCGTGGTCTCCTGCGGAAACGCCGGGCTGGCCTCGCCATAGGCCCAGCTCGTCACCGGCATCGACTTCAGGCGTGTCGGCTTGACCAGGATGAGCAAGCCCTCCAGCACCGGCAGGTTGTCCACTGCTGGATAGCGTATGGCGCCAAGCGCGTAGCCCCTGTCGTTGAGCGCCGCATTCATTTCCTCCGGCGGGCCGAAATAGACCGAGACGCCGAAATCGCTGCGCGCCAGGGTGAGCGAATGGGCAAGGTCGCCGAATTGCCGCTGCTCGTCGGCGGCGGCATCAGACAGGATGATGCAGCGCACGCGGCGGCGGAATAATTCATAGAGGCCCATATTGTCGAAATGGCCGCCATCGGACACTTCGATGAAGTCGCCGCCGCTCTCCGAGGCGCCGCCATGGCAGAGGCTGGTGAAACCGGGATTCCACAGCGTCGCAATCGGACGCTGCACCTTGCCCGCCGCATCCTTCCGCACGCGGCTCGGCGCTGGCATCCAGTAACCAAGCCGCAGGTTCAGCCAGGTCATCAGCGTGGCAACGGCGGGGCTGCGCTGCAGCGCGCCGCCTTCGCCGGTATTCGGATTGGCCGCGGCACCCGAAATCGCCACCGCCGTGATGTAGGATAGCGCGCGGTCGCCCTCGCCGCCGATATAGCTTTCGGAATCGATCCAGCCGGTGGCATCGCTGCCGCAGAAGAGCGGCGAGAACAGGAAGCTGTCGCCGCCGCGCTGGCACAGCAACTGCTGCTCTGCATGCACCGCCACCAGGTTGGTGTTGATAAGCGGATAGAGATAGGGCTCGCCCTCTGCATCCGCTGACGGCTTGGCCGATACCAGGGAGAAGGTATCGGGATCATGCCACACCGAAACATTCAGCCCGATCTCCCGCGAGACGGTTTCCTGCTGGCTGCGCTTGGTCAGGCTGTTGAGGGCCTCGGTGAGTGGCTTTTTGCCGCGTCGGCGCCCCGCCAGCGAGTGCTTGTCGTCGCGCGATATCCAGGCGATGCCGTTGAACTCCGGCAGGAAAATCTCCATCAGTCGATCGCGGTAGAAACGGTGCATGGAGAGGAAATTCGGCCCCGGCAGACCCGGTGCCAGCCACCACACCACGAACGAACCGAGCAGCAGGATCACGGCGCCGCCAAGCGCCGCCCGCTGCATCGCCAGATCAACCGCATCCTCCACTGCCGCCACCGGCGCCCATCCCGCCGCGCCGAGTACAGTGCCGACAACCCATGAGCCGGCGGCATAGACCAGTAACAGCAGCGCCGCCAGGATGAGTATGGCGGCACCACGCAGCGCCAGGGCGCGCTGCTTCGGATTCAATTGGCTGAAAGTGGAAATCTTGGCCGCGATACCGCCCACCGCGGCAATGATCGCGGATACCAGACTTTGGCTGGCGACATCGGTGCCGGCGCCGAAAATCGGCGCGGCGGATATGAGGCCATGCAGGGTCGGCAGCAGGGTCGCCACCAGGGCGCCGAGATAGAGTTTCAGTTCCCATCCCGACTGCACCACCACGTTCAGCCGTGTTGCGTAATCATCCTGGCTGACGAAATCACGCAGGAAATAGGCAAAGGCCCAGAGCGTGGCAACAACCTGCACGACGATAAGAGCGGCCAGCCCGCCAAGGCCGGCGCGCGCCACGAAGGACGGTTCGAAACCGCAGGCACCGACCAGGCCCGCGAGCTTGGGGATGGCATCGCAGAAATGTTCGACGCCCCAGCCCACCACATAAGCCAATGCTGCCACAGCCACGAATCCCAGCAGCATCATCCAGCTATAGAACAGGAAGGAGGCGATGGCGCCGCGCATGGCATTGTAGCCCGCCGCCAGCAGATCGATGCGCTTGTTCGGCGCCAGGTAATTGGCGCGGCGGCGGATATGCGCCAGCAGCGAGTCCGCGCCGACCGGCAGATTCTTCTGTGGCGAGGGATCGAGCAGGAAATCTTTCGGGTCGAGGCCGGTGATATGGCGGCCCCAGTTCAGCGCCGCGCCAGCATAGCCGCCGCCGGAAACGGTGGAGAGATATTTGAACGCCTGCAACGCATCCGCCTTGGCAAAAGCCTGCAGCAGCCCGAGGGCGAAAGACGCCGAACGGATACCGCCGCCCGAGAGCGCCAGGGCACCGATCTCGGCCCCCGGCTTGATTTGCAGCAATTCTGCTTCCTGGCGCAGGAACTCTTCCGCGCCACACCGCGCCAGACTTTCGCTGTTCGTCATGCTCGCCCCCATGCCGCACCGGCCTCGCCTCAGGCCGGAACAGCATTATTCTGGGACGTTTTTCTATTTAATAAACCAAAAAATAGTATTTCTTATTGTATATACACGCCAATGGCTTAGCCTTTGGGCTTGAATTTCAGTGCCACGCCGTTCATGCAATAGCGGTCGCCGGTCGGCGCCGGGCCATCCGGGAATACATGGCCGAGATGGCCGCCACATTTGGCGCAGAGCACTTCGGTGCGGCGCATGAAATGGCTGTTGTCTTCTGTGGTCGCCA
The DNA here is from genome assembly GCF_038404985.1 of Ferrovibrio sp. MS7. Classification (NCBI taxonomy): domain Bacteria; kingdom Pseudomonadati; phylum Pseudomonadota; class Alphaproteobacteria; order Rhodospirillales; family Rhodospirillaceae; genus Ferrovibrio; species Ferrovibrio plantarum. The sequence continues at coordinate 41,701 of NZ_JBBKBA010000002.1, forward strand.
CCGCGCCGTCCTTGGCCTGGTAGAAGCTCGGCCAGCCGCAGCCGCTATCGAACTTGGTCTCGGAGTCAAACAGCGCCGAGCCGCAGCCGGCGCAGAGGAACTGGCCGGCGCGTTTCTCATGGTTGAGCGGGCTGGTATGGGGCCGCTCGGTAGCGGCATGGCGCAGCACCTGATAGGCGGCGGCATCCAGCCGCTTGCGCCACTCGGCATCTTCCAACTGGATCGGAAAGGATTTCGTGTCGCGGTCGGCCATCGGCGCCCTCCTGCTGTGCCCAGCATATAGGGCGACGCCGTCCAGCGTTAAGAGCCAGGACCAGGAACCTGTACGTCAATGCTCCCCGTCATCCTCGCCCCAGCCGCGCCAGAGATCGAGAATCGCCACCAGCATCACCGCCAAGCCAAGACCGACATGCGGCAAGGCCGCCTGGCTGATGGGATAATAGCCGAACAGCCAGGGCGAGAGGCAAAGCCAGACGCCGAGGCCCAGATTGCCCCAGCCCTCCCAGCGATCCTGGAGGGTAAGCGTGAGGCCGGCCAGCGCGAAGACCAGCATGCCGATGATGACGCTGTTCATGGTGGCGCTGGCGAGGCCGGTGAAGCCGAAGCTCCAGGGCGACAGGCCGATGGCGACAGCCAACGCCAGCATTGCCCAGGCCTCCCAGGGCAGGCGTGTCTTGCGCGGCGGTGTGTGATGCAGCCCGATGCCGCGATGGTCGAAGCGATGAGGGAAGGAATGCAGTTTCGATAGCTGGCCCATGACGCACCTCCAGATGCAACATCCCGGAGGGATACTTCCCTCAGGGTCTGACCTTAAGGCTCGGCCTCAAGGTCTGGCAGTGCGGTGGCGGCTCCCCCAGCCGCGCCCCGCGAGCGCTGCCGGTGCAGGAGATATGACTCCCGATCACGGCAAAATCGTGGTGCAGGCGTGACTTGTTCGTGAGCGGGGCACCTCTCGCTGCCAGGCTGGCCGCCGACTTGTGATGGCCGTGTTTCGCCAATTAATACTACTCCTGATTATTTTGAATTAATTCGGTGCCCTTAGTCCTAAAACAACTATTGCGAGAAATAAACGGGCGTAAGACACTTCTATTTTTGGTAACTTGTTCCTGGGAATAGATCGGCGGGGGCTAGGATGCTTACGGCAATCAACAAGATTAAGGGCCTCGGGGTCTTTGGAGATTTTGCTGCAGCGGTGGATCTGCCCCCCTTCAAACGCTTCAACCTGATTTACGGTGAGAACGGCTCAGGCAAGACAACGTTGTCCAGGCTTTTTACTGCGCTTCAGACCGGCGCGCATGCAGACTACCCCGACCTCGACTATTCGATAACGACTGACGCAGGCACGCTGGCCAAGGGGCAGCCGAGCCCACGGAAAATCCGTGTTTTCAATTCGGACTATATCGAAGCGAACATAGGTCAGTTCAACGGACCGCTGAAGCATATCCTCATTGTTGGCCAGGAAAACAAAGAGCTCGCTGAAGAAATAAAGGCTGAACAGGCCGCGCACGACGACCGGAAAGCCAAGCTCGACGTCGAGACGGTGGCGCTGACAAAGCTTGAGACCGACAAGGGAAAGGCATTTTCGGCCATTGCTAAGACGATCGGCGAGGCGACGAGTGGGACAACTCTGCGTGGCTATCGCAAACCGGACGCAGAAGCCGCCTATAAAAAGCTGACGACGCCAAAGACATATTCGGAGGCCGAACTCGACATTCACCGAGTAACTATCCGTCAGGAACAGGCGGAAGCTGTGCCGCAGATTTCTCAGCCAAAGGTGAAGGCCAAGTCAGGCGCCGGAATAGACATTCAGATTGCGCTGAGCACGCTGGTCACGGCTACAGGAATTCTGACTCAGCGTGCGTCTCAGGTCGATGCGCTAAGCCGACTTGTCGAGAAGCCGGATATATCACTCTGGGTCGAGACCGGTTTGGAAATCCACCGCACGCATGAGTCGAAGGATTGCGAATTCTGCGGGCAGAAACTGCCGGAAGAACGGCTGAAAAGGCTTTCTGAGCATTTCAGCACTGCGGACCAGCAACTGAAGACTGAAATCGAAGCAGAGATTAAAACGGCACATGATATCAACGCAGCTATCTCCAGCGTCCAGATACCACCGAAGGCGGGCCTTTTTTCCGAGATCCGGGAGGATTTTGAAGCTACAGCCCAGGAATTCGAGACCGCAAGGACCAGTGCACTGACTGCAGTAAGCAAAGTGGCGGAGATTCTATCGAAAAAGCTGACCGAACGCTCGAAGCCGTATGCTATCGAAATCGCCGTGGATACTACGGCTTTATTCCAGTCTCTGGATAAGGTCAGAGCGCTAATTGACAGGCACAATGCCAAATCGGCTGATTTCGAGGCGCAGAAAAAAGCAGCTAGGCACGCCATTGAAACGCATTATCTGTCGTCCATCGCGCCGCAGGTGAGAGAGTTCGACGAAAAAATAGACGCCACGCAGAACACTATCAAAAAGCTGAGGGACGGCGCCGCCGATTTAGGAGACGCTCGCAGTCTTGATGAGCTGCTGAAATCCATTAGCGAAAAAAAGGCGAAGGTATCAAGCGCGCACGCTGGTGGAGCTCAAATGACCAGCAAGCTCAATGCTTTTCTTGGCCGTACAGACCTGACATTTGATTCGGGCGATGACGGATATCGACTAAAGCGCCGGGGGAAACCTGCGCGGCGGTTAAGCGAAGGCGAGAAGACTGCCATCGCCTTTCTTTACTTCATTGTGCAACTTGGTGACCAGGACTTCGATATCAAGGAAGGCATCGTAGTCATTGACGACCCAATATCCAGTCTAGACGCAGCAGCAATATTCCAAGCATTTTCTTACTTGAAAAATGCGGTCAAGGAAGCCAAGCAGGTTTTCCTGTTCACCCACAACTTCGATTTCTTGAAGCTATTGCTAAATTGGCTTGACCACGGAGCCAAACAGAATCAACGCTCTTATCTTATGATTGTCTGCACAGAAGCGGCAGCCGGAAGAAGCTCACATCTCATGAAGCTTGACCAACTTCTTGTTGAGCATCCGACCGAGTATCATTACCTCTTCAAACTTCTATACACGTTTGAGTCGGACGGCACGATTCAATCGTCCTACAACATTCCAAATATTGCCAGGAAACTGCTGGAGACGTTTCTCGAATTTCATGTCCCATCCAATGAGAATCTGTACAAGAAACTCGATAAACTAAAATTTGACGACAACAAAAAAACCGCCATCTACAAGTTCACGAATGACCTATCACACATGACGGGCAAAGGCTTCGACCCAGCCCTCGTCGCCGAGACGCAGAAGAACACGACTTATCTTCTTGAGATGATAAAAGCGGTTGCACCCGACCATTATGATGGTCTCGAGCGTTTAGCTAAGGGTGCATCAGCACTGTAGGCTCTTGCTGCTCACTGATAGCCACGGCTTCCTGAGTTCCACTGGGAAGCAGCAATTGCACCTTCGAAACTTCTGGTGTCGGCGTGTCCGGACTCCGTGGCGAACCACCCTGGTGACGCCCAAGGCGTTACCACCCAAATGTGACCGCTGTCATCAAAATTTAGCTTGTTCAAAATTAAATTGTGCGCTATTAATTATCCCGTCAGACAGCAACGGCCCTTGAACTGGGGGCCACCCAACAGGAGACCGACCATGACCCCGCTTTACACCACCACCGCCACCGCCACCGGCGGCCGCTCCGGCCGCGTCACCTCGGCCGACGGCATCATCGACATGACGCTGGCGATGCCGAAGGAACTCGGCGGCCCGGGCAATGCCGCCAATCCGGAAACCTTCTTCGCCTCGGGCTATGCCGCCTGCTTCCAGGGCGCGCTGGGCCTGGTCGCCCGCGGCAAGGGCGTGACCCTGCCGGCCGGCAACACCGTCACCGTGACCATCGGCATCGGCAAGGATGAGACCAGCTTCGGCCTGAACGCCGCCATCGTGGTGCATTTGCCGGGCCTAGACCAGGCCACCGCCGACGCGCTCGCCCATGCCGCGCATCAGGTCTGCCCGTATTCCAAGGCGACCCGTGGCAATATCGACGCCACCGTGAAGGCGACGGTCTAAGTCCCATTCCGATCCACGATACCGCGCCGGGCTTCTTGCGGAGCCCGGCGCCAATCGGGGAGGCTATAGCCATGTCCGCCGATTCCAATCTCAAGCTCGACGCCCAGCTCTGCTTCGCGCTCTATGCCGCGTCCAACGCCATGACCCGGCTCTACCGCGACAAGCTGGAACCGCTCGGCCTCACCTATCCGCAGTATCTGGTGCTGCTGGTGCTGTGGGAGCAGGACGGGCTGCCCGGCCCCGGCCTCACCGTGAAGCAGCTCGGCGAACGGCTGCATCTCGATTCCGGCACCCTCACCCCGATGCTCAAGCGCATGGAAATTGCCGGCCTGCTGACCCGCCAGCGCGACGGCCAGGACGAGCGCCTGGTGCGCATTGCCCTCACCCAGGCGGGCCGCGACCTGAAAACCGGCGTGGCGGCGATGAAAGAGGGGCTGTCCTGCCTGCTGCCGCTGCCCGACCGCGACATTGCCCGGCTGCGCACCGAATTGCAGGGGCTTACCAATAGCTTGCAGCAATTCATCCCCAAATAACTCACAGCCTTTTCATCAAGCTATAATAGAAATATCAACATATAGATCGCCCCAATATTAAAGGCACTACATGTTGGGTTTACCTATTGCTCCGAAGAATCCCAGTTGCAATAATGGATTGACGACGAATCAAACCATTATCAGTGCGCTGTCACGGGGATTCCATCATGCCGCTTCTCGACGCCAAACCGGTCTACAAGCCCTTCCAGTATCCTTGGGCATATGAGGCCTGGATGACGCAGCAGCGCGTGCATTGGCTGCCCGAGGAAGTGCCGCTGGCCGATGACGTGAAGGACTGGCAGAAGAAGCTCACCCCGGGCGAGAAGAACCTGCTGACGCAGATCTTCCGCTTCTTCACCCAGGCCGATGTGGAAGTCTCGAACTGCTACATGAAGCATTACGCGCGGGTGTTCAAACCCACCGAAGTGCAGATGATGCTGGCCGCCTTCGCCAACATGGAGACGGTGCATATCGCCGCCTATTCGCACCTGCTCGATACCATCGGCATGCCCGAAGAAGAATACTCGGCCTTCCTCCGCTACAAGGAGATGAAGGACAAGTACGACTACATGCAGCAGTTCGGCGTCGAGACCAAGGCGGATATCGCCAAGACGCTGGCGGTGTTCGGCGCCTTCACCGAGGGCCTGCAGCTTTTCGCTTCCTTCGCCATCCTGCTGAACTTCCCGCGCTTCAACAAGATGAAGGGCATGGGCCAGATCGTGTCGTGGTCGGTGCGCGACGAAACGCTGCACACCAACTCGATCATCCGCCTGTTCCGCACCTTCGTTGAGGAAAACCCGGAAGTCTGGACCGAGGAATTCCAGCGCGAGCTTTATGTCGCCTGCTCCACCATCGTCGATCACGAGGATGCCTTCATCGACCTCGCCTTCGAACTCGGCGGCGTGCAGGGCCTCTCCGCCGATGACGTGAAGAACTACATTCGCTGGACCGCCGACCGCCGCCTGCTGCAGCTCAACCTGCAGCCGATGTACCGCATCGCCAAGAATCCGCTGCCCTGGCTGGATGCGATCCTCAACGGCGTCGAGCACACCAACTTCTTCGAGAACCGCGCCACGGAATATTCCAAGGCCTCGACCCAGGGCTCCTGGGAGGATGCGTTCGCGTAAAAGCGGCTGGCGCATCGATAAGACGAAGGGCGGCTGCCACACAGCCGCCCTTTCTTTTTCTCTTTCTTTGTCATTCCCGCGCCAGCAGGAATCCCATTTCACGTCGCGTAAGCCCCGCTTGCCGCCCGCCGGCCGGGCGCGCATACTGGCGCCATGACTACGCTGGAACTCTCACCCCGCATCGCCGCCCGCATCCGCCGCAAGCTGCGCAATGGGGCCTATGCCGATGCCGACAGCGTGGTGGCCGAGGCACTGCGCCTGCTGGACGAGCGGGACAAGCTGGAGAAGCGTGACGTGGCGCTGGGCTTCGAGCAATTGCGCAAGGGCGCTATATCCAAGCGTTCGATGGAAGACATTATCGCCCTGGCCAATAAGCGCCATGCCCGGAAGTCGCAGCCGAAACGCTAGGCCCAGCGCAACGATCCGCTATAGCCGCGCGGCTGAGCGGGATTTACTCGGTATTTGGGATTTCATCAGCGCGCAGAGCGGCACGGCTCAGGCCGATGCGGTGTTGCGGCGGATCGAAAAGGCGCTCAAGCGCCTGGAACGCTTCCCCCATCTCGGGCGCTCCCGCCCTGAATATGGGCCGAATGCCCGCAGCGCCGTGCAGGAAAGCTGGATCATCTACTATGATTTGATCCGGGAGAAACGCTCGATCCTTGTCGCCCGTATCCTGCATGCAGCCCGCGATCAGGCCGCTGTGCTGGAGCAAGGCAAAGTCTAAGCCAGGATATCCACCGCGCGGCGGCGCTGTTCCAGTTCGGTGCGCAGGCTGACGCCGGCAGTGGCCTGCTGCAGCTGGGCCTGGGCGAAAAGCTGGGCGGCGGCGGCCATGGCGTCGGCGTCGAGGCCGCCCTCGGCGACGAGCTTCACCGCCTTGGTCAGGCGGGCTTCGGCCTGGCTGAAGGCCGCGAGGCTGGATCCGATGCTGTCGATCATGGCGCCAGGATAATCCGCCGCTGCGCCCGGCTCAAGCAAGTCTTGACCGCTTTATGTTCCTGTTATATTCTTTATTATACCTCACCCTGCATACGCGGCTAGGCGATGCTCTGGTAGGTGATGCTTTGGCAGGTAATGCTGGCTGCCGGCCTTTCGCCGGTCGGCGCGCTTTGTCGTGCCGGGCAGGCCGGTAGAGCCCGGAAAAAGCCTTGTGACAAAATCGCCGGAATGTCCGGGAACAAACGGGAGTAAGTGGGAAGCGAAACGAAGCGTGGCGAAGCAGCATGACGCGCCCGCGATGTTCTGCTATTTCACCGCCAAGCAGCCACCCGAACAAACTAGCCGCCTCCAACGATTGGCAGATGGAGAAAAGCCCGCCATGGCCCAAAGCCAGAGCCCGAACCAGAGTCCGCTCCCGCCCGCCTCTGCCACCGCTGCCTCCCCCGGTCCCTCGGCCAGCCCGGTTCTCGCGCTGCTGCCCATCCCCATCGATGCCTGGCGCCAGGGCAATACCGGCATTCCCTTCGCGCATCGCCTCGACTCCGGCAAGCCCGGCCCCAGCGTCACCATCACCGCGCTGATCCATGGCAACGAGGTCTGTGGTGCCCATGCGCTGGACCTGCTGCTGCGCAGTGGCTTCCGCCCGCTGGTGGGCAAGCTGACGCTGATCTTCTGCAACATCGCCGCCTATATGCGCTTCGATCCGCAGGAGCCGACCGCCTCGCGCTTCGTGGATGAGGACATGAACCGCGTGTGGAGCGAGGATGTGCTGCGCTCCTCGCGCAGTTCTGTGGAACTGGAACGCGCGCGCGAGATCGAGCCGCTGATCCGCGACACCGATCTGCTGCTGGATATCCATTCGATGCAGACGCCCTCGCCGGCGCTGATGCTCTCGGGTCCCTTGCCCAAGGGCCGTGAGCTTGCCCGCGCCGTCGGGGTGCCGAATTTCGTCGTCGCCGATGAGGGCCACAAGGCCGGCAAGCGCATGCGCGATTACGGCGATTTCAGCAATCCGGCCAGTGCCAAGAACGCGCTGCTGGTGGAATGCGGCCAGCATTGGGCCGCCGACAGCCGGCCGATGGCGATTGAAACCATGCTGCGTTTCCTGAAAGCCGCCGGCCAGGCCGATGATGCATTTTTGGCTCAGCATGGCGTGGCACCGATGCCGGCGCAGACGCAGCATTTCGTCGAAGTGACCGACGCCGTCACCATCGAGAGCAACGAATTCCGCTTCATCGGCGAATTCACCGGCCTGGAAAGCATCGCGCAGGCTGGCACCGCCATCGCCCAGGATGGCCCGGTGACGATCCGCACCCCCTATGACGATTGCGTGCTGATCATGCCGACGCGGCGGCTGAAAGCGGGCCAGACCGCGGTGCGGCTCGGCCGGCGGCTCTCGGCCTAAGCCAGCTTGATCCCGTGGCAATAGCCCGCCCCACCCCGCAACTGACGCCGAGGCTGATCGCCGCCACGGCCTTCACGCTCGGCGTGGGCGCGGTGGGCGGTGCGCTGTTCCTGTGGCTGCGCGTGCCGCTGGCCTGGATGCTCGGCGCCATGTGCTTCGTGGCGCCACTGGCGCTGTTCGGGCGGCCGAAGCGGCTGCCGGTGTTTGTCGACATGCGGCTGCGCGAGCTGATGGTCACGGTGCTCGGCGTCATGCTCGGCTCGGCCTTCACGCCGGAAATGCTGCGGCATTGGAGCGAATGGCTCGGCCTGATGGCGCTGATGCTGGTCTATGTGCCGATCGCCACGGCGGTCTGCTACTGGGTGTTCCGCAAGGGCGGCAACCTCGATCCGGTGACCAGCTATTTCGCCGCCACGCCGGGTGGCTTGCAGGAAATGACCATGGTGGGCGAAGCCATGGGCGGCAATGCGCGCTCCATCGTGCTGTGCCACGCCATCCGCATCTTCGTCACGGTGATGACGATTCCCTTCTACTTCCGCCTCGTCGAAGGCTTCTATGTGCCGCCGATGACGCCCGGCCCCGGCGTCAGCGCCATGGCCCTTGATGACGGCCTGCTGCTGGTCGGCTGCGGCCTGGTCGGCTGGGCACTGGCGCGGCGGCTGAAGCTGCCGGCCTCGCAATTGCTCGGGCCGATGATCTGCTCGGCTTTCGTGCATCTGATGGGCTGGTCGGCGGCCAAGCCGCCGCCGGAAATCGTCGCCATCGCCCAGGTCGTGGTCGGCTGCTCGCTCGGCTGCCGCTTCGCCGGCACGGCTTTGCGCGAAGTCGGGCGGCTGGCCAAGCTGGCGCTGATCTCGACGCTGGTGATGATCGCGCTGGCGGTCGGCCTCACCACGCTGGCCGCCGGGCCGCTCGGCTTCTCGCGCGAGACGCTGATCCTGGTGCTGGCGCCGGGGGGCCTCGCGGAAATGAGCCTGGTGGCACTGGCGCTCGGCGTCGAGGTCGCCATCGTTTCCTCGATGCACGTGTTCCGCATCATGGTGGTGGTGGTGCTGGCGCCACAGGCATTCCGCCTGTTCAAGCTGAAGGCGGATTAGCGCCCAGGTCTTTTACTGCCTAGGCGCGGGCCAGGATGAACAGCCGGCGGAACGGAAACAGCGTGCTGCCATTGGTTTCCTTCGGGTAGGCTTTCGCGATGCGGGCGCGGTAATCGGCTTCGAAAGCGGCGCGCTCCTCGCCCGCCAGCGCATCCAGCAGCGGCTTCAGCGCAGAGCCCTTGGTGAATTCCGCCACCGGGTTCTCGCCCGTCAGCACCTGGGTATATTCGGTTTCCCAGATATGCAACTCGGCCACCTTGTCGTGCAGCAAACGCCAGTAGAAACCCGGCTCGGAAACCGGGTTGCGCCGCAGCAACGGCAGCAGCTTCGGCGCCCAGGGGCCAGCCTCGGCGGCGGCCAGGATATTGGTATGGGACGGGGCGGCGAAATTGCGCGGCATCTGCACCGCCATGTAGCCGCCGGGCTTCACGGTCTTGAGCAGACTCGGAAACAACGTCTCATGGCTGCCGAGCCAATGCAGCGCGGCATTCGAGTAAAGCAGGTCCACCGGTTCGGCCGGCCGCCACTCGGCGAATGACGCTTCGACATAGCTGGCTTGCGGGTATTGTGCGCGCGCCTTGGCCAGCATTTCCGGGGAGGAATCGACGCCGGTGATTTTGGCGTCCGGCCAGCGGGCCAGGAACAGCGGCGTCAGGTTGCCGGCGCCGCAGCCCATATCCACAACACTGGCCGGGCTGGCGAGCGGCACGCGCTGCAACAGGTCGATGGCGGGCTGCAGGCGTTCGCCGGCAAATTTCAGGTATTGCGTCGGGTCCCAGGTCATGCCACTAGCGTACTAGAGGAAACGGTTTCGCCAAGGGATTTCGGGATGAATTCTTCTCAAGCCGCCATCACTTTCGATCAACCCATGCAGCTTACCGGCATGCGCGTGCTGCCCGAGCATATCGATGCCAACGGGCATATGAATGTCGGCTATTACAACGTCATCTTCGATCAGGCGCTGGACAAGCTGTTCGTGCCGTTCGACCTCGACTGGAGCTACGTGCAGCGCACCAACCTCTCCACCTTCGTGCTGGAGACCCATGTCTGTTATCTGCAAGAGGTAGTGGAAGGCGATGAGCTGCGCTTCAGCTTCCAGCTCCTTGGCGCCGATGCCAAGCGGCTGCACTACTTCATCGCCATGCATCACGCCGAGAAAGGCTATCTCGCCGCGACATCCGAACAGGTGCTGGTGCATGTCGATCTCGGCACGCGGCGCTCGACGCCCTTCCTGCCAGAGCATCAGGACTTGTTCAGCAAGATGCTCGAAGGCCATGCCAAACTGCCCAAGCCGGAACAGGCCGGCCGCAGCCTGGGGCTGACGAAGAAATAAGCTAGAGCTAGAGCTAGAGCTTGATCTCGACTTCGACGAAGGCCATCGGCGCGCTGCCGGCGTTGATCACGTCATGCGCCACGCCCTTGGGCCGCGAGTAGCTGCCGCCCGCCTGCATCTCGACCATGCTTTCCGCGCCATCGGCACCGATGATCCTGAGCCGCGCATCGGTGAGATAGGTCACCACATAGGGATATTCATGCACATGGTGGCCGGTGGCAGCGCCCGGCGCGAAATCCCAGCGCGTCACCCGCACGCGCTCATCATCCACCTGCTGGGTCGGTACGGCTTGCGGCATGGCAGTCTCCTGAGCTTTGTTCAAACCAGATAAGCGGGGTTCAAACCGGATCGGCGGGCTTCTTCTGGCGCTGCGAGTAAGGCGGGCGTTTCGGCCGGCCGAGTGCCAGCGCCTTGATCATGCCGCGCAAGGTCTGCACTTCCTGCGCCGCCATCGGGATGCGCTGCAGCAGGTTACGCAGGTTGCGCAGGATGGCCTCCTTCTTCGGCGCGATATTGTGGAAGAAGCCGGCTTCCTCCAGTTCCTCGGCGAAGTGGCGGTAAAGCCCCTCCACTTCCTCCTGGCTGGCCCAGCCGCCATAGGCGTTGTCGAGCACCAGAGGCGCCGTGGTATCCGCTGCCGTGAACCATTCATAGCCGATCAGCAGCACGGCTTGCGCCAGGTTCAGCGACGAGAAGCCGGGATTGAGCGGCACGCTGATCGCCACATCGGCCAGAGCCACATGGTCGTTATCGAGTCCGGTGCGTTCCGGGCCGAACAGAATGCCGACGCGGCGGCCTTCCGCCATGTCGGCGCGCATCATCGCCGCCGCCTCGCGCGGTGTCGCCACCGGCTTCATCATGTCGCGGTGCCGTGCCGTGGTGGCATAAATGCGGTGCATGTCGGCCACCGCATCGGGCACGGTCTTGAACAGGCTGACCGCATCCAGCACCGGATCGGCGCGGCTCGCCAGCACATAGGCCGCCGGGTTAGGCCAGCCGTCGCGCGGGTTCACCAGGCGCATCTCGGTGAGCGCGCAATTCAGCATGGCGCGCGCCGCCGCGCCGATATTCTCGCCAAGCTGCGGCTCCACCAGGATCACCGCCGGGCCGCGATGCAGCGGCCCCGGCGGCGCCAGGTCTCCCAGTTTCGGCCGATGCGTGCCGGCCATTGCTTCAGAGGCGTGAAGCGGGTGCGCCGTCGCGCAGCAGCTTCCAGTTGATGCTATCCATCAGCGCCACGAAAGCCGCATCGACGATATTCGGCGACACGCCCACCGTGGCCCAGCGGTTGCCCTGGCCATCAGCGCTCTCGATCATCACGCGCGTGGTCGCCTCGGTGCCGCCATTGAGGATGCGCACCTTGAAATCGACCAGCCGCAGATCATCGAGATAGCTCTGGAAGCGGCCCAGATCCTTGCGCAGGGCATGGTCCAGCGCGTTGACCGGGCCGTTGCCTTCCGCCACCGAGAACAGGGTCTCGCCATCCACGTTCAGCTTCACCGTGGCTTCCGACACGGTGACGAGTTCGCCCTTGGCATTGAAACGCCGCTCCACCATGACGCGGAAACTGCGCACGCGAAAATATTCCGGCAACTGTCCCAGCGCGCGCCGCGCCAGCATCTCGAAGCTGGCCTCGGCACCATCATAGGAATAGCCCTCGGATTCGCGCTGCTTCACTTCTTCGAGCAGGCTGCCAAGGCGCGGATCGGCGGCATCATACGGGATGCCGGCTTCATCCAGACGCACCAGCAGGTTGGAGCGCCCCGCCTGGTCCGACATCACCACATGGCGGCGGTTGCCGACGGTTTCCGGCGGCACATGCTCGTAGGTCTTGGGGTCCTTCATCACCGCCGAGACATGCAGGCCGCCCTTATGCGCGAAGGCCGAGGCGCCGACATAGGCGGCATGGCGGTTCGGCGCCCGGTTCAGCAGCTCGTCCAGCACGCGGGAAGTAGCCGTGAGATGGGTCAAGTCCTGCTCGCTCAGGCCGATATCGACATGCTCGGCGAACCAGGGCTTGAGCATCAGCGATGGGATCAGGGCGATCAGGTTGGCATTGCCGCAGCGTTCGCCAAGCCCGTTCAGAGTGCCCTGCACCTGGCGCACGCCGGCCTTCACGGCGGCGAGCGTGTTGGCCACCGCATTCTCGGTGTCGTTATGGGTATGGATGCCAAGCCGGCTGCCATCACCAAGCTTCTGCACCACTTCGCCGACGATGCGCTCGACCTCGTAGGGCATGGTGCCGCCATTGGTGTCGCACAGCACCGCCCAACGCGCACCGGCATCCAGCGCGGCCCGAAGGCAATCCAGCGCGAAGCCGGGATTGGCCTTATAGCCATCGAAGAAATGCTCGGCGTCATACATCGCCTCGCCGAAACGGGCATGGGCGGCAGCGATGCTGTCGGCGATCAGTTCGATATTCTCACTGAGCGGGATGCCGAGCGCGATATCGACCTGGAAATCCCACGACTTGCCAACCAGGCAGGCGGCATCGGCCTGGGCGTTGAAGATCGCGGCGAGGCCTGGATCGTTGGCTGCCGAGCGGCCGGGCCGCTTGGTCATGCCGAAAGCCACGAATTTGGCCCGCTTCAACGCCGGCTTGGCGGCGAAGAATTCGGTGTCGGTGGGGTTGGCGCCCGGCCAGCCGCCTTCGATATAGGCAACGCCGAGTTTGTCCAGCGCCTTGGCGATGCTGCGCTTGTCCTGGGTGGAGAAATCCACGCCCTGGGTCTGGGCGCCATCGCGCAACGTGGTGTCGAAGAGGTAAACGCGGTCCTTACCGGTTTTGGTGGAATTGCCGGTCTTGGTGGAATTGGAGGTGGTCATGATGGGGTCGGGTCCCGGAATGCATTCGTAATCGGATAGCGACGATCCCGGCCGAAATTCCGGGCCGTGATCTTCACACCGGGCGGCGCCTGGCGGCGCTTGTATTCCGCGATGTACAGCAAATGCTGCACGCGGCGCACCACCGCTTCAGGCTGTCCGCTGGCCACGATCTCAGCGACGGAGAGTTCCCGCTCCACCAGCATTTCCAGGATCGCATCAAGCTGCTCGTAGGGTGGCAGGCTGTCCTGGTCGGTCTGGTCCTCGCGGAGTTCCGCGCTGGGTGGCCTGGTGATAATTCGTTCGGGTATCACCCGGCCTTCCGGCCCCATCGCGTCCATTGGAATATGCTGGTTGCGCCAGCGCGACAGCTCGAAGACGGTCATCTTGTACACGTCCTTGAGCACGGAATAGCCGCCGCACATGTCGCCATAAAGCGTGGCATAGCCGACGCTCATTTCCGACTTGTTGCCGGTGGTCAGCACCATATGGCCAAACTTGTTGCTCAAGGCCATCAGCGTGACGCCACGGATGCGGCTTTGCAGATTCTCTTCCGTCAGGTCGCTGTTGCGGCCAGCGAAGGCCGGCGCCAGCATTTCACTGAACGCAGCAACACCCGGTTCGATGGGAATAGTCTCATAGGTGCAGCCGAGCGCACGCGCGCATTCGGCGGCGTCATCCAGGCTGATCTGCGCCGTGTAGCGCGAGGGCAGCATCACACAGCGCACGCGGTCGGCGCCCAGCGCATCGACGGCCACGGCAGCGGAAAGCGCGCTGTCGATACCGCCCGAGAGGCCCAGCACCACGCCCGGAAAACGGTTGGCATTCACATAGTCGCGCAAACCCAGCACCATGGCACCATAGATCGAGGCCAGGCGGTCGAGCGGCTTGGCAATCGTGCCCTTGGCGCAAGCCCAACCCTCGCCCTCGCGGCGCCAGTCGGTGATGGCGATGTCTTCGACGAATTCCGGCTGGCGCAGCGCCATGCTGCGGTCGGCATTGAGCACGAAAGACGCGCCGTCGAAGACCAGTTCATCCTGCCCGCCGACGCGGTTGAGATAGATCAGCGGCAGGCCGGTCTCGACCACGCGGGCAACGCCGAGCGTCAGGCGCTGGTCCCATTTGCCGGCCTCGAAGGGCGAACCGTTCGGCACGATCAGCAATTCGGCGCCGGTCTCGGCCAGGCATTCGGCCACATCCGCCGACCACATATCCTCGCAGATCATGACGCCGAGCCGCACGCCGCGGAACACCATCGGGCCGGGCAGCGGCCCGGCGGCAAAGACGCGCTTCTCGTCGAATACACCATAATTCGGCAGGTCGTATTTGTAGCGCACCGCCACGATCTCGCCGCAATCCAGCAGCATCGCGGCATTGTAGAGCTTGCCGCCATCCACCCAGGGCGACGACACCAGCAGACCAGGGCCGCCATCCTTGGTCTGTGCCGCCAGCGCCCGCACCGCCTGCTCGCATTCCCGCTGCACCGCCGGGCGCAGCACCAGGTCCTCCGGCGGGTAGCCAATGATGCACAGCTCCGGCAGCACCACCAGGTCCGCCCCCTTGGCGGCAGCCGCCGCCCGCGCCGTCTCGATACGGCGGCGGTTGCCGGCGATGTCCCCCATCACGGCATTGGTCTGGGCCAGGGCGATTTTCAGGGAATTTGTCATGGTGCTAGACACTTAACGCCACGACAGGCTTACCGCAATGCCCGGCTTGGGGTAGTCTGTCCGACAAATCAACCAGGGAGGAAATCATGGCCAAGAACCTGAATGTTCTGATGAAGCAGCATCCCACGGGCTGGGTGACGGAAGCCGATTTCGAGGTGGCGGAACGCCCGATCCCCACCCCCGGCCCCGGCCAGTTGCTGGTGCGCAACATCTGGCTGTCGCTGGATCCCTATATGCGCGGCGTGATGGATCCGGGCCGCTCGTATCTCGCCAAGCTCCAGCCCGGCGACCCGATGATCGGCGGCACGGTCGGCGAGGTGATGCAATCCGACAACCCGAAATTCCCAGTCGGCAGCTATGTGGTGGGCAATCTCGGCTGGCGCGGCTATGGCGTCACCGACGGCACCGGCCTGGTGCAGATCGACCCGCGCATCGCGCCGCTTTCCACCTGGCTCGGCGTGCTCGGCATGCCCGGCGTGACGGCGCATTACGGCCTGATGCAGATCGGCAAGCCGAAGGAAGGCGAGACCGTGGTGGTTTCCGCCGCTTCCGGCGCGGTCGGTGGCACAGTGGGCCAGATCGCCAAGATCAAGGGCTGCCGCGTCGTCGGCATCGCCGGCGGCAAGGCCAAGTGCGACTATGTGGTGAACGAACTCGGCTTCGATGCCTGCATCGACTACAAGGCGCCCGATATGGAAGCCGCCTTCCGCGACGCGACGCCGAAGCGCGTTGATGTCTATTTCGAGAATGTCGGCGGCAAGATCATGGAAATGGTGTTTGGCCGGCTCAACACCTTCGCCCGCGTGCCGCTCTGCGGCATCATCAGCCAGTATAATCTCACTGAGCCGGAAGGCTTCACCGGCATGCGCCACATGCTGGTGAACCGCGCCACCGTCACCGGCTTCATCATCTCCGACCACATGCCCTACTGGCCGGGCGCGATCCAGGAGATGGCCGGCTGGATCAAGGCCGGCAAGCTGAAATACAAGGAAGACATCGCCGAAGGTCTGGAAGCCGCACCGGCCGCCTTCGTCGGCATGCTGGCGGGCAAGAATTTCGGCAAGCAGCTTGTGCGCATCGGGCCGGATAAGCTGTAATCAGCCCAAGAAAGTCATACGGAGGAAACCCATGCTTACCCGTCGCCATTTCGTCCAGGCGGGCGCCGCCACGGCCGCGCTCACCGCCCTGCCCGGCCTCTCGCGCGCTCAAACCTGGAATCCGACCCAGACCGTCACCATGGTGGTGCCTTATCCGGCTGGCGGCCCGACCGACGCGCTCGCCCGCCTGGTGGGCCAGGAAATCGCCAAGGATCTCGGTCAGCAGGTGATCGTTGAGAATGTGCCCGGTGGTGCCGGCGCCATCGGCTCGGTGAAAGTGGCGCGCGGCCCGGCGGATGGCCATATGCTGCTCACTTCCACCAACCAGACCCATGCCACCAACATCTCGCTGCTGCCCAATGGCGGCGGCTATGATCCGGTGAAGGATTTCGCGCCCATCGCGCTGCTGGCCGACCTGCAGCATATCCTGGTGGTGAAGAACGACCTGCCGGTGAAAAACTTCGCCGAGTTCCTGGCCCTGGCCAAGGCGCAGCCCGGCAAGCTGAATTGCGGCTCCACCGGCCCGGGCTCGGCGTCGCATCTGGCGCTCGAATTGTTCAAGGTGAAAGCGGGTGTCGACCTCACCCATGTTGCCTACAAGGGTTCGGCGCCGTTGCTGCAGGACCTGCTCGGCGGCCATGTCGATTGCAGCTTCGCCACCACGCCCACGGTGCTCGGCCAGGTGCAGACGGCTAAGCTGCGCGCCATCGCCGTGGCCTCGCCGAACCGCTCGCCGCATCTGCCCGAACTGCCGACCATCGCCCAGGGTGGCGTGGCCGGCGTGGAAGCCGATGCCTGGCTCGCCATCTTCGCCCCGGCCGCGACGCCGGCCGCGGCGCTGGCACGCTATCGCGGCCTGGTGCTGGAAGCGATGAAGAAGGACAGCGTGCGCGAAACCTTCACCAAGCAGGGCATGACGGTGAATGTGCGCGATGCCGACAACTTCGCCAAATTCCAGCAGGAAGACATCAAACGCTGGGCCGAGGTGATCCGCGTGGCGAATGTGAAGGCGGAGTAGGCATCGGAGGATCGTCATGTCCCGCGCATGACACCTCTCTTTGCATCGTCATGCCCAGGCTTGGCAAGGGCATCCCTCGCCAGGACACATACCGAGGCCGAGCGGCCGAGCAATTCAGGATCAAGCCGGCAGGCGATCTCGGCGATCTGCGCTGCCGATGCGGCGCGGTAGCGCTTGCACGGCTGCAGCTCGCCGGGAAAAGCCGGATTGGCCGCCAGGTCATCGCCCTGGCTGGCCACCAGGCTGCCGAGTTCCACCGGCTCCTAGCGCGCCGACGCGGCGCCCTGAAGGCGTGATTGCGACTTCGGGGAAAGGCGCTATACTGGCAACCGTCGATGGCGCCCGCCCCTCTTGGGGAGCAGGTATCCCAGGGCGGGGCTGATCCGCCGCTTGAAACCGTGGTTGTGACGCGGGCCCGTCGACCCACTGCCCACTCACCGTACCAAGCCGGGTCCGTGGTCGCGTAAACCGACACAAGGCGGTCGCGGCCATTGAGATGCCCGCATCAAGTGCGGGCATGACGAGGTATTTGGAATACCCTACTTCACCTTGCGCAGCAGGAATTCGCGGCCGACCTTGACGCTCGGCACGCCGTCATAGGCGACGATATCCGCCGTGGCGTAGGTCTCGGTCCAGTTATCCGGCAGATACGAGCCGGTGCCGACAATGTCGATCGGCGCCTTGACGCTGGCCATCACCTTGCACTTCGCGGCATTGAAGCCGGACGAACCAACGATCTTGACGTTGAGATAGCCGGCCTTGTCGAGTGCGGCGCGCATATGGAAGATCGCAGCAGCCGAGACGCCGGTGCCGACCATCCAGCGCAGTTCCGCTTCCGAGCGGTATTGCCGGATGGCGTTCGGCACATGGCGGTCGAGTACCTGATACGAGCTCTGCGGATCGAGGCCCTCGATATAGCGGCTGCCATGGGTATCGAGCCGCACCTGCAGGCGGCCTTCGCGCGCCAGTTCCGGGAACCGGGTGCATACCGCCAGCGCATCGGTAACTTCCTGGCCATAATAATCGACCAGCACGGTCATCGGCTCGGCCGGGAATGTTTCGTGATACAGCTCGGCGGCGCGGAGCGTGGAGCCGGCATAGCCGATCAGGGCATGCGGCATGGTGCCGAAGCCCTTGTCGTTGCCGAAATAATGCGCGGTGGCATCGGTGGCATTGCCGATGAAACCGGCGGCGCCGACATCGCGCCGCGCGGCGCGGCTGCCCACGCTTGCGGCATAGGCCATCATCTCAGCCATCTCGGCACCAGCGCAATGGCGCGCATCCATGGCGAGGAAACGCACCTTCGGCAGATCGCAGCACATCGAATAGGCGTTATAGGCAGCAACGCAGGCGGCGCCCAGCTTCTGCAGATAGATGGTTTCGAGATCGACCAGCTGCGCCATCGGGCCGGAGAGATAGACCAGCGGCTCGCCGGCACCGACCCAGGTGCCTTCCTCATGCACCAGCTCGATATCGAAATGCACGCCGCGCGCGGCGGCGACCTTCTGCAGCCATTCCACCATCAGGCGCGGGCAGAAAATCACCGGGCGGCGCATGAACACCGCATAGGTGACAGTCTTGTCGCCGAAATGCTGCACCACCTCTTTCGTCTTCTTGAAATAGGTGTCGGTGCGCGTTTCGATATCGCGTTCCAGCTCGGCGGCCAGCGCCGGGCCGACGAATTGGGTGACGTCAGTCGGCTTCGGCTGCATGGCGGATGGTGCGGTTGTTGCGTTCCAGTTTCAGCATCTCGGCGACCAGGAAGGCCAGCTCCAGCGACTGCGAGGCGTTGAGGCGCGGATCGCAATGGGTGTGGTAGCGGCTGGAGAGATCGTCGTCGCCAATCGCCTGGGCGCCGCCCATGCATTCGGTGACATCCTGACCGGTGAGTTCGAGATGGATGCCGCCGGCATGGGTGCCTTCGGCCAGATGAACCTCGAAGAACTGCCGCACTTCGGACAGCACGCGGTCGAACGGCCGGGTCTTGTAGCCCGAGGTCGAGGTCAGCGTGTTGCCATGCATCGGGTCGCAGGACCACACCACATGGCGGCCTTCCTGGCGCACCTTGCGCACCAGCTTGGGCAGGAAGGTCTGCACCTTCTCATGGCCCATGCGGCCGATCAGTGTCAGGCGGCCGGGCTTGTTCTGCGGATTGAGAATGTCGATCAGGCGGATCAGTTCATCCGGATCGCTGGTCGGGCCGCATTTCAGGCCAATCGGATTGATCACGCCGCGCAGGAATTCCACATGCGCGCCATCCGGCTGCCGCGTGCGGTCGCCGATCCACAGCATATGCGCCGAAGTGTCGACCCATTCGCCCGACGTTGAATCGATGCGGGTCATCGCCTGCTCGTAGCCGAGCAGCAGCGCCTCATGGCTGGTATAGAAATCGACAGTGCGCAGTTCGGCAGAACGCTCCGGCGTGATGCCGCAGGCTTCCATGAAATCCAGGCATTCGCTGATGCGGTTCGCCAGGTCCTGCCAGCGCTCGGCTTCCGGGCTCTTGGCGACGAAGCCGAGATTCCAGCGATGGACTCTATGCAGATCCGCGTAACCGCCTTGCGCAAAGGCACGCACCAGATTCAGCGTCGCCGCCGCCTGGCTGTAGGCCTGCAACTGGCGGTTCGGATCGGGGATGCGCGCTTCCGGCGTGAATTCCATGCCGTTGATGATGTCGCCGCGATAGCTCGGCAATTCCACATCGCCGCGCTTCTCGGTATTGGCCGAGCGCGGCTTGGCGAACTGGCCGGCGATGCGGCCGACCTTCACCACCGGCAGGGCAGCGCCAAAGGTGAGCGCCACGGACATCTGCAGCAGCACACGGAACATGTCGCGGATATTGTTGGCGCCAAACTCGGCAAAGCTCTCGGCGCAGTCGCCGCCCTGCAGCAGGAAGCCACGGCCTTCGGCAACGCGGCCCAAAGCCGCGGTCAGGTTGCGGGTCTCGCCGGCGAAAACCAGCGGCGGATAGTTCGACAGCTTCTGCTCGACAGCGTTCAGCGCCGCCTGGTCCGGGTATTCCGGCACCTGCAGGATCGGCTTGCCACGCCAGCTATCGGGCGACCATTTACGCGCGTTCATTTCAACGACTCCCAAGACTCAACACATCCATACGCATACGAACGGATGCTGCACCGCGACAGAATAGGACTTTTCCACAGGCAGCGCCAGCCGCCTCGACTCGGGCGGCGGCCGAGCCGGGGAAAGCCTCAGATGGAGAAAATCTTGCCCGGATTCATCAGGTTATCGGGATCCAGGGCCTTTTTGATCGAGCGCATCACGCTCACCGCCTCGCCATGCTCGGCAATCAGGTACTTCATCTTGCCGCTGCCGATGCCATGCTCGCCGGTGCATGTGCCTTCCATGGAGAGCGCGCGCTGCACCAGGCGGGCATTGAGCCGCTCGGCTTCCTCGATCTCCTTCGGGTTCGCGCGGTCGATGACAAAGGCGAGGTGAAAATTGCCATCGCCGACATGGCCGACCAGCGGCGCGATCAGGAAGCTCTGCTTCAGGTCTTCCTTGGTTTCGAGGATGCAATCCGCCAGCCGCGAGATCGGCACGCAGACATCGGTGGCCCAGATTTCGCAGCCCGGCCGCAACGACTTCGCCGCATAGGCGGCATCATGCCGCGCCTGCCACAGCCGCGCGCGTTCCTCGGGCTTGGTGGTCCAGGAAAAATTCTGCCCGCCATTATCGGCGGCGATGGCCTGCACCAGTTCGGCCTGTTCCTGGGTGCCGGCCTCGGTGCCATGGAATTCCAGGAACAGAGTATCCTTCACCGGCATGTCGTATTTGGCATAGCGGTTGATGGCATCGACATGCAGGTCGTCGAGCAGTTCGATCCGCGCCACCGGAATGCCGCTCTGGATGGTCGCGATCACGGTCTTGATCGCGCCTTCCAGGCTATCGAAAGCGCAAACCGCCGAGGTGATCGATTCCGGGATGCCATAGAGCTTCAGTGTGATCTCGGTGATGATGCCGAGCGTGCCTTCCGAACCGACGAAAAGCCGCGTCAGGTCATAACCGGCGGCGGATTTCTTGGCGCGCTTCGAGGTACGGATGATGCGGCCATCGGCCAGCACCACGGTCAGCGCCAGCACATTCTCGCGCATGGTGCCGTAGCGCACCGCGTTGGTGCCGCTGGCCCGCGTCGAGACCATGCCGCCAATCGAGGCATTGGCACCCGGATCAATCGGGAAGAACAGGCCGGTATCGCGCAGGTATTCATTGAGCTGCTTGCGCGTCACGCCCGGCTGCACCACCACATCCAAGTCCTCGGCGTTGACGCGGAGGATCTTGTTCATCTGCATCACGTCGAGGCTCAAGCCGCCCTGGAGCGCACCGACATGGCCTTCCAGCGAGGTGCCGGCGCCATAGGGGATGATCGGCATGCCATGGGCGGCGCAGATCTTCACGATCTCGGCCACTTCCTCGGTGCTCTGGGCGAAGGCGACGGCATCGGGAAGCTGCGGCTGGTGCCAGCTCTCGTCCTTGCCATGCTGCTCGCGGATCGCCTGGCCGGTGCTGAGGCGGTCGCCCAGAAGTTGCTTGAGCGCCGCAATTGCCGCTTCGGTGGCGGTGGCGGACAGACGGGGGGCAGCGGCGGTGGCAGCCATGGGCGGGTTTCCTTCCGGTGGTTGCCCTAAGTCGTAGCGCGGTGACGGATTTATGGCAATGCCAGCGGTGGTCAGGCGGGGGGCCTTGGGCTATGTAACCCGCTATGTCCGATCCCTTCGATCTGGCCGGATTCGAACCCGAACCGGCGCCGCCGCCGCCGGAAGCAGGCCATTTTCCGCCGCCGCCCTGGCTGGAACGGCTGAACCCGGCCCAGGCCGAAGCGGTTTCGCATCTGCAGGGGCCGCTGCTGGTGCTGGCCGGCGCGGGCACCGGCAAGACCCGCGTGCTGGTCTGCCGGCTGGCCAATATCCTCTACCAGCGCCTGGCCTGGCCGAGCCAGATCCTGGCCGTCACCTTCACCAACAAGGCCGCCCGCGAGATGCGCGAGCGCGTCGAGCAACTGGTGGGCGAGGCTTCCTCCGGCCTCTGGCTCGGCACCTTCCACGGCATCGCCAACCGCATCCTCAAGCGCCATGCCGAGGTGGTGGGGCTGAAAAGCAACTTCACCATCCTGGACGTGGACGACCAGCTCCGCCTGATCAAGCAGGTACTGGACCTGGAAGGCATCGACGAGAAAACGCTGCCGCCGCGTCTGCTGGCGGCGCAATTCGACCGCTGGAAAGACAAGGGCTATGGCCCGGACAAGGTGCCGCAATCGGAGCGCGGCTTCGCCGAGGGCAAGGGGCAGAAACTCTATCAGCTCTATGCCGAGCGGCTGCTGCAACTGAATGCCTGCGATTTCGGCGACCTGCTGCTGCATAACCTGACCATCTTCCAGCAGAGGCCGGACATCCTGGAACGCTACCAGCGCCAGTTCCGCTACATCCTGGTGGACGAATACCAGGATTCCAACGTCAGCCAGTATCTCTGGCTGCGGCTGCTGGCCCAGGCGCACAAGAATATCTGCTGCGTCGGCGACGACGACCAGTCGGTCTATGGCTGGCGCGGCGCCGAGGTGGGCAACATCCTGCGTTTCGAGAAGGATTTCGAGCAGGCGCATATCGTGCGGCTGGAGCGCAACTACCGCTCGACGCCGCATATCCTGGCCGCCGCCTCCGGCCTGATCGCGCATAACACCAGCCGCTTGGGCAAGACGCTGTGGACCGACATCGCCGAGGGCGACAAGGTGATCGTGCAGGGCGTGTGGGATGGCGACGAGGAAGCCCGCATGGTGGGCGAGGAAATCGAGGCGCTGGAACGTGCCGGCGTGGCGCTGGACCAGGCAGCCATCCTGGTGCGCGCCGGGCATCTGACCCGCGCCTTTGAAGAACGCTTCCTCACCATCGGCATGAAATACCGCGTCATCGGCGGCCTGCGCTTCTACGAGCGCAAGGAAATCCGCGATGCCATCGCCTATTTCCGCGTGGTGATGCAGCCGGACGACGACCTGGCCTTTGAGCGCATCGTGAACCTGCCAAAGCGTGGCCTGGGCGACAGCACGATGCAGGCGATCCACCGCGTGGCACGGGCCAACCGCACCTCCCTCACCGCCACCCTGGCGACGTTGCTGGAAACCGACGAACTCAAGCCGAAGCCGCGCGCCACACTGAAGGCGCTGATGGACGACTTCGCGCGCTGGCGCAAGGCGGTGGCGGAATTGCCACATGGCGAGGCGGCGGCGATCATCCTTGAAGAGTCCGGCTATATCGGCATGTGGCAGGCGGACAAGACCCCGGAAGCCCCGGGCCGGCTGGAGAACCTGCGCGAACTGATCGGTGCGCTTGGCGATTTCGAGAATCTCGCCGGCTTCCTCGATCATGTGGCGCTGGTGATGGATACCGAGCAGGAAACCGGGCAGCCGATGGTCAGCCTGATGACCCTGCATGCCGCCAAGGGCCTGGAATTCGACTATGTGTTCCTGCCGGGCTGGGAGGAAGACCTGTTCCCGAGCCGCCGCGCCGTGGAGGAAAACGGCCAGGCCGGACTCGAGGAAGAGCGCCGGCTGGCCTATGTCGGCATTACCCGCGCGCGGCGCCGGGCCCATATCAGTTTTGCCGCCAATCGCCGCATCTACAATCAATGGGCCAGTGCCATTCCCTCGCGCTTCATCGAGGAATTGCCGGCTGAGCATATCGAGCAGCGCTCGCAGCCCGGCCTTTATCGCGGCGCGCAGTCGCACAGCTTCGGCGCCGCTTTCGGCAACAGCTTTGGCGGCAGCAGCAAGACCAGCTATGCCGGCCATAGCTGGAATCTGGCGAAGCAGCGCGACACGGTTATAGAAGGCCGCGCGCGCCAGGAGCCGGCAGCGGCGGCCTCGAAGGGCCCGCGTCATTTCGAGATCGGCGAGCGCGTATTTCACCAGAAATTTGGCTATGGCCGCATTCGCGCCGTGGAAGGCAACAAGCTGCTGGTCGCGTTCGAGAAGGCTGGTGAGAAAAAGGTGATCGACAGCTTCGTGGAGTCGACGTGATGCCGTCTTTCTGGTTCGTCGAGATCGAACTGCCTTTCGCGGCCTTGGCGCCGTTCGAGGAGCTGCTCGGCGAAACCGAGGCGGTGGCGGTGAGTTCCTACGAAGTCGCGCCCCTGCCCGATCCGGACCTGGCGCCCTGGCGATTCCAGGTGCTGTTCGATGCGCCACCCGATGAAGCGGCCTGGCGTCAGCGCCTCAGTGCCATTGCTGCCGCAATGGGTCATGCCGAGGCGCCAGTCTATGCCGGCAAGCTGCCGGACCAGGATTGGGTGCGCCATACCAACAAGCTGAATGCGCCGGTGCAGGCCGGACGCTTTTTCCTTTATGGCGCCCATGATGCCGGCAAAGCCCCACCGGGCAGCCATAGCCTGCTGCTGGATGCCGGCCTGGCTTTCGGCACCGGCCGGGCGCCCTCGACATTTGGCTGCCTGCAGGCCATCGACCATATCGCGCGCCGCAAACGCTTGAATTGCGTGCTGGATCTCGGCACCGGCTCGGGCGTGCTGGCGATGGCGGCGGCGAAAGCCGGCGCGCGCCAGATCTGGGCCGCCGATATCGATCCGGTAGCGGTGCAGGTGGCAGCCGATAACGTGGCCCTGAACGGCCTGCGCGGCCGCGTGCATTGCCTGGTGGCGCATAAGCCGCGTGACCCGAAGCTGCCGGGGCCGTTCGATCTGGTGGTGGCGAATATCCTGGCCGGCCCGCTCTGCGCCATGGCGGCGGGCCTTGCATCACAGGTAGCGCCAGGCGGCTACCTGATTCTCTCCGGGCTGCTGGCCCGCGAGGAGCGCCGGGTGAAGGCGCATTACATCGCGCAGGGACTGAACTTCACCGCGCGCCTGCCGCGTGAAGGCTGGCACACCCTGGTATTCCGCCGGGATGCGCCAGCCCTGATCGCGCTGCGTTAGTTAGGCAACGACCTTGCGGCCGAGCACCTGAACCTTCGCAATGCCGGCATTCTCGTTTGCCGGCTTTTCGCTGGCCGGAACGTCGAGCTGCGGCGCATGCGGGCGATAGATGTTGCCCATCACCGCGGCCGGGATTTCCGACCGGCTCAGGCCCATGTCGTAGAGCGTACGATCATCCAGGCCATAGAGTTCGGCCATCGCCGCCTGACGGGCGAGATAGGCCTTGACCCGCCGGGTCACCGGCTCGGCCAGGCGCTCGATGAAGCTCACCACCTGATAGATCGCCTCAGCGAAGGCTTCGGCGCGCTGGTAGCGCACATCGGCCTCGAGCTGGCGCAGGGTATATTCCTGGCGCACCGCCGTGGTCACCGCCGGGGGCTCGGCGGCAAAGCTCTGCCAGCCGCGCTTGACGGCGCCGGCCAGGGTGATCAGGCCCGAGGCAATCGCCTGGGCGCGCAGCCGACGGGCATAGGCTTCGGCCTCCACCGCCGAAAGCTGACGCGCGTCGCGCAGCTCACTAAGCAGCGAGGTGGTTTGAATCTGGGTACCGATGTCGCTCATGACTTCTCTCCATTGGCGAGACGGAGCCGCTCTCGAATCCGCTCCCGCCCTGTCTCGCCATCCATATTGCAGTGCAACATTACATTTGCAAGAGAGAAAAATTAAATATTCGAGAGAAAAATTCTCTGCCACTTAAATCACCAGAAATGTTCGAAAAATTAGCACTCGCTTGAATGAAATACAGTCACTGAAATACTTTGTTGCAGATGCGAAAAAGCCGGACCGATCTGTTACCGGAAACTTCCGATTCAGACCTGGCCCGGCTTTCGGGGAGGAACTCAACTTACTCGGACTAGACGAATACTGAGACTGTACTTCGACTTTTACTTACTGACTGCTACTGGCTACTGGACTGCTACTGGCCGTGCGAGCTTAGGCAGCCTGGCGCGGCACCAGACGCACCACCTCGGCCGTCACGGTGGCATTCTCGTTGGAAGCCAGGGCGGGACGGTAGATGGAGCCGGCGACGGCGGCGGGGATCTGCGAGCGGGTCAGGCCGATGTCACGCAGCATGGCGTCATCAAGGCCGTAGAGTTCGTCGATGGCCTTCTGCTCGGCACGCCAGGAATTCAGCTTGCCAAACAAGGCCTTGATCCCCTCCAGCGCCTTCGGAGCGAGCTGGGCGACAGCCACGGCGCGCAGGCGGCGCGCTTCGGCTTCCACCTCGACGGTGCTGAGCGGAGCCATCCGCGCACCATAGGCAAAAGCATTGGCTTCGTTAGCGGGGGTAAACATTTTCATCTCCTAAGTGGTTCGGCCGGCTCGGTGCCGGTCACGGGAGCAATATTGCGCTGCACCCTAGATTCAACAATGGCTTATATCTGAGTGCTGACTTGCAAAAAACGCATAGGTCGAGACGGGGCTGGATGAATGGCTGTTAACGGAATAAACATAATCGCTTAGAGGACCCCGCCATGAACGCACCCCTGCCTGATCTCGCCGCCCTGCCCGCCGCGCTGGCTGCCCATCTGCGCGGCATTGCCGCCGCCCCGGCGCCGCTGGGGCGTTTTCCCGGCCTGAGCCTGCTGCCGCATGACTCGTCCCTGGCGCCCGGCCAGGCTGAATTGCTGGTGGCGCGGCTGGCCGAACGCTATCAAGCCGCCATCGAGAACCGCGCCGCCGTGGCCGAGCGTCTGCAAGCCTTGCGCGGCGAACTGGCCCGGCGCGGCCTGCAGGGCCTGATCATCCCGCTGACCGATGAATTCCATGGCGAATACCTGCCGCTGCGCGCCCAGCGCCTGACCTGGCTCACCGGCTTCACCGGCTCCGCCGGCCTCTGCATCGTGCTGCCGGAACGCGCCGGCCTGTGGAGCGATGGCCGCTATACGCTGCAATTGCGCCAGCAGGTCGACGCAACGCTGTTCGAACTGCTGCACATCACCGACCAGCCGCCGACCGAATGGCTTAAGACCGCGCTGAAGCCGGGCGACAAGCTCGGCTACGATGCCTGGCTGCATACCGAGGATGCGCTGCGGCGCTTCGCTGCCGTGGCCCAGGCCGCCAAGGCGGAAGCGGTGGCCGTGGAAGGCAACCCCATCGACGCGGTGTGGAGCGACCAGCCGCCGCCGCCGCTGGCGCCTGTGGTGCCGCACGGCATGGCCCATGCCGGTCGCGCTTCATCAGAGAAACGCGCCGAGATCGCCGCCAGGCTGGCACAGGACGGCATCGATGCCGTGCTGATCACGCTGCCGGAATCGATTGCCTGGCTGCTCAATATTCGCGGCGGCGATGTGAAGCACACGCCCTTTGCGCTGAGCATGGCGCTGCTGCGCCGGGATGCCAGCCTGGACCTGTTCATCGACACGCGTAAGCTGGCGCCGGAAACCCCGGCGCATCTCGGGCCCGATGTGCGGCTGCATGCGCCCGATGCCTTGGCGGCGGCACTGGACGCACTCGGCAAGGCAAAGCAGACCGTGCAGGTCGATCCCGCCACCGCAGGCGCCTGGCCGATCCGCCGCCTGGAAGCCGCCGGCGCCGTGCTGAAGCGCGCCGACGATCCCTGCCTGCTGCCCAAGGCCTGCAAGAACGCGGTGGAGCTGGATGGTATCCGTAACGCGCACTTACGCGATGGTGCCGCCGTCAGCCGCTTCCTCGCCTGGCTGGCGCGCGAGGCGCCGAAGGGAGGTATCGACGAATTGCAGGCCCAGGCACAGCTCGAAGCCTGCCGCCGGCTCGACAATTCCTTGCGCGACCTGTCTTTCACCTCGATTTCCGGCGCCGGCCCGAATGGCGCCGTGGTGCATTACCGTGCCACCGAGGAAACCAACCGCAAATTGGAAACCGGCAATCTCTACCTGATCGATTCCGGCGGCCAGTATCCCGACGGCACCACCGACATCACCCGCACCATCGCCATCGGCACGCCGACGCAGGAAATGCGCGAAGCCTTCACCCGCGTGCTGAAAGGCCATATCGCCATTGCCCGCGCCCGCTTTCCCGATGGCACTGCCGGGCAGCAGCTTGATGCCCTGGCGCGCTATGCGCTGTGGCAGGCTGGCCTCGATTACGACCACGGCACCGGCCATGGCGTCGGCGCCTATCTCTCGGTGCATGAAGGCCCGCACCGCATTTCCAAGGCCGGCACGCCGGTGCCGCTGAAGCCCGGCATGATCGTTTCCAACGAGCCCGGCTACTACAAGACCGGTGCCTTCGGCATCCGCATCGAGAATCTCGTGGCGGTGCGCCAGGAAGTCGAGAAAGCCGAGAATGGCAAGGCCTGGCACGGTTTCGAGACCCTGACCAAGGCGCCGATCGACCGCAACCTGATCGAAACCGCTTTGCTGACGCGCGAAGAGATCGACTGGGTGAACGCCTATCACGCCGAGGTACGCCGCGACATCGGCCCGCGCGTCGATGACGACACCCGGCGCTGGCTCGAAAGCGCGACAGCGGCGGTTTAGGTCTAGCCTCTCAGCCAGGGCGGCAGGCGGTTGCGGCGGAATTCGCGGCGGCGTTCGCGCGCTGCCGAGCAGCTTTCGTGATAGCCCGGCTCCAGCCGGCCGGCGGTGATGCCCCAGGCCGGCAGCTTTTCCAGCAGCGGTTCGCCCTCGGCAGCCCGCAGCGCGATACTGGCGCAGGCAGCAGCATCGCTGTCGGCCGCATGGTGGCGCAGATCGAAACCGATATGTGCCGCCACGGTGGAAAGCTTGTGGTTTTCCAGTTCCGGCCAGGCGGCGCGCGCGATCTTCACCGTGCAGAGATAGGACAGCGCCGGCCAGGCGATGCCATAGGCCGAAAGGCTGTCGCGCAGCACGCCGATATCGAAGCCGGCATTATGTGCCAGCAACAGCGGCGTCGCCTCCAGATGCGGCAGCAATTCATCCCAGATGGCCGGAAATTCCGGCTCGTCCTCGACATGGCGCGGCTCGATGCCATGGATGGCGATATGGAACCCATTGAACTGCATGTCGCGCGGCCGCACCAGGCGATGCGCCACATGGCTCACCTGGCCGTCCTTGATCCAGGCCAGGCCAATCGAGCAGATGCCACCGGGCATGGTATTGGCCGTCTCGAAATCCAGCGCGATGGCAGAGGCGCCGGCGACGTCCGGTAAATCCGGAATGGCAATCTGGCGCAGATGGGTCTCGTCCTGCATCGCTAGCCGCCGATCAGCGCCAGCCACTCATCTTCGCTGAGCACCCTCACGCCATGCTTCTGCGCTTCCGCCAGCTTGGAACCGGCGCCGGGGCCAGCGACGAGATAGTCGGTCTTTTTCGAGACCGAGCCGGCAACCTTGGCGCCAAGGCTCAAGGCCCGCGCCTTGGCTTCATCGCGGGTGAATTTCTCTAGGCTGCCGGTGAACACCACGGTCTTGCCGGCAACGGCTGAATCCTGAACCGGCTTTTCCGGCGGGATCACCTTGTCCAGGTTGCTGAGCAGATTGTCGATCACGGCGCGGCTCTGCGGTCGCGTACAGAAACCGACAATCGCCCTGGCGACGATTTCCCCCATGCGGTCGATGCTGTTCAGATCGCCCCAGGCTTCGCCATGCAAATCCTCGGCTTCATCCATCGCCGCCAGCCAGCGCTGTGGCGTCTCGTAATGCATCGCCACCAGCCGCGCCCGCTCCTGGCCGACATGGCGGATGCCGAGCGCGAAGATGAAACGGTCGAAGCCGATACGCTTGCGCTGCTCGATAGCGCGCAGCAGGTTGCCGACCGACAACTCGCCATAGCCTTCCTTCTTCATCAACACATCGGCATGGGCACCGAGGCGGAAGATATCGGCGGGCTCCCGCAGCCAGCCCCATTCGTAAAAAGCGGCAATCTGCTTCTCGCCCAGGCCTTCGATATCGAAAGCGGCGCGCGAAACGAAATGGCGCAAGCCTTCCATCGCCTGGGCCTGGCAGGAAACGCCACCCGTGCAGCGCCGCCGGGCATCGGCTTCGCCGGCTTCGTCAATCTCACGCTCAGCCGGCGAACCGCAGACCGGGCAACGGGTCGGGAAAATGTATTCTTCGGCGTGCTTCGGTCGCCGCCCCGGCACCACGCCGACAATCTGCGGGATGACATCGCCGGCCCGCTGCACGATCACGGTGTCGCCGATGCGCACATCCTTGCGCTTGATCTCGTCTTCATTATGCAGCGTGGCGTTTGACACCAGCACACCGCCGACATTGACCGGCTTAAGCTTCGCCACCGGCGTCAGCGTGCCGGTGCGGCCAACCTGGATCTCGATATTCTCCAGCAGCGTTTCGGCCTGCTCGGCGGGGAATTTATGCGCGATGGCCCAGCGTGGAGAGCGGCTGACAAAGCCGAGGCGGTCCTGCCAGTCGATGCGGTCGACCTTGTAGACCACACCATCGATATCATAGGGCAAAGTCGCGCGCTGGGCACCGATCTCGGCGTAATAGGCCAGCAGGTCGGCGGCTGAATGGCAGACCTTCACCGGTGCATTGAGCGTGAAACCCCATTTGGCAAGCCTGGCACGGGCTTCCTGCATGGTCTTGCCCAAGGGGGCCGATACATCGCCCCAGAAATAACCGAAGAAACGCAGCGGGCGCTTTGCCGTCACGCCTGGATCAAGCTGGCGCAGCGAACCGGCAGCCGCGTTGCGTGGATTGACCGGGATGCGGATCGCGGCAGCCGAAAGCCCCTTGGCCTCGCGCTCGGCAGCCAATGCCTCCTGCTCCTGGCGGAAACGCAGGAAGTCCTCCCGCGTCATATAGACTTCGCCGCGCACTTCCAGCACATCCGGCCAGCCGCTGCCGCTCAGATGATGCGGTACACCATGCTGCAGCGTCTTGATATTGGCGGTGATGTCCTCGCCTTCCTGGCCATCGCCGCGCGTGGCGGCTCGCACCAGTACACCCTTCTCGTAGCGCAGGCTGGCCGAAAGGCCGTCGATCTTCGGCTCGGCAATCAGGGTCAGCGCCTCGCCTTCGGGCAGGTTCAGGAAACGCCGGATGCGGCCCAGGAATTCCTCGACATCGCCTTCCGAGAAGGCGTTGTCCAGCGACAGCATCGGCTTGACATGGCGCACCTTGGCAAAGCCGGCGGCGGGTGCAGCGCCAACGCGCATGGCGGCCCCGCCAAGCGTGCGGAATTCCGGGAAGCGTTCCTCGATCTCTTTCAGCCGCTGGCGCAGCGCATCGTAATCGGCATCCGAGACCGTCGGCGCATCCTGTTCGTGATAGGCCTTGTCATGCGCCGCGATTTCTTCTTCCAGCCGCGCATGTTCCAGCTTCGCCATTCGTGGCGAAAGCTCGGCGACAGGCTTGGCGCGCTGCCGGCTCATGCCGCACCGTTCAAAACCACGTCGTCATGCCCGCCAAGCCCCTTCGGGCCTGTGCGCCCAGGAACGCTTTGCGTTCCCGCGCTTACAGTGACCCGGGCATCTCGTGGAAGCGCCCCTGAGACCCCCGGGTCAAGCCCGGGGGTGACGAAAGTGAGACTGGCCAACGGACCCATCCCTCACGCCTTCTGCAGCAGCAGGTCGTCAGCGGCAGCGCGGGCGGCATCGGTGATGGTGGCGCCGGCCAGCATGCGGGCGATTTCCTCGCGGCGTTCGTCGCGGCTCAACGGGGTTACTTCGGTGATGGTGGTGCGCGCCTTGGCCGGGCCGGCCTCGCGCTTGGCGATGCGCCAATGTTCGCCACCCTTGGCCGCCACCTGCGGCGAATGGGTAACAACCAGCACCTGCACCTTGCCGGCCAGCCGCGCCAGACGCTCACCCACAGCCGCCGCCGTGGCACCGCCGACGCCGCGATCCACTTCGTCGAAAATCAGCGTGCCGGCATCGCCGCGCCCGGCCAGCACCACGCGCAGGGCCAGCATGAAGCGGCTCAATTCGCCGCCCGAAGCGATCTTGGCCAGCGAACCCGGTGCACTGCCGGGATTGGTGGCGGCCTGGAAGGTGACGCGGTCGGCGCCATCGGAAGTCCATTGCTCGGGCGGCAGCGTATCCACCGCCGTCTGGAATTTCGCCGCGCCGAGTTTCAGCGGGCCGAGTTCGGCAGCCACGGCCTTGTCGAGCTTCGCCGCCGCCTTGCGCCGTGCCGTACTGAGCGCTTCGGCGCCGGCGCTGAAAGCCGCACGCGCTTCAGCAGCGGCCTTGGCGAGCTTGCCCAGGCTTGCCGCCTGGTTGTCGATCAGCGCCAGTCGCTCGGCGAATTGTTCCGTGAGACGCGCCAGGTCGCTCACCGGCACGCCATGCTTGCGGGCAGCGGCGCGGAGCGCGAACAGGCGTTCCTCCACCCGTTCCAGCTTCTGCGGGTCGAGATCCAGCCGCCGCGATGTGGCCTCCAGTTCCTGGGCATAGCGCGCCACGGCATCGAGTGCTGCTTCCGCCGCCTGGGCTGCCGCCGCCACCTGATCCGGCGCGCGGTCGGCCACGCGTTCCAGCGCCCGCAGGCTGTTGCGCAGCCGCGCCTCGACGCCGCCACCACGTTCGCCACCGAGCAGAGCCGCCTCGGCCTCCTGCATCGCCACGGCCAGTTTTTCACCGGCCTGCAACAGGCTGCGCTGGCCGGCCAGTTCCTCTTCCTCGCCGGCAACCGGCTTCAGGTCTTCCAGTTCCGCCACCACATGGCGCAGATAGTCTTCGTCGCGCCGCGCCTGCTCGGCGGCAGCCTCGGCTTCCTTCAACGCCGCCTCGGCATCGCGGAAGGCGCGGTAGCGGCCTTTCAGCGCCTCGGCATCGCGGCTGAGGCCGGCATAATCATCCAGCAACGCACGATGCACGGCACTATCGATCAAACCCTGCTCGTCATTCTGGCCATGGATTTCCACCAGCGTATCGCCAAGCCGGCGCAGCAGGCCGACGCTGACCGCCTGGTCGTTGACGAAGGCGCGGCTCTTGCCATCCGCCGTCACCACGCGGCGCAGCACAATGCCTTCCTCAGCCACTTCCAGCCCCTGCTCCGCCAACAAGGCAAAAGCCGGATGCTTCTCGGCAACTTCGAAGGCGGCAGTCACCACGCCCTGCGCGGCACCAGCGCGCACCAGGCCAGCATCGGCGCGGCGGCCCAAAGCCAGGCCGAGCGCATCGAGCAGGATGGATTTGCCGGCACCGGTCTCGCCGGTGAGCACGCCCAGGCCATTGCCGATCTGCAGCTCCAGCCGCTCGATCAGCACGATGTCGCGGATGCCTAAATGGGTCAGCATCGGTGCAGCGCGGTCAGAACAGCCGGCTGAGCCAGGAACCTTCCTTGGCCTCGGGCCGCACATTCTTGCCGGTAAGCATCGCGTAAGTGTCGACGTACCATTCGCTGCCCGGATAGTTGTGGCCAAGCACGGCTGCCGAATTCTGCGCCTCATCGATCACGCCGAGTGCCAGATAGCTCTCGGTGATGCGGTGCAGTGCCTCCGGCACATGAGTGGTGGTCTGGAATTTCTCCACCACGGTCTTGAAGCGGTTGATTGCGGCAATGTGCTGGCCCTGGCGCTGGTAGTAGCGGCCGATGGTCATTTCCTTGCCGGCAAGATGGTCGCGCGTCAGATCGATCTTGAGCCGCGCGTCGCGGGCATATTCCGAGGTCGGGAAACGCTGCACCACATCGTTCAGCGCATCCAGCGCCTTCTGCGTCGTGCCCTGGTCGCGCGCCACGTCGGCGATCTGCTCGTAATAGCTGATCGCTTTCAGATAATAGGCGTAGGCGCTGTCCTTGTGGCCGGGATGCAGCTGCAGGAAACGATCAGCGGCGGCAATCGCATCATCGTAGGAATTGCGCTGATACCAGGAATAGGCCGCCATGATCTGCGCCTTAGTGGCCCAGGTCGAATACGGATGCTGGCGCTCGACTTCATCGAATGTCTTCGCCGCTCCTTCCCAGCTTCCCTGGTTCGCAAGGTCGACGGCGCGGTTATAGAGCTTGTCTACCGGCTCTTCGACATAGGGCTTTTCCTCGGCCGCGCAGGCAGCCAGGACCAGCAGCAGGAAGCCGGCGGCAAGCATCCGGCAGAGGCCGCGCAACGGCGCCGGACTCGCCGGAATCGAAGAGGTCACGATGCTCGACATGCCACCATCTGTCTCATGGCTGAGGGGGCAAAATCAAGCCTGCCTCCCCGCCTAAAGACTCCAATGGGGTAAGGTAAGAAGATACCGCAATTGTGTCCAAGCTGGACAAAAACATCCCAGGATTATCCTTTCGAACTACTTACAGCTTAGTTCCAATCCGACAGAATCTCTTTTGAGACACCACCAAAGGCTGTATCCTCTATACTTCTGAACGATTTTCCGTCGTGTAGAACTGGCCTACAACATGAATCGTGTTCCGGTTGGTATCCTCCTTGTTTTGGACGCATACCGCGGAACGGCCGGCCAAACCCTCCTGGGCTACCGGGATCGCCAAGGCAGCGGGGAGAACGTTACCCCACCCAGCCGGCTTGGCTCGGACAAATTGAATATCGAGAGGACATATCCATGGGAAAGATTGCCACGCGGGTTGATGAATATGTTGGTGAGCGCATCCGCGCCCGCCGCACCGAACTGGGCCTGACCCAGGAAGAACTGGCCAACGCCCTGAAGATTTCCTACCAGCAGGTGCAGAAGTACGAGACCGGCGCCAACCGCGTCAGCGCGGGCCGGTTGTTTGAAGTCGCCCAGCGCCTTCAGGTCGAGATGGCCTACTTCTTCGAAGGCCTGGAGCAGAAGCTGGACAGCCGTCCGATGGAACATGGCGGCAAGAACCGCTCCACCATCGAGCTGGTGCGCAATTTCGCCGAGATCGAGGACAACACCATCCGCTCCGCGGTGGCCGGCCTGATCAAGAGCATTGCCCAGCGCAACAAGGATGGCACCGACCCGGTGACCCTTGGCGGTGACGACTAAGCCGCAAGGCTAGAGCCAATGAAAAAGCCGCCGGGCGACCGGCGGCTTTTTTTGTACCCGCGAGGGCCAGGAACTAGAAAGAGCGAATTAGAAGGAGGCTTCGGCAGCCGCGCGGATGCGCGAGCCGAGTTCGGCCGAACGCACCAGTTCAGCGACGCGCGGCTGGGCCTCGCGGCTCTTCGGATAGGTGGTCCAGGCAAACGCGCTCTTGTCGGCGAACAGCGCATGCAGCAGGCGGTTGTTCAGCGCATGGCCGCTGCGGCAGCCCTCGTAACGACCGAGGATCGGGCCACCGGCGAGGTAGAGGTCGCCCAGCGCGTCGAGCGCCTTGTGGCGCACGAATTCATCGTCGTAGCGCAGGCCATCGTCATTCAGGATGCGGTCGGCGCCCAGCACCACCGCGTTTTCCAACGAACCGCCGCGGGCCAGGCCCATGGCACGGAGCTGCTCCACTTCCTGCACGAAGCCGAAAGTGCGGGCACGCGCCAGATCGGCCTTGAAGCGGCCCGGCGCGAGATAGAATTCCGCCGCCTGGCGGCCAATCATCGGATTCGAGAAATCGATCTCAAAGGCGATGGAGAAATCATCATCGGGGAGCAGCGCGGCCGAGGCCAGGCCATCGCGCACTTCCACCGGCTTCAGCACCTTGAGATAGCGGCGCGGCGCCACCTGGTCGATCAGGTCGGCGCATTCGATCAGGAACACGAAGGGGGCCGAGGAACCATCCATCACCGGCACTTCCGGACCATCGATCTCGACCACCACATTGTCGACACCGAGGCCGGCGAACGCGGCCATCAGATGCTCGACGGTGCCGACCGAGACGCCTTCGCCGGCGCCGATGGTGGAGCAGAGACGCAGATCGGTAACCTGATCGTAGCGGGCGCGGACCAGAGGCTGGCCCGGCAGATCGACGCGGCGGAACACCACGCCGGTATCCGGCGCCGCCGGACCGAGGGTCATCGTGACCTTGGCGCCGCTATGCAGGCCAATGCCGGAGCACTTGATGCGATTCTTGAGGGTCTTCTGCGCCGTCTTGCCGGAAGTGAGCACTTAGGAAATCTCCCCTGCGAATCGGCACACACGCGCGCCGCTCGAAACAGTACGGGGATGGTTGTAGCAACCACCCCCGTCCAGTAACAAATCACTCTTCGTAACCAAATGTTTCGTCATTTACGACCTATAAACCTTTGGAAACGCTAAGCGATTCAGGCTTCCTCAGTTCGCCTGACGACGCAGGAAAGCGGGGATGTCGAGCAGGTCTTCCTGCACCCGGCCGGCGGTCTGGCCAAGGCCGTGGGCTGGAGCCGGCTGGGCGGTGCGCTCAACCGCCGGCTGCGGCGGCAGCTCGGCCACCGGCTGGGCGGCAGCAACCTGCGGTGCCGGAGCAGCGGCAGCGGCACGCGGTGCGGTCTGGCGCATCACCGGCACGGTGAACTGCGGCTCGGCCTGCGGACGGGCCGGAGCCGGCGCCGGCTCGGCCGGGGCGGCAGCGCGGCCGAACATGCGACCAAAGATGCCCGCAGCCTTGCGCGGCTCAGCACGAACCACTTCGGCATCGTTGAACAGGCCCTGCTGCGGCGCGGCAGCGACCGGCGCGGCGGCAACCGGCGCGGCTTCCATCACCGGCGTGGCGAGCGGACGCGGCGCGTCAGCAGCAACCGGAGCCGTCATGGGGGGCGCAGCCACCGGGGCCGGAGCGGCAACCGGAGCCGGCATGGCAGCCTGAACCTCGGCGACAACCGTGGTCAGATCCAGGGCCGGGGCGGCATTCACCGCTTCCATTGCGGCAGGAACCGGGGCAGCGGCAATCGGAGCAGCGGCAGCCGGGGCTTCAACCACCGGCATTGCCAGCGGGGCGGCAGCAGCCGCGGCAGCAGCAGCCGGTGCACGGGCCGGCATGGTGGCAGCCGGCACGACCGGGCGCGGCTGCGGCACCGGCGGCGTCACCAGGCGCAGCTTCGGTTCCGGATTCACCTGAGCGGCAGCATCGATGCCGGTGGCAACCACCGAAACGCGCATGCGGCCCTGCATATTCGGATCCAGGGTCGAGCCGACGATGATGTTGGCTTCCGGATCGACCTCTTCACGGATGCGGTTCGCGGCTTCATCCACCTCGAACAGCGTCAGGTCCGGGCCGCCGGTGATATTGATGAGCACGCCACGCGCGCCCTTCATCGAGATATCGTCCAGCAGCGGGTTGGCGATGGCGCGCTCGGCGGCTTCGATGGCACGATGCTCGGCATCGGCCTCGCCGGTGCCCATCATCGCCTTGCCCATCTCGCTCATCACCGCGCGCACGTCGGCGAAATCCAGGTTGATCAGGCCCGGCATCACCATCAGGTCGGTGATCCCGCGCACGCCGGACTGCAGCACGTTGTCCGCCATCTTGAAGGCATCCGCGAAGGTGGTCTTCTCGTTGGCGATGCGGAACAGATTCTGGTTCGGGATGATGATCAGCGTATCGACATACTGCTGCAATTCCCGGATGCCGGCTTCGGCCAGCTTCATGCGCTGGCTGCCCTCGAAGGAAAACGGCTTGGTCACCACACCGACGGTGAGGATGCCCATTTCCTTGGCGGCGCGGGCGATCACCGGGGCGGCGCCGGTGCCGGTACCGCCGCCCATGCCGGCGGCGACGAAGGCCATATGGCAGCCCTGCAGGTGCTCGGCGATCAGTTCCATCGATTCTTCAGCCGCGCCACGGCCCACATCGGGCTTGGCGCCGCAGCCGAGGCCCTGGGTCAGCGCCGTGCCGAGCTGGATGCGCCGCTCGGTGAGCGACATGTTCAGCGCCTGGGCATCGGTGTTGGCGGCAACGAACTCGACGCCCTCGAGCTGGGAGGCGATCATGTTGTTGACCGCATTGCCACCGGCGCCGCCGACACCGAAGACAACGATGCGGGGCTTCAGTTCCCGCGTGGCCGGCATTGAGAGATTGATACCCATCACTAATCCTCCAGGGTTAGAAGTTGGATTGACCGAGAAACCGCTTGCTTGCAAGCGGCGTTTGCGATCGCGCGTGGATGCTGGTTTTTTTGAAGGTCATCATTTCCACGCCACTAGAAATTCGCCCGCAGCCAGCGGCCGATTCGTGCGATGGCACCGGTGGTTTCGACCTCCGGTTCCTCCAGACGAATGACGCGCTGCGCCTGTTCCTGCAGGGCATAGGTGAGCAAACCGGCGCAGGCCGAGAAGGCCGGGCCGCCTGTTGCCTCGGCCAATCCGCCAACGCGGATCGGGCGGCCGAGGCGAACCTGCTTGTCAAGCGTGCGGGCCGCCAGCTCGCGCACGCCTTGAAGTTGACTGGCACCGCCGGTGAGCACGACACGGCGCCCGGCGAGCTTTTCGAATCCGGAAGCGACGAGTCGCTCACGCACCTGCTCCAGAGTCTCCTCGACTCGCGGCTTGATGATGCCGGTGAGAATCGAACGCGGCACCGGATTCTGGGCATGCTCCTCGGTCTCGCCAACCTGGGGCACGTCGATCATCTCATTCTCGTCGGCCTGGCTCGGCAGCACGGTGCCGTAGAGGGTCTTAAGCCGCTCGGCATGGGCCAGCGGGGTGGAAAGGCCACGGGCGATGTCGTTGGTGACATGGGCGCCGCCCAGCGGGACAACGTCGGCATGCACCAACTGGCCGTCGTAGAACACCGCGAGGCTGGTGGTGCCGCCGCCCATGTCGATCAGGGTGACGCCGAGGTCCATCTCGTCTTCCACCAGGCAGGCGAGGCCCGAGGCGAAGGGGGCGATGACGCGGCCCGAAAGCCGCAGATGGCCGCGCGCGACGCAGGTGGCCAGATTGCGCAGCGGGCCCGAGGCGGCGGTGATCACATGCATGTTGACGCCGAGGCGCTCGGCGGCCATGCCGCGCGGCTCCTTGATGCCGCGCGAGCCGTCGATGGTGTAGCCGACCGGAATCGAATGCAGGATTTCGCGGTCGCCGGGCTGGTCCATGCGGCGGCCCTGCTCCAGCACGCGGGCGACATCGGCGTCGCTCACTTCATGGCCATCGATGGCCATTTCCACGCCCATGGTATGGCTCTGCGGGTTGCCGGCCGAGATGCTGACAAAGACATCGCGGATGGTCTCGCCGCACATCCGCTCGGCGGTCTCGACCGCGGCGCGGATCGAGCCTTCCGCCGCCTCCATGTCGATGACATTGCCGGAGCGCAGGCCGCGCGAAAGCTGGTGGCCGATGCCGATGACGCGGAGCGTGCCGCCATCGGCCCGGGCGATGAAACAGCAGACCTTGGACGAGCCCACATCCAGGCCGGCGATCAATCCATTACGCGATACCGCCATGTGCCTTCCCCTTCTTATGTCCGTTTCGCCGCCGGCTTCTTGGCCGGCGCGTTATTCGTGGTCGGCGGCACTGCTTCCGGCATCAGCTTGACGATGAGCCGGTCGTTGAGGCGCAGGTCCACGCTTTCCAAATCGCGCCGCAGCAGGCCGTGGCGCTGTTCCAGTTCGATCAGGCGGCGCCAGGCCAGTTCCGGAGTCTCCTCCGGCAGCTTGGCGATCACGCCATTGTCGAATTCGATATCCCAGCGGCGCTCGCGCACGCGGATGGCATTCACCACCCGGCGGCCCAGTACCGGCTCGGATTCCAGCATCGCGATCAGGGCGGCGGCCTGGTCCGAGGCGCCGGGGCCGACCAGGCGCAGCAGATGCGCGAATTCGATGCGGTCATCGTCATCCAGCACGCGGCCGTCGCGGTCGATCAGGCGCACCTGATGATCGATCTGCC
Organism: Ferrovibrio sp. MS7; assembly: GCF_038404985.1. NCBI lineage: Bacteria > Pseudomonadati > Pseudomonadota > Alphaproteobacteria > Rhodospirillales > Rhodospirillaceae > Ferrovibrio > Ferrovibrio plantarum. The sequence goes on from NZ_JBBKBA010000002.1 coordinate 81,318, forward strand.
AGCGCGCGAAAGGCTCGCGCTCCAGGATTTCGATATGCAGCGTATCGGGAAGCTGGCGCCACACGGCGGCGCTCTTCACCCAGCCCAGGCCCTCGACGCGCTTGCGCACGGCATCGAGGTCGACGGCCAGGATCGGATCGCCACGCTCGATCTCAACGGCAGCCAGCAGCGCATCCGGCGGCGTATGCTCACGACCCGTCACGCTGATATCGCCGACCCGCAGATCCACCAGCGCACCGGCCTCGCCGATGGCAAGCTGCACCTCGTTGCGGATCCGCTCCGGCCAGTCGGTGCGGAACCAGGTATAAGCACCACCACCGCCGAGCCCCAGCAGCAGGCCGAGCGCCAGCGTCCAGCGCACCCGGCGCCACAGCACGCTTTTCGGCTTCTTGCGCGCTGGCGGCAGCGGCCGGCAATAGCCCTTCGGGCGCTGCGGCGGCGGTACCGGCGCGCAGGGCGCGCAAGGACGGTCATCGGCCAGAACGACTAGCGATCGCATGAGGCGTCCTCCACCATCCAGCGCACCAGGGCACCGAAACCGATGCCATTATGCGCCGCGATCTCGGGCACCAGCGACAGCGGCGTCATGCCCGGCTGGGTGTTGATCTCCAGCAGGTAGAACTTGCCTGGCTCACCGGCCGTATCGTCATAGCGCCAATCGGCCCGCGTCACGCCGCGGCAGCCGAGCGCCAGATGTGCTTCCAGCGTCAGTGCGCAGACCTGCTCATAGGCATCCTTGTGGATCGGCGCCGGCATCAGATGCGTCGCCTTGCCGTCGGTATACTTGGCTTCGTAATCGTAGAAGCGGCCATGCGCCTTGATCTCGATGCCGCCGAGCACGCGATTGCCCATCACCGCCACCTGGATTTCGCGGCCGGCAATATAGCGTTCCACCAGCACGGTTTCGCCGAAGCGCCAGGAGGCATCGTCCTGCGGCTGGTAATTGTCGCCGGCAAACACGATATGCACGCCCACCGAGGAGCCCTCGTTGAGCGGCTTGATCACGTAAGGATGCGGCATCACCGGGCCGGCGGCGAAGGCTGAGCGGTGCACGACCTTGCCTTCCGCCAGCGGCAGGCCATGGCCGGCCCACACCGCCTTGGCCATCGGCTTGTTCATCGCCAGTGCCGAAGCCAGCACGCCGGAATGGGTGTAGGGAATGCCGATCACCTCGAGCAGGCCCTGCACCGTGCCATCCTCGCCATAGGGGCCGTGCAGCGCATTGAAGGCCACATCCGGCTTCACGCGCACCAATTGTTCGGCGAGGTCGCGGCCGACATCGATGGCGGTGACGCGGTAGCCCTCGCCTTCCAGCGCCTTGACGCAGGCACGGCCGGAGGTAAGCGACACCTCGCGCTCCGACGACCAGCCACCCATCAGCACGGCAACATGCTTGCTCATGGTGTGGTCTCCTCATCTTCATTCGCCGCCAGCGGCAGGCCGACGCGGCGGATTTCCCAATGCAGCTCGATGCCGCTCTGCTCTTTCACGCGCCGGCGCACGGTCTCGCCCAGCGTCTCCAGATCGGCGGCAGTCGCCTCGCCGCGATTGATCAGGAAATTGCAATGCTGCTCGCTCACCTGGGCATCGCCCATCACCAGGCCACGGCAGCCGGCGGCGTCAATCAGTTCCCAGGCCTTAGCCCCAGGCGGGTTGGCGAAGGTGGAGCCGCCGGTGGCGGTCTTGATCGGCTGCGTCGTCTCCCGCGACTTCTGGATTTCCGCCATGCGCGCGCCGATCTCGGCGCGATCGCCCGGGCGGCCCTTGAGGCGCGCGGCAAGGAAGATCCAGTCCGCCGGCACGCCGCAGAAGCGGTAGCCGAATTTAAGGTCGTCGGGCAGCAGGCGGTGGATGCGGCCCTGCGGATCGATGGCGCTGGCTTCCAGCACTACATCCCGCATCTCGGCGCCATACGCACCGGCATTCATGCGCAGGCCGCCGCCGATGGTGCCAGGAATGCCGCGCAGGAATTCCAGACCAGCCAAGCCGGCTTCCTGCGCCACCAGCGACACGCGCACATCGGAAGCGCCGGCGCCAGCTTCAACCACATCGCCATCAACGCGGATATCGGAAAAGCCTTTGGCGAGCCTGATGGTGACGCCCGGCAGGCCGCCATCACGCACCAGCAGGTTGGAGCCAACACCGATCACCGTCACCGGCACATCGGCGGGCTTGGCGGCCAGGAAGGCGGCAAGATCCTCAAGGTCGGCGGGCCGGAACAGCACTTCCGCCGGGCCGCCGACGCGGAACCAGGTGAGATCGGCCAGCGGCGCACGCGCGGTGTAGCTGCCGCGCGTGGCGGGCAGCTGCGCGATCAAGCCTTCCGCATCCATGCGCCGGGCCGCCATCATGCCGCCCCCATCAGCTTCTGCAATTCAGTCGGCAGGGCATTCGCCCAGGTGGTGATATTGCCAGCACCGAGGCAGACCACCATGTCGCCGGCCGTGGCCTCGCGCAGCACCAGCGGCGCCAGATGCTCCGGCGCATCCAGCGCGATCACCTTGCGATGGCCGCGCGCACGCAGGCCTTCCACCAGGGCATCGCGGCTGACGCCCTCGATCGGCGCCTCACCGGCAGCATAGACATCGGCAACGATCACCGTGTCGGCATCGTTGAAGCAGGCGCAGAAATCCTCGAACAGGTCGCGCAGCCGGGTGTAGCGATGCGGCTGCACCACGGCGATCACCTTGGCATTGGCATTGCCGGCGGTGGCCTGGCGCGCGGCGGCCAGCACGGCGGAGATTTCCACCGGATGATGGCCGTAATCGTCGATCACCGCGATGCCGCCGGCCTCGCCAGTGCGGGTGAAGCGGCGCTTCACGCCCTTGAAGCCGCCAAGCGCGCGGCGGATCACTTCCGGATCGAAGCCCATTTCGCGGGCGATCACCGCGACGACCAAGGAATTCTGAACATTGTGCTTGCCATACATCGGCAGCATCACGCCGGTTACGGTATCGATGGTTCCATCGACGCGGTTGGTGAACTGGATGTCGTAATGCGCACCAACGGAGTCGAAGCGCAGATTCACCGCGCGCACGTCGGCCTGCGGCGAGAAACCATAGGACACCACGCGGCGGTCGGTGATGCGGCCGATCATCGCCTGCACTTCCGGATGATCAATGCACATCGCGGCGAAGCCATAGAACGGCAGGCTCTCGACAAACTGCTTGAAGCCGTCGCGCACGCGGTCGAAGGTGCCGTAATGATCCAGGTGCTCGGGATCGATATTGGTCACCACTGCGATGGTGGCCGGCAGTTTCAGGAAGGTGCCGTCGCTCTCGTCGGCTTCGACCACCATCCACTCGCCGGCGCCCAGCCGCGCATTGGTGCCATAGGCATTGATGATGCCGCCGTTGATCACGGTGGGATCAAGCTGCGCCGCTTCCAGCAGGGCGGCGACCATCGAGGTGGTGGTGGTCTTGCCATGGGTACCGGCAATGGCGATGGCCCATTTCAGGCGCATCAGTTCGCCCAGCATCTCGGCGCGGCGCACCACCGGGATCAGGCGGGCACGCGCCGCCTTCACTTCCGGATTGTCCGGCTTCACGGCAGAGGAAATCACCAGCACCTCGGCGTCATTCACATTCGCCGCCGCATGGCCCTCGAACACCTTGATGCCGAGGTCGCGCAGGCGCTTGACGTTGTAGTTCGCCGAAATGTCGGAACCCTGCACCGTGTAGCCGAGATTGTGCATCACCTCGGCAATGCCCGACATGCCGATGCCGCCGATGCCGACGAAATGGATAATGCCGATATCGAGAGGCAACGCCCTCATGCCACACTCCTGGCTACGCTGGACTGATTGGAATTCGCCGCCACGCGCTCGACCAGATCGGCCAAAGCCATGGTGGCATCGGGCCGCCCCTGGGATTTGGCCGCCGCCGCCATGGCAACAAGGCCGGGGCCATTGCCAAGCAGGGCGGTCAATTCGCGGGTGGCGCGCTCGACAGTGAAATCATTCTGGCTGACGCGAATGGCGCCGCCCGCCCGCACCAGGGCTTCCGCGTTCGCGGTCTGGTGGTCGTCGGTGGCATGGGCATAGGGCACCAGCAGGGCCGGGCGGCCGATGGCGGCGATCTCGGCGGTGCTGGAAGCACCGGAACGGGTCACCAGCAGATGCGCAGCGGCAATGCGCTGCGCCACATCAGCGAAGAAGTTGTTGGTCTCTGCCGCGATGCCGGCCTCGGCATAGAGCGCGCGCACGCGCTCCAGGTCTTCCGGGCGGCATTGCTGCGTTACCCGCAGGCGACCACGCAGGTCTTCGGGCAGAGCGCTGAGCGCCGCCGGTACAATATCAGAGAAGATACGCGCACCCTGGCTGCCGCCCAGCACCAGCAGGCGGATTTCCTCGGCGGGCGCTTGATACGGCACGGCGGTGGCTTCCAGAATCGCCGGGCGCAGCGGATTGCCGGTGACGGCGGTGCGTGCATTGAGCGGCAGCAGATGGGTATTCTCGAAGCTGAGCGCAATCATGCCGGCGCGCTTGGCCAGCAGGCGGTTGACGCGACCGAGCACTGCATTCTGCTCATGCAACACGGTGGGGACGCCAAGCTGCGCCGCCGCCAGCATCAGTGGCAGCGACGGATAGCCGCCGAAGCCGACCGCGGCGATGGGCGGCAGATGCTGGATCAGCTTGCGCGCTTCCAGCACGCCGCGCCCGATGGCGAGAGCGGCCAGCGCCTTGCCGATCAGGCCCTTGCCGGTGGGCGTGGCGGACGAGACACGGTAGAGCGGCACATTCGCCATGCCCTTGCCGAAGCCGCTGCCGCGCGGATCGGTGACGAAAGCCACCTTATGGCCACGGCCAGTTAGCTCCGCCGCCAGCGCTTCCGCCGGGAAGACATGACCGCCGGTGCCGCCGGCCGCGAGGTAGATCGGGCCGGCCTTCATCGCGCCATACGCCTTATGTTGGTCATGCCGCTCATCGCACCATTCCGTGCTCTGGCCGCCAGCGCGTCAGCGCCAGCAGCATGCCCATGGCGAAAGCCAGCGCCAGCAGCGAGGAACCGCCATAGGAGATGAACGGCAGGGTCATGCCCTTGGTCGGCAGCAGATGCAGGTTGACGCCGATATTGATCACCGCCTGCAAGCCGAACTGCGTGGTGAGGCCAGCAGCAGCGAGCAGCACGAACAGGTTGTTCTCGGTCATCAGGCGGCCGAAGCAGCGCAGCACGATGAAGGCGAACACTGCCAGGATGAACAGGCAGGCGAACAGGCCGAATTCCTCGCCGGCAACCGCGAAAATGAAATCGGTATGGGCATCGGGCAGCACATTCTTCACCGCGCCCTCGCCCGGGCCGCGCCCGAACAGGCCGCCGGTGGAGAAAGCCTCCATGGCACGCTCGATCTGGTAATTCTCCTTGCCCGAGGGATCGAGGAACTTGTCGATGCGCGCCGCCACATGCGGCAGCAGCGAATAGGCGCCGAAGATGCCGGCGGCACCAAGGCCAGCCAGCACGATCACCAGCAGCATCGGCAGGCCGGCGATGAAGAACTGTGCTGCCCACACGGATGCCACCACCACCGCCATGCCAAGATCGGGCTGCAGCAGCAGCGTGCCGAGCACGATGGCGCAAAGGCCGGCGCTGATCGCCCAGCCCGGGAAACCATTGCCGCGCCGCCATTCAGCGAACAGCCAGGCGGAAACCACGGCGAAAGTCGGCTTGACGAATTCGGACGGCTGCAACGACACGCCAGCGAAGTAGATCCAGCGATGCGCGCCCTTCACTTCCATGCCGATCACGAAAGTGAGGAACATGCCGATCAGCGCGCCGATGAATACCAGCGTGGCAATGCGGCGCACGCCGAGCGGCGACAGTAGCGAGGTCGCCAGCATGATCAGCAAGGCCGGAATCAGGAAGACCAACTGGCGCTGCACGAAATGGAAGCTGGACAGACCGATGCGGTTGGCCACCGCCGGCGAGGCCGCGAGCGTGAGCACGCAGCCGACGATCACCAGCACCATCACCGACATCAGCAGCCAGCGGTCGACGGTCCACCACCAGCGGCCGACAATCGAGGTATCGGTGCGCGACAGCGTGATCATGCGGCGGCCCCCTTGGCCTGGCGTTCCTGAATCAGGCGGATGAATTCATCGCCACGATGCTCGAAGCTCTTGAACTGGTCATAGGAAGCGCAGGCCGGCGACAGCAGCAGCACGGCATTTTTCAGCTTCTCGCGCCGCGCCAGGGCAAGCGCCTGGTCGATAGCCGGCTCCAGGCTGCCGCTGAGCGTATGCGGCACATCGCGGCCCAGCGTGGCGGCGAAATCGTTGGCGGCATGGCCGATCAGGAAGGCATGGCGGATACGCGGGAAAAGCGGCTTCAAGGAGCCGATACCGCCTTCCTTGGCCTTGCCACCGGCAATCCAGTAGATCGTTTCGAAGCAGGCCAGCGCCTTCTCGGCGGCTTCCGCGTTGGTCGCCTTGGAATCATTGATGCAGGCGATGCCATCGATGCTGCCGACCTGCTGCAGGCGGTGCTTGAGGCCGGGGAAAGTCTCGATCGCCGAGAGGATCGCTTCGGCTTCCAGCCCGGCGGCACGCGCGGCGGCGAACACGGCGGCGATATTCTGGCCGTTATGCCTGCCGGGCAAAGCCGGGAAGCGCGACAGCTCGGCGACTTTCACGCCCTGTTCGTAGAGCACGCCATTCACCGCCGAAATGCCATCTTCCAGGATCTGCTCGGCGGAAATGGCGCAGATGGCGCGGCCGGATTGTTCATTGACCAGGTCGGCGTAGATGGCATGGCAGTAATCGTCGTCGATACCGATCACTGCGGTATCGCCTGCCGCCTGCCCCTGGAAGATGCGTGCCTTGATGGCGGCGTAATTCTCCATCGTGCCGTGACGGTCGAGATGATCCGGCGTGATGTTGAGCAGCACGGCGATGCGCGCCTGCCAGCCCGGCGTCAGGTCGATCTGGAACGACGACATCTCCAGCAGGTAGGCGCCGTCATCACCCAGGCGTTCGAGGTCCAGCACCGGCACACCGATATTGCCGCCGATGGCGATGCTGCGGCCGGCAGCCTTGAGCACATGGCCGAGCAAGGCCGTGGTGGTGGATTTGCCGTTGGTGCCGGTAATGCCGAAGACCACGGGGCTCAGTTCGCGCAGCAGCAGCTCGACATCGCCGATCACCGGTACGCCGACGCGCTTTGCTGCGGCAACGCAATCGTGCGGCACCGGATGGGTGAGCGGTACACCTGGCGCCAACACCAGGGCGGCGCAGCCGGCGAGCGTCGCGTCGTTCAGCGGCAACGTCTTGAAGCCGGCCTGTTCGGCGGCAAGGCGCGAGGCCTCGTTATCATCCCACAGCCGCACCTCGGCACCGCCGGCAACAAGCGCGCGCGCCGTGGCCAACCCGCTGCGCGCGAGGCCGAACACGGCGTGGGTGCTGCCTTTGCTATGCCGGAGTGCGATCATGCCCAGCGCCTCACCGCAGCTTCAGGGTGGCAAGGCCGGCAAGCGCCAGGATCACCGAGATGATCCAGAAGCGGATCACCACGGTCGGCTCTTTCCAGCCCTTCTTCTCGAAATGGTGATGCAGCGGCGCCATGCGGAAAACGCGCTTGCCGGTGAGCTTGAAGGAAGCCACCTGCACCATCACCGACACGGTTTCGAGCACGAACAGGCCGCCGATAATCGCCAGCACTAGTTCATGCTTGGTGATGACGCTAATGGTGCCGAGCGCGCCGCCGAGGCTGAGCGAGCCGGTATCGCCCATGAACACCATGGCCGGCGGGGCGTTGAACCACAGGAAGCCGATGCCGGCACCCACCAGCGCGCCGCACAGCACGGCCAATTCGCCCGAGCCCGGCACATAATGGATCTGCAGGTAATTGGCGAATACGGTGTTGCCAACCAAATACGAGATCAGGCCGAAGCTCGCCGCCGCGATCATCACCGGCACGATAGCGAGGCCATCGAGACCATCGGTGAGGTTGACCGCATTGGAGGCGCCGACGATGACGAACACCGCGAAGGGCAGCATGAACCAGCCGAGATTGACCAGCACATCCTTGAAGAACGGCACCGCCAGGCTGCCATTCAGCGGGGCTGGCATGATGGCGCCGATCCAGTAGGCCACGGCGGCGCTGATGACGATGGTGGCCAGCAGCTTGAGCTTGCCCGGCACGCCCTTGGGGTTCTGCTTCGTCACCTTGAGATAGTCGTCGGCAAAGCCGATCAGGCCGAAGCCGAAGGTGACGATCAGCACCGCCCAGACATAGCGGTTGGTCAGGTCGGCCCACAGCAGCGTGCCGGTGCCCATGCCGATCAGGATCAGGAAGCCGCCCATGGTCGGCGTGCCGCGCTTGGTCAGCAGGTGGCTTTCCGGGCCGTCATCGCGGATCGGCTGGCCCTTGCCCTGCTTGGCGCGCAGCCAGTTGATCAGCGGCTCGCCGATCACGAAACTCAGCACCATGGCGGTCATGATGGCGCCGCCGGTGCGGAAGGTGATGTAGCGGAACAGGTTGAACGGGGTGAATTCGTCCGCCAACGGGTAGAGCAGATGATACAGCATCCTGAAACTTTCCTTCGTTACCAGCCACTCGCGGCGCGGGGCGCCGGCGCAGCCGTCAACAGATTCTCCACCACCCGGCCCATGCGGCTGCCGAGCGATCCTTTCACCAGCAGCACATCGCCGGCGCGGATGGCGCCGCGCAAGCCGTCGATCAGGTCTTGCGAATTGGCGGCATGCACGCCGCGCAGCTTGGCCGGCAGCGCCTCATGCAGGCCCTGCATCATCGGCCCTGCCGTGAACACCAGGTCGATGCCGCTTTCCTGCAGCGGTTCGGCCAAGCCGATATGTGCGGCCTGCGCCTCGGCTCCGAGTTCCAGCATGTCGCCCAGCACCGCGATGCGGCGGCCGCGCGGCGATAACGGCTTGGCCATCGCCAACACGGTGAAGGCGGCGCGCATGCTGGCAGGGCTGGCGTTGTAGCTGTCGTCGATGATTTCGATCTGGCCATCGCGCCAGTCGCGCAGATGGCGTTCGCCCCGGCCCTTCGGTGCAGCGATGCTGGCCAGCGTCAGGCCGGCCTGGGCCAGATCGGCGCCCAGCACCTGCGCGGCGGCCAGCACGGCCAGGGAATTCAGCACCCAGTGGCGGCCTGGCGCACCGATCTTGTAGGTGATCGCCTGGCCCAGCACTTCCGCCGCCACGCAGGAGCAATTCGGATGCGCGGCATACTTGATCAGGCGCGACTGCGCTTCCGCATGCTCGCCGAAGCTGACGATCTCCGCGCCATGCTTCACAGCGGCAGCGGCCAGGCGGTCATAATAGGGATTGTCGCGGTTCAGCACGGCGATGCCGCCGGGCTCCAGCCCTTCCACGATCTCCGCCTTGGCATCGGCAATGCCGGCGACGCTATCGAAGAATTCCAGATGCACCGCTTCCACGGTGGTAATCACCGCCACATGTGGCCGTGCCAGCTTCGAGAGCGGGCGGATCTCGTCGGCATGGTTCATGCCCATCTCGATCACGGCATAGTGGCTATCCACCGGCATGCGCGCCAAGGTGAGCGGCACACCCCAATGATTGTTGAGATTGCCGAGCGAGGCATGGGTCGGGGCCTGTGCCGCGAGAATCTGGCGCAGCATTTCCTTGGTCGAGGTCTTGCCGACACTCCCGGTGACACCAACGACGCGGGCGCCGCAGCGCTGCCGCGCGGCCGCACCGAGATCGTTCAGCGCCTGGAAGGTATCGCGCACCAGCACCAGGTTGGCGCCCGGCGGCAGGCCTTCCGGGATACGGTCGACGATGGCGGCGGAGGCACCCTTGGCCAGCGCATCGGCAACGAAGCCATGGCCATCGAAATTCGGGCCCTTCAGCGCCACGAAGAGATCGCCGAAGGCAACGCTGCGGCTGTCGATGGAAATGCCCGATGCCGACCAGCGGGTTTCGGCGCGGCCCTTCACGGCAAGCGCCACTTCATCGGAAGTCCAGAGGGAGAAAGGTTCCATTAATCTTTACTCCCTTATGGTTCGATGCCCGAAGAAAACCCTGCGTCAGCCGCAGACACGGCTTCGCGGGCTTCTCCTGCATCATCGAAGGGACGGGTTTCCTTACCCACGATCTGGCCCTGCTCATGGCCCTTGCCGGCCAGCAGCAGCAGATCACCAGCACGCAGTTCAGCCACCGCCGCGCGGATCGCCGCATGGCGGTCGCCGATCTCGATGGCGCCCGGGCAGGCGGCGAGAATGGCAGCACGGATCGCGGCCGGCTCCTCGCTGCGCGGATTGTCGTCGGTGACATAAACACGGTCGGCCAGCCGCGCGGCGATCTCACCCATCAGCGGGCGCTTGCCCTTGTCGCGGTCGCCGCCGCAACCGAACACCACCACCAGGCGGGCAGCGGCATGCGGGCGCGCGGCCTTGAGCGCGGTTTCCAGCGCATCGGGCTTGTGGGCGTAATCGACGAACACGGCAGCGCCGTTCTTGCGCGTGGCGGCAAGCTGCATGCGGCCCGGCACGCCTTGAATCCCCGCCAGCGCGGCAATTGCCTTGGCAGTATCGGCACCGGCGCCGATCACCAGGCCCAGCGCGGCCAGCAGGTTGCCGGCCTGGAAGCCGCCGATCAGCGGGCAATCGATTTCATGTTCGGCACCGAAAGCAGCAAAGCGGAAACGCAGGCCCCCGGCATGCGGCTGGCTGGCGATCAGCCGCAGCTCCTCGCCCCTCCGGCCATAGCGGATCAGGCGCTGGCCGCGCGCCGCGGCAATCTCGGCAACACGGGCACCATGCTCGCTGTCCATGTCGATCACCGCCACGCCATCGACGGGCAGCAACTCGCTGAACAGCCGCAGCTTGGCGGCGAAGTAATGCTCGACCGTCGGATGGTAGTCCATATGGTCGCGGCTGAGATTGGTGAAGGCGGCGGCGCGGATGCTCACGCCATCGAGGCGGAACTGGTCCAGGCCGTGGCTGGAGGCTTCGAGCGCCAGATGGGTGCAGCCGGCTTCAGCGGCGCGATGCAACAGGCGGTGCAGTTCCACCGGATCCGGCGTGGTGTTCGGCACTTTTTCAAACACGCCCGGGGCGATCAGGCCCAGCGTGCCGAGGCTGGCGGCACGCTCGCCCATGATGGTCCAGAGCTGCTGGGCGAAATTCGCCACCGAGGTCTTGCCGCTGGTGCCGGTGACGGCAACGATGGCTTTCGGCTGCGCGCCGAAGAAGGCGGCGGCCATCAGCGCCAGGCGGCGGCGCGGGTTGGCATCGGCAATAAAAGCAACACGCTCGGCATAAGCCGGATCGACGCTGTCGCTCAACACCGCCACGGCGCCTTTCTCGGCGGCATCGGGAATGAAGCGGCGGCCATCCATGGCACTGCCCTGCAATGCCGCGAACAGGAAGCCCGGACGCACGGCGCGGCTATCGGCAGTGAGGCCGACGATGTCGAGCCCCGCGATCCGCGGATCTAGCCGCAGGTCGGTGCAAAGCTCATTGAGACGCAATTTTCTTCTCCTGCGTCCGCACGCCGGTCACCGGCACATACATGGCTTGCTTGAGGTCCGGTGCATTCTCGTCCACCGGCGGCACGCCGAGCAGCGGCGCGATGCGCGAAATGATGCGCCCAGCCGTCGGCGCCGAAGTCCAGCCGGCCGTGGCAAAACCATAGGTGCCCTTCTGCGGCTTCGGCTCGTCGATCATCACCTGCACGAGGTAGCGCGGCTTATGCATCGGGAAGCCGGCGACGAAGGTGTTGAACAGCGCCTTGCGATTATAGCCGCCGCGCGCACCGATCTTTTCCGAGGTGCCGGTCTTGCCGCCGACGAGATAGCCTTCCACATCGGCCTTCTTGCCGGTGCCCTCTTCCACCACCAGCAGCATCAGCTTGCGCATCACGTCCGATACTTCCGGCTTGATCACCTGGCGGCCCGGCACCGGCAGGCCCGGCGGACGCTTCACCAGAGTGGGCGGATGCAGCACGCCGCCATTGATCATCGCGGCGGTAGCGGTAGCGAGTTGCAGCGGCGTCACCGACAGGCCATGGCCGAAGGCAATGGTCATGGTTTCGACGGTCTTCCAGTTGCGCGGGATCAGCGGCGCGCCGATTTCGGGCAGTTCCAGCGCCACCTTGTTCAGCATGCCGATCTTGCCCATGAATTCGCGCTGCAAATTCGGGCCGACATCGACGGCCATCTTGGCCGAACCGATGTTGGAGGAATACATGTAGATTTCCGGCACGCTGAGCCAGCGGCGCTTCGGATGATCGTCGCGAATCTGGAAGCGGGAAATCTGGATCGGGTTGGTAGCGTCATAGCCGCCCGAGAGCTTCACCGTGCCATAATCCAGCGCCATGGCGGTATTCAGCGTCTTCATGGTCGAGCCCATTTCGTAGACGCCAAGCGTGATGCGGTTGAAGCGCGCATCCTTGGAGGCTTCGCCCGGATTGAGCGGGTCGAAATCCGGCAGGCTGACCAGCGACACGATCTCGCCGGTATGAATATCGAGCACGATGGCGCCGCCGCCGATGGCTTCGAAGAACTGCACCGCCTTGGAGAGTTCGTCGCGCACGATATGCTGCACACGGATGTCGATGCTGAGTTCCAGTGGGTCGCCGGTGCGGGCGGGATCGCGCAGGCTGTCGTCGAAATACTGCTCGATGCCGGCAATGCCCTTGCCGTCGATATCGGTATAGCCGAGCACATGCACCGCCAGATTGCCCTGCGGATAGACGCGCTTCTGCTCGGTGTGGAAATACAGGCCCGGAATGCCGAGGCGGTTCACTTCATATTGCTGGCGCGGCGTCAGGTTGCGCTTGATCCACACGAAGCTCTTGCCCGGCGCCAGCTTGTTCTGCAGGTCGGCAACGGTGAATTCCGGCAGGGTCTGGGCCAGCCGCACCGCCGCCTGATCCGGATTGATGATCTTGCGCGGATCGGCGAACAGCGAGGCGGTCTTGAGGTTGGTCGCCAGCATCTGGCCGTTGCGATCCACCACCGGCTGACGCTCCATCAGCACGGTCTTGGCCAGCAATTCCAGATTGCTGCCGCGCGCCACGGCGGGTTCCGACACGCCCTTGATCGCGGTGAGCCACACCAGGCGACCTGCCAGGACGCAGAACAGCAGCGAGAACAGCGCGATGCCGATGACCAGGCGCGAGCGGCCGGTTTCCAGCGCCTGCTTGGTCTCGCCTTCCAGCTTCACCAGGGCCGGACGGCCGGGAATATCGGCGGGCGTGCAGGGCGGGCGCGGCTTCGGGGTGCGGCGGAACAGTGCCATCAGCGCAGCCCCCGCTTCTTGTCGTCGGCCGGCTTGTCGCTGCTGCCGCGCATGGCGCCGAGCACGGCAGCCACATCGCCATCCATATCGTCAAGCGTCGCCGCCTGCTTGGCCGCCACCGGCTGCGCCACAGCGAGCGCCTGAGCCTGCGGCGCCTGAACTTGCGGCACTTGGACTTGCTGAGCCGGCATGGGAGCAGCCTGAACTGGAGCCTGCGGCGCGGCAGCCACGGCGGCCGGCGCCGGCTGAGCCGGCATGGCGACCGGCGGCGCGACGCGCTCCTGGCGCCAGGGCAGGTCCTCGATGCGGGTGATCTGCCGCGCGGTAGCCGGCTTCATGTCGAGCAGGCGCTGCGCCTTGTCCTGCAGGTATTCCGGACGCGCCAGGTAGCTCCACTCGGCCTGCAGCACGCCGATGGTCTCGCGCTCCTGGCCCAAAGCGCGGTTGAGTTCCACCAGTTCGTCTTCCAGGCGCTGCACTTCATAGGAAAGCTGGTACAGACCGAAGGCGACGATGCCGAGCAGCAGCAGGGCAATGAAGGAGAAACCGCGGCTCATGCGGCCTCCTGCATGTCGTCGGCCGGCCAGGCGGCGGCGTCGGTGCGGCGGGCGGCGCGCAGCTTGGCCGAGCGGGCACGCGGATTGGCTTCCGCTTCCTGTTCGCCTGCCGTGATCGCGCCCTTGTGGATCGGGGCGAAGGACGGCGCGCGGACGGCGGCGGGATTTTCCGGCAGATGGCGCGAGGTGCCGCCGCCCTTGCCGGCGCGGCGGTCGAGAAACTGCTTCACTACGCGGTCTTCCAGCGAATGGAACGACACCACGGCGAGGCGGCCATCGGGCTTGAGCAGGCGTTCTGCCGCCAGCAGGCCACGGCGCAGTTCGCCCAGTTCGTCATTCACATGGATGCGCAACGCCTGGAAGGTGCGGGTGGCCGGATGATGGCCGGGCTTGCCGCGTACCACGCGGGCAACGATGGCGGCGAGTTGCAGCGTGCGGGTGATCGGGGCCTCGGCACGCGCCTTGACGATGGCGCGGGCGATGGCGCGCGAGCGATGCTCCTCGCCATAGAGATAGATGATATCGGCCAGCTCGGCCTCGTCGCGGCTGTTCACCACATCGGCGGCGCTCTCGCCGCTTGAGGCATCCATGCGCATGTCCAGCGGGCCATCCTGCTGGAAGGAAAAGCCGCGCTCAGCCTGGTCGAGCTGCATCGAGGAAACGCCGATATCCAGCGTCACGCCATCGACACCATCGATGCCCTCATCGGCCAGCAATTCCGCCATGGCGCCGAAACGGCCGCGCAGCAGGCGGAAGCGGCCCGGATGCGCCGCACCAACCCGCGCGGCATGCATCTCCACGGTGGGATCGCGGTCGATGCCATAGACCTTGCAATCCGCCGCCGCCAACAACGCGCCGGAATACCCCCCGGCACCAAACGTACCATCCACGAAAACCTCGCCATCGCGCGGCGCCAAGGCTGCAACAACTTCCGCGCAGAGAACGGGAAGATGCATGGCCTTTGCGGCAGGATCATGGCCGAAGCCAGAGGCCATGCCGGCGCTCACGATATCGCCCCCGATTTCAACTGCGTCTTGAGCCGCGCCTTGGCCGCCGCATCGCGCTCGGCCCAGGCCTTCGGCTCCCAAAGCTGGAAATTGCGGCCACGACCGACGAACACCGCCTCGCCCGGCGCGGCTAGGCCGGCATGCTCGAGCAAAGCCTGCGGCAGCACGATGCGGCCTTCGCCGTCGAACTGCGCCAGGGTCAGGGAAGCCAGCAGGGTGTCTTCAAGGTCGGCGCGCTCGGCGGAGAATTCCGGCATCGCGGCGATGCGGCCATGCACGCCCTTGAGATACTCGTTGCCGCCCGCCACCAGGGCGCGGGCTTCGTAGGTGGCATCAGCCACCCAGTCAGGGCCGAGATAGACGCCGCCTTCGGGACCCTGGCGGCCGAGCAGGGCGCGGAACGGCGCAGGCACGGAAATCCGCCCCTTGGCATCGATCCGATTCCGAAATGTGGAGAGGAAAACTTCCACAATGCCCCCCAAAAGCCGTCGAAACGGCCCGCTGCCCCGCCCAAAGGCCGGAAATACTGCCCCTTTGGGATGTTATGGGATAGCATGGGCTAGGATGGGCGTCAATGGAGAATGATTGGGCCGGCATGGCGATTCGGCCTAAAGATTTCAGAAACTTGGCTGCGGTAGCTCACCTGGGCAATGCCTTGTTTTGTTCTCGTTCCTTTGGGGAAGAATGAACCCTTGCCGGGGGGGCGCGGGAGCCGCTACACCGGGGGACATAGACCGGAGGAACGAGTGCGCTTCAGTCCCCCTGCCCTAGCGACCCTGGCCCGCCTGGCCCTGCTGGCTGTCCTGCCGCTGCTTGCCGCTGCCATACCGGCCGCGCGGGCCCAGATCGGCATCAATGAATTCCTGCCGCGCCAAGCCCCGGCACTGAAGCGTTTTTCCGTCGTCGCCAGCACCGCCAACAACCAATGCCTCACGGTGCAGCCGACAGGCAGCGACATCACCCGGCTGCGCCCCGATGTGCTGCTGAGCCCCTGCGAATTCAGCATCGACAACCAGACTCAGGGCTTCTTCATCACCCGCACGGTGCGCGAGCGGAACCAGATATTCTTCGCCGCCAATCCGGCCTATTGCCTGGCCATGGATCCGCGCAACCGCCGCCTTGTCGCGGTGGCCTGCGGTGTCAACGCCGAGATGTTCGCGGCCAATCCGCAGCATTTCGAATTGCGCCGCGGCGGCCTGGCCGTGGTCACCGACAGCGGCGAGGCCTGGTGCGTGGATACCCGCGCCAGAGAAGGCTTTTCGCAACTTTTCGAGCCGTATTTCATGCCCTGCCCGAGCCAGATCGGCGAGGCCTTCATGATGCGCGTGAATCGATAAATACAATGGTGCCAGACGGCCTGTAAGCCGGGTTCTGTCCACCCACTTGCGTGGGCTGTACGGCCATTCCTCTGGGACATCCGTTGCCGGATGCCTCGCGCGACCGACCCGGATGGCAGGCCGGAAAAAGCCTCGCCTGCTTGCGCAAGCCGCCATCCCTATTTGGTCTTGCTCCCGGTGGGGTTTGCCATGCCGCTCCTGTTGCCAGGCGCGCGGTGCGCTCTTACCGCACCTTTTCACCCTTGCCGCCGGCATTGCTGGCGGCGGCGGTCTGTTCTCTGTGGCACTGTCCCTGGGGTCGCCCCCGCCGGGTGTTACCCGGCACCGCTTTTCCGTGGAGCCCGGACTTTCCTCGCCCCCGAAAGAGCGCGGCCGTCCAGCCATCTGGCACCGCCGCGAGCAATAGACCCGCGAGGCGCCAGTATCAAGCGCCCAGTTTAAGCTCTTTGCGCGATGTGGTGAATCAGGCTGGTGGTTTCCGGATCGGCGATGCCGTCGATCCGCGCCGGCCGCCAATGGCGCTGGAAAGCGCGCACCACCGTCTCGGTCAGCGGGTCATAGATGCCGCTGCCCTCGATGCCGTAGCCGATGCGGTCGAGCGCCACCTGCAGGTCCACCACAGCCCCGCTTTTCATGCCCGGGCGCAGTTCCGGCGCATGCGGCGAGGGGCGGAATTCGGGGCTGGGCCACAGGCCGAAGCCGGCCTGCGCCAGCCGCGCCCAGGGGAACAGTTCGCCCGGATCTTCCTTGCGTTGCGGTGCCACGTCGGAATGGCCGATGAACCCGGCGGCCGGAATCGAATGCCGCGTCTTGATCTGCTGCAGCAACGGCAGCAAAGCCGCGATCTGTGCTTCCGGGAACGGCCGGTAGCCGAATTCATGGCCGGGATTGACCAGTTCGATGCCGATGGAGCGCGCGTTCACATCGCGGATGCCGCGCCAGAAAGCGACGCCGGCATGCCAGGCGCGCGCCTCTTCCGCCACCAGCCGGGTGATCGTGCCATCCTCGTCGACCACGTAATGCGCCGAAACCTTGGCTTCCGCATCGGTCAGGCGGTTCAAGGCCGCTTCCGCCGTCTGCATGCCGGTATAATGCAGCACCACCATATCCACCGGCTTGCGGCACCGGCGTTCGTCGAAATTCGGCGAGGCGCGCTCGAGCATGGTCACTACATCCGTCATGCCCTCAACTCCACTTAATCCGAACCAGCTTTGACCTTCGCTGCCGCCAGCGCGGCGCGTTCTTCCACACTCTGCGCCGGCTTCTTGTCGGCAATCTGGCTATCGCGCAGGGTAACGATCAGCACGCCCAGCAGGGTGATCGCGGCGCCGATCAGCGCCCGTTCGCTCAGGCGCTCTCCCAGGATGATGACGCTGAACAGGATGCCCATCACCGGCGCCATGGTCACACCCGGATTGACCAGGGCGACGGGGTAAAGCCGCAGCAGGTAATAGACGCCGCCATGGCCAAACAGCGACACGCCGATGATCGAATAGGCCAGCAACGACCATTCGCCCCAGCCGGCGGCCTGTGTTGCCTGCCATTGACCCTGTTCGAAGAAATACGACAGCAGCAGCAGGCCGGGCGCAGAAGCCACGCCGATCCAGGCCTGCATCGCCAGCGGATCGACATGCTGGATACGGCGCACCAGCACTTGGCCGTAGGACATGGATACCATTGCCAGCAGGCAGATCAGCAGCGCCATGCCATAGGTCAGGATGGCGGGATCGAAGCTCATCACCACCGAGCCGATGAAGGCCAGCGCGATGCCAAGGCCACGGCGCCAGCGCACCGTTTCGCCCAGCATCAGCCAGGCCAGCAGGGCCGATACCGGCCCTCCAAGCTGCACGATCACGGCGATGACCGAAACATCATGCGCCATCTTGATGGCATTGAACATCAGCGCGAAATGCAGCGTGCCCATGAACAGTGCGATCTGCAGCACCAGGCTCATCTGCCCCTTATGCAGCTTCAGCCAGGGCAGCAGCAGCAGCCCGAGCCCGAGGAAGCGCAGGCCGGTGAAAAAGATCGGCGGGAAGTGGCCAACGGCGAGTTTCGAGGCAACGAAATTGAAGCCCCAGACGGCGCAAATGGATATAAGCAGCAAAAGGTGCAGGGGACGCATCGCGGGACACTATCAAAGCGCCCACAGGGGGGCCAGAAAAGAACGCGCCCCTGCCATGCATGGCCTGCATGACGGTTATGCGCCGGAACGGGCCCGGCTCTTGGCCTCGTGGACGGGAACGGCTTTACTGCGCCGGCAGCGGAACATACGGCAGAACATTGGGGGCGCAGATGGCAGCGGCAGGCAAGAAGCCGGGCAACAAGGTGACAAAAGCGGCAAAAGCCCAAGAAACCGCCGTGGGAACGCGAACCCACCGGCCGATCGTTTCCTCGGCGCATCTCGCATCCGAACGCCTGAGCGAACTCAGCGAATTCGAGTTTGCCCTGATGATGACCGCCAATGCCTTCAACCGCTGGATCGTGCGCTGCATGAATGCCGCCGGCACGCCGGACCTGGCGGCGCTGGACGTGATGGTGCTGCATGGCGTGAATCACCGCGACCGCCCGAAGCGGTTGGCCGATCTCTGCCTGGTGCTGAATGTGGAAGACAGCCACACCGTCAATTACGGCCTCAAGAAGCTGCAGCGCCTGGGGCTGGTGAGCGGCGAGAAACGCGGCAAGGAAATCCACTATTCCACCACGGCGGCGGGCCGCGAGGCCTGCCTCAGCTATCGCAAGGTGCGCGAGGAATTGCTGGCCGAGGCCGCCGCCCTGATCGGCCGACAGCCGGGCGAGATCGCCCGCATCGCCGAGACCATGCGGGCCCTGTCCGGCCTCTACGACCAGGCCGCCCGCGCCGCCGCCTCGCTTTAGGACGATGACTATTCGTTGACAATTTATCAACGTCCTGGGATGGTGCCGTCACCTTGAACGGAGGATCAGATGAGCGCGCAGTGGGAGTTCTGGATCGATCGCGGCGGCACTTTCACCGACATCGTTGGCCGCAAGCCCGATGGCAGCATCGTCACCCACAAGCTGCTCTCGGAAAACCCGGAACGCTACAAGGATGCCGCCGTGCAGGGCATTCGCGACCTGCTGGGGCTCAAGAATGGCGAGCCGCTGCCCGCCGGCGCCATCAAGGCGGTGAAGATGGGCACCACGGTGGCGACCAATGCGCTGCTCGAGCGCAAGGGCGACCGCGTGCTGCTGCTGGTCTCCGAAGGCTTTGGCGACCAGCTCCGCATCGGCTACCAGACCCGGCCGAAGCTGTTCGCGCTGCATATCCAGTTGCCCGAGATGCTTTACGAGCGCGTGGTGGAAGTGCCGGAGCGCGTGCGGGTCGATGGCTCGATCGAAACCCCGCTCGACCTCGCCGCCGCCGAAGCCGCGTTGAAGGCCGCCTATGCTGATGGCATCCGCGCCTGCGCGGTGCTGTTCATGCATGGCTACCGCTACCCTGAGCATGAGGCCAAGGTGGCGGCACTCGCCCGCCAGATCGGCTTCAGCCAGGTTTCCGCCAGCCACCAGGTCAGCCCGCTGATCAAGTTCGTCAGCCGTGGCGATACCACTGTGGTGGATGCCTATGTCTCGCCGATCCTGCGGCGCTATGTCGATCAGGTGGCGAGCCAGCTCGACGCGGAAAAGAATAACCTGCGGCTGATGTTCATGCAGTCGAATGGCGGCCTGGCGGACGCCAATTACTTCCAGGGCAAGGACAGCATCCTATCAGGCCCGGCCGGCGGCGTGGTCGGCTTGGTGCAGACCTCGACCCGGGCCGGCTTCGCCAAGGTGATCGGCTTCGACATGGGCGGCACCTCCACCGATGTAAGCCATTACGACGGCGAATACGAGCGCGCCTTCGAGACCATGGTCGCGGGCGTGCGCATGCGCGCGCCGATGATGCTGATCAACACAGTGGCTGCCGGCGGCGGCTCGATCCTGCATTTCGATGGTGCGCGCTACCGCGTCGGCCCGGATTCAGCCGGCGCCAATCCCGGCCCGGCCTGCTACCGGCGCGGCGGCCCGCTCGCCGTCACCGACTGCAACGTGGTGCTGGGCAAGCTGCAACCCGATTTCTTCCCCGCCGTGTTCGGCCCCAATGGCGACCAGCCGCTGGATGCCGAAATTGTCAAGACGAAATTCGCCGAACTGCAGGCGCGCGTGAAAGCCGAAAGCGGCGATAGCCGCAGCATCGAGGAAATGGCCGAGGGCTTCCTCGCCATCGCGGTTGAGAACATGGCCAACGCGATCAAGAAGATTTCCGTCGCGCGCGGCTATGACGTGACCAAGTATGTGCTGACCAGCTTCGGCGGTGCTGGCGGCCAGCATGCCTGCCTGGTGGCCGATGCGCTCGGCATGACGGAAGTGCTGCTGCATCCGCTGGCCGGCGTGCTTTCCGCCTATGGCATGGGCCTGGCCGACATGCGCGTGCTGAAGGAAAAGACCGTGGAGCGCAGCTTCGAGGCCGCCGCCCTGCCCGCGCTGGCCAAGGAACTCGATGCGCTGGCCGAAGAAGCACGGGCCGAGATGCTGCGCCAGGGCGTGGCGCCGGAGCGCGTCACCATTCTGCGCAAGCTGCACCTGCGCTATGGTGGCTCGGATTCGCCGCTGGTGGTGGATTTCGGCGACCTGGAGAGCACCAAGGCCGCTTTCGAAACCGCGCATCGCCAGCGTTTCGGTTTCATCAGCCCGGAAAAGCAGCTCATCGCCGGCTCGGTGGCTGTGGAAGTGGTGGGCGAAGGCGAGCGCGCACCCGATAGCGTGGAAGCCATCGGCGAGATTCGCGCGCCCGAAGCCATTCCAGCACTTGCCCGCCGCCGCGCCTACATGGCCGGCAAATGGCATGACACGCCAGTCTATGACCGTGAGAAGCTGAATCCGGGCGAAAAGCTGAACGGCCCGGCGATCATCACCGAAAGCACGTCGACCATCGTGCTGGAGCCGGGCTGGCAGGCCCGGCTTACCGAGCGCCGCGACCTGGTGCTGAAGCGCGTCGAGGCCCTGCCCGAGCGCAAGGCCATCGGTACCGACGTCGATCCGGTGATGCTGGAAATCTTCAACAACCTGTTCATGTCGATTGCCGAGCAGATGGGCAGCGTGCTGGAAAAGACCGCCTATTCGGTGAATATCAAGGAGCGCCTGGATTTCTCCTGCGCCATCTTCGATCTGGATGGCGAGCTGATCGCCAATGCGCCGCATATGCCGGTGCATCTCGGCTCGATGTCGGAATCGATCAAGACCGTGATGCGCAAGCGCGCCGGCAACATGAAGCCCGGCGATGTCTATGTGCTGAATGCGCCCTATGCCGGCGGCACGCATCTGCCCGATGTCACGGTGATCACCCCGGTTTTTGACAAGGCCGGCAAGGAGGTGCTGTTCTATCTCGGCAGTCGCGGCCATCATGCCGATATCGGCGGCACCACGCCGGGCTCGATGCCGCCCGACAGTCGCACTGTCGCCGATGAAGGCGTGCTGCTGGATAACGTGCTGCTGGTGGATGGCGGCCGGTTCCTGGAAGACGAGATCGTCGCGCTGCTGAAATCCGGCCAGTATCCCTCACGTAACCCGTTCCAGAATGTCGCCGACCTCAAGGCGCAGATCGCTTCCTGCGAAAAGGGCGCCCAGGAACTGCGCAAGATGGTCGATCAGTTCGGCCTGGATGTGGTGCGCGCCTACATGAACCATGTGCAGGATAATGCGGAGGAATCCGTACGCCGCGTGATCAGCCGCCTGAAGGACGGCGAATTCACCTATCCGATGGATGACGGCTATGAGATCAAGGTTAAGGTGACGGTCAATCACGCCGATAGAACGGCAAAGATCGACTTTACCGGAACGTCCGGCGTGCACCCGACCAATTACAACGCGCCGACGGCGGTCTGCGTCGCTGCCGTGCTCTATGCCTTCCGCTGCCTGGTGGATAGCGACATCCCGCTGAATGGCGGCTGCCTGAAGCCGCTGGAAATCATCATCCCGAAGAACTCGATGCTGGACCCGGTGTTCCCGGCCGCCACGGTGGCCGGCAATGTTGAAACCAGCCAGTGCATCACCGACACCATCTTCGGCGCGCTGGGCGTGATGTCGGCAGCCCAGGGCACGATGAACAATTTCACCTTCGGCAATAACGATTACCAGTATTACGAGACGATCTGCGGCGGCAGCGGCGCCGGGGCGACATTCGATGGCTGCGACGCTGTGCACACCCATATGACCAATGCCCGCCTCACCGATCCGGAAGTGCTGGAATTCCGCTTCCCCGTGCTGCTGGAATCCTTCCGCATCCGGCGCGGTTCCGGCGGCAAGGGCAAGCACAAGGGCGGCGACGGCACCATCCGCCGCATGCGCTTCCTGGAGCCGATGACCGCGACGCTGCTCTCGTCCCATCGCATTGTGCCGCCGTTCGGCCTCGAAGGCGGCTGCCAGGGCGAAACCGGCCGGCAATGGGTGGAGCGATCCAATGGCAAGCGCGACGAGCTTGAGGGCCGCTGCTCGACGCCGATGCAGCCCGGCGATGTCTTCGTCATCTCCACGCCTTCGGCTGGTGGCTTCGGCAAGGCTGAAGAAGTGAAACAGGCTGCGGAATAATCGCCGCCCAAATTCCGCCACAGTAACCGGCGAGTCTCCCTCCACTGCATGCCGCTGCTTATTCATGCCGTGGAGGGGGAGTGCATCGCTTTGCCGCTACCTGTGCCGTTCTGCTGCTGGGTTCCACTGGCCCGGCATTGGCCCAGGATGCGTTCCCGGACTGCCCGCTTTTCGTCAGTCCCGATGATGCCGCGATCTGCGGCATCGGTCGCGACAGCAGTTTGCCACCGCTCTACGATCCAACACCGGCCTTGATGCTGCTGGGCCAGCGTCCGCTGCTGGATATGCAGGATATCGACCTCACAACGCCGAACCACGCCCAGCCCTATCAGGTCAGAACCTACAGCACGACGGCTACACCGCTCACCGGCTATGACCTGCCGCTGCTGGATGGCCTCACCCTTACTGGCACGGACGCGCTGAGTCGCAGTATTGATGCCGAAAGCGAGACCAACACGCTGAAAGGCAAGTTCGGCCTCGCCTATGAGGAGTATGGCGTAAAGTTCAAGGTCAATCCCGATGCCGCGCTGATCTGGAGCGATCTGGCCGGCAGCGGTGCGCGACGCCTCGGCGTCGACAACCAGGCTTCCGCCCTGCTCAGCCAGAACCTGACCCTGACGCTTTCCGCCGGCTATGACAGCCTGTTCGATGCCGCCGATCCCGCTGCCTCGATCAGCCGGGACCGACACCGCGTCTCCCTGGCGCAGCATTTCGCCAGCGGCTACAAGTTCGGCCTCTCGGCACAGCGGCAGAACGAATACCGTGCAGCGGAACGGCGCGACATAAACAGCTTCGGCCTGCAGATCGGCGTGCCCTTAAGCGACAGCCTGAATTTCACCGCCAGCCACGAATTCGCCCTCGGCCAGAAGCGCGACCTGACGACCCGTAACGCGTTGCCCATCGCCGGCCAGCAGCAAAGCCTGGATATGCAGATGCACTGGACACCGCTGGCGCTGGACCGCCGCGCCATGACCCTGATGGCCGCCTATTCGATCAGCCAGGAAGCCTGGGGCGGCTATGCCGATCCGGCGCTGGCCCAGGCGCGACTGAACCTGGCGATGCGCTTTTGAGGTTCACGCCCCCTGCTCGATGAATGCTTCCAGCGGCAGCAGCCGCGCCAGACAATCGGCGCAGCTTAAGTCGGCTATACTGCCGTTTTTTGGCGCTGTGGCATTTTTGCGGCCCGTTTACGCGGGGGCAGGCTTTTCTTAGTCCGCTTCACTGCTAGAGTCGCGGCAAAGTTCCGGGAGAAACGCCATGTCCGCGCTCAACGCCTTCGAGACCCATGAAGTGCTCAACCAGCCGCCAGCGCTGGAAGGCCACAATCTCTTCACCTCCGACCGCGCGCTTAGCGATGCCGCCAGCCGCGAAGGTGCTGCCTGGGCCGAGGCTGATCTTGCCGCCTATGGCGCCAAACTGGGGGCGCCGGAAACCATCGAGGCCGGTCGGCTGGCGCATAAATTCCCGCCGCAACTGCAACTCTTCGACCGTTTCGGCCATCGCCGCGACGAGGTGGAATTCCATCCCGCCTGGCATCAGATCATGGGCCTGATCATCGGCCAGGGCCTGCATAGCGCACCCTGGGCCGACCCGAAGCCCGGGGCCCATGTCGCCCGCGCGGCTGCCTATATCATGCATGCGCAGATCGAGCCGGGCAGCCAATGCCCCACCACCATGACCTATGGTTCGGTGCCGGCCTTGCGCCGCGATGCCGAGATTGCCAAGACCTGGCTGCCGAAAATCTATGACCGCCGCTATGACAAACGTTCGGCGCCGATAGAGCAAAAGACCTCGGTGCTGCTCGGCATGGGCATGACCGAGAAACAGGGCGGATCGGATGTGCGCGCCAACACCACGCGGGCCGAGCCCGATGGCCAGGGCGGCTTCATCATCACCGGGCATAAATGGTTCTTCTCGGCACCGCAATGCGACGCGCATCTGGTGCTGGCCCAGGCGCCGGGCGGCTTGAGCTGCTTCTTCGTGCCGCGCTTCAAGCCCGATGGCACGCGCAATGAAATTCGCATCCAGCGCCTGAAGGACAAGATCGGCAACAAGTCGAATGCCTCGTCAGAAGTGGAATTCCACGGCGCCTGGGGCAAGCTGCTCGGCGAGGAAGGCCGTGGCGTGCCCACCATCATCGAGATGGGCACCTACACGCGGCTCGATTGCGCGCTCGGCTCGGCCGGCCTGCTGCGCGGCGCCGTGGCGCAGGCCCTGCACCATGCCAGCCATCGCCGCGCCTTCCAGCGCCACCTGATCGACCAGCCGCTGATGACCAACGTGGTGGCCGACCTGGCGCTTGAATCGGAAGCCGCGACCTCGCTGGCCTTGCGCCTCGCCCGTGCCTTCGACCGCCGCGACATGGACGCGGCGGAAGCCGCCTTCATGCGGCTCTGCACCCCGGCGGTAAAATACTGGGTGTGCAAGCGGGCGCCGATGGCCGTGGTGGAAGCCATGGAGGTGCTGGGCGGCAACGGCTATGTCGATGAAGGCCCGATGGGCATGCTGTACAAGGAAATCCCGCTCAATTCGATCTGGGAAGGCTCTGGCAACGTGATGTGCCTGGACGTGCTGCGTGCGCTGATGAAATCCGGCGATGCGCTGGACGTATTCCTGGCCGAGATCGATTCCGCCAGCGGTGCCGACAAGCGCCTCGATCAGGCGATTGCCGGGCTGAAGGCCGAATTCGCCGATGTCGCCGATATCGAAAGCCGGGCGCGGCGCGTGGTCGAGCGCATGATGCTGACCCTGCAGGGTGCGCTGCTGGTGCGCGGTGCGCCGGCTGCGGTGGCGGATGCCTTCTGCGCCTCGCGGCTGGCCGGCGACTGGGGCCACGCTTTCGGCACCCTGCCCAAGGGCGCCGACCTGCGCGGCATCGCCGAGCGGGCACGGCCTGTGCTGAATTAATCAGCGCCGGCCGAACAGCTTTTCGATATCGGCGAGCTGCAATTCCACATAGGTCGGGCGGCCGTGGTTGCACTGGCCGGAATGCGGCGTCGCTTCCATCTGGCGCAGTAGCGCGTTCATCTCATCCGTGGTGAGCCGCCGCCCGGCCCGCACGCTGCCATGGCAGGCCATGGTGCCGCAGACATCCTCCAGCCGCTCCTTGAGCGACAGCGCGGCATCGTATTCCGAGAGATCGTCGGCAAGGTCGCGGATCAGGCCCTTCACGTCGCCATCGCCGAGCAGCGCCGGCACTTCGCGGACAAGAATGGCGCCGGCGCCGAAGGCTTCCAACACCAGGCCAAGCTCGGCCAATTCCTCGGCACGGGCGGCGACACGGGCGGCCTCGGCTTCGTTCAGTTCGACGACTTCGGGCAGCAGCAGCATCTGGCGCGGCACCTTGCCTGTGCTGAGATGCTGTTTCATGCGCTCATAGACCAGGCGCTCATGGGCGGCATGCTGATCCACGATGACGATGCCCTGCTCAGTCTGCGCCACGATATAGGTGGCGTGAAGCTGTGCCCTTGCAGCGCCGAGCGGGAAATTGCCCGGCGCAATATGCCCCGGCGTTTCATCGGCGCGCGCCTGCGGCTGCAAACCGGACCCGGCTTCCGGCGGCGGCGCATTGTAGAGCGCCACGGCATCGGCCAGGGCCGGCGCGAAACGCTCCGGCTGGTAGGCATAGACATTCGGCCGTGCCGGACCATTCCCGCCGGAAAACGGCAGCGGCATGGTCGGCGCAGCGGCGGCGCGACCCAGGGCGCCAAGCGCCACCTGCGCCACCGTGGTGGAAGCGCGATGGCCGGCCGCCGCCAGCGCATGGCGCAGCGCACCGACGATCAGGCCGCGCACCAGGCCGGGATCGCGAAAGCGCACTTCCGCTTTGGCCGGATGCACATTCACATCCACCTGCTCGGCAGGCAGTTCCAGGAACAAAGCCACCACCGGATGCCGGTCATGGCTGAGGAAATCGGCATAGGCGCCGCGCACCGCGCCGACAAACAGCTTGTCGCGCACCGGGCGGCCATTCACGAACAGATACTGGTGCTGCGCATTGCCGCGATTATAGGTCGGCAAGCCGGCGAAACCGGTCAGCCGGATGCCCTCGCGCTCGGCTTCGATGGGCAGCGCGTTGTCGGCGAAGTCGCGGCCCAGAATCTGCTCCAGGCGCCGCAGCCGGCTTTCCTCGGGCAGCATCTCGGCCTGCGATGCGTCGGCACGAAAGCTGGTGCGGCCATCTTCCTGCAGGGTGAAACCGACTTCGGCATGGGCCATGGCCAGGCGGCGCACGATCTCCTGCACCGCCAGGGATTCCGAGCGCTCAGATTTAAGGAATTTCAGCCGCGCCGGCACGGCATAGAACAGGTCGCGCACCTCGATGCGGGTGCCGAAGCCAGCGGCTGCCGGTTTCACCTTGCCGACCGCGCCGCCTTCCACCTTCAGCGCATAACCGCTCTCATCGCCCTTGCGCCGGCTGACCAGGGTGAGCCGGCTGACCGCGCCGATGGAGGGCAAAGCCTCGCCACGGAAGCCGAGCCACTTGATATCGAGCAGGTCATCACCCGGGAGCTTTGAAGTGGCGTGGCGCTCCACGGCGACGGGCAGTTCATCCGCTGCCATGCCAATGCCGTCATCCACCACGCTGATCAGCGTGCGGCCACCATTGCTGATAGTGACATCGACGCGACGCGCGCCGGCATCCAGCGCATTCTCCACCAATTCCTTCACCGCCGAAGCCGGACGCTCCACCACTTCGCCGGCAGCGATGCGGTTGACCAGGGTTTCCGGCAGGCGGCGGATCGGCATGCAGGCTCAGCCGCCCAGCCCGCCGGGCTCGCCGACCACAACGACCAGCAGATCGCCATTGGCAAACAGGCGCTGCGCCACGCGGCGGATATCATCGGGCGTCACGGCGTTGATGTAATCGGCATAGCGGTCGATGTAATCCATGCCCAGTCCGGCAAGCTGCATCGCCGTCAGCATGCCGGCAATGGCAGAATTGGATGACAGCCGCAGCGGGAAGGAACCGGTGAGATAAGCCTTGGCATTGGCGATCTCGCCATCGGTGAGGCCATCGCGCGCCAGAGTGAGCAGGTTCTCGCGCACCAGGCCCAAAGCCTGCCCCACCTGCTCGTTGCGGGTGGAAAGCGAGCCGGCGAACAGGCCCGCCGCCGGCATCGGCTGCAGGCCGGTGGAAACCGAATAGACCAGGCCACGCTTTTCGCGGATCTCTTCCATCAGGCGCGAGGAGAAACTGCCCCCGCCAAGCACGTAGTTCAGCACCGTGGCGGCGTAATAATCAGGATCGTCGCGCAGCAGGCCCGGCGCACCGAACAGCACAATGCTCTGCGGGTTGGCATAGGGCACCACGACAGGCTTGGCGGCCACCTGCGGCACGGTCTTGCCCGGCAGTTCAAGCTGCGGCTCCAGCGGCAGCTTGCCGAAGCTCAGGTCCAGCAGCCGCTTCAGTTCTTCCGGCGCGATATCGCCGACCACGCCGATCACCAGATTGCGCCGCGCCAGCACGCTTTTGACGTAGGCGCCGAAATCACCGGCGCTGAGGCGTTCCAGGCTTTCCGCCGAGGCCTGGGCTGGGCGGCCATAGGGGTGGCCCGGGAAGGCGATGGCCATGAAGCGGTTATTGGCGATGCTGCCGGGAGAGGTGCGCGCCCGCTGCGCCGCCACCAGGGCCTGCGCCTTCACACGCTGGATCGGCTCGGCATCGAAACGCGGCTGCGTCAGGGTCTGCGCCAGCAGCTCGAAGGCGCGCTCGCGCTTCTCCGACAGCGTGCGCAGGTTGAGCGAGAGATAATCGCGGTCGGCCGAGGCATCGATGGAAATCGCATCGGCACGCAAGGCCGACTGGTAAGCTTCGGCATCGAGATCGCCGGCGCCTTCGGTGAGCAGGTCGGCAGCGATGGCAGCGCGGCCTTCGAGGCCAGTGGGATCGGTAGCCGAACCGCCGCGCCATACCGCCTGTAGCGCGATCATCGGAATCTTCGGCTCGCGCACCAGCCAGGCTTCGACACCGCTGGCGCCGACCACGCGCTCGATCTTCGGGCCGGCCTGGGCGGCCAGCGGCAACAGCAGCACGACAAGGGCCAGGAACCAGCGACGCATCGGCCTACTCCTCAACTCTGTTCTTTAGGCAGCAACAGCCCGGTGACCGAGCGGCGCAGATCGAAGACATGACGCGCCGCCTCCAGTACCTG
This sequence comes from Ferrovibrio sp. MS7, assembly GCF_038404985.1. Lineage (NCBI taxonomy): Bacteria > Pseudomonadati > Pseudomonadota > Alphaproteobacteria > Rhodospirillales > Rhodospirillaceae > Ferrovibrio > Ferrovibrio plantarum. The sequence continues at coordinate 110,186 of NZ_JBBKBA010000002.1, forward strand.
CTCAGCGGTCACGGCGCGGACCAGTTGCGGCCAGGCTTCCACCTGCTCCACGCTCAAGCCGGCAGTGAGCGCGACGCCGAAGGTGCGCGCGGCGCCGAACAGGCTGTCGCGGGCATAGACGGCATCGGCCAGCATCACGTTCTTCGCCGCCGTCAGCTCGAATTCGGTGACGCCCTCCTTCAGCAGCGTCTCCAGCACCTTGTCGAGCGCCGCCTCGACCTCATCAATCTTGCGGCCCGATTTGGGCGAAGCAGACAAGGTGAAGGTGCTGGGATCGACCGACAGCGACTGGTAATAGGCACCGGCACCGGCAGCCGGGCCATCATTGGCGACCAAAGCGCGATGCAGCCGGCCCGTGGCATTGCTCAGGATTTCCGCCAGCACCGAAAGCGGCACGGCATGGCGCGTCTCGCCTGCCACGCGGCTGGGCGCCAGGTAGCTGCGGGTCAGCGAGGGCTGCGTCACCCGCGGGTCATGCATGGTGAGGCGGCGCGCGGCAAGCTGCGGCGGCTCCTGCGGGCGGAAACGCGGCGGCACGGGGCGCATCGGGATCATGCCGTAATGCTTCTCGGCCAGCGCACGCAATTCGTCGGGCGTGACATCGCCGGCGACGATCAGCACGGCGTTGTTCGGCGCGTAATGCATGCGGTAGAAGGCCATCGCCTTCTCCAGATTGAGGCGCTGGATTTCATGCGCCCAGCCGATGATCGGGCGGCCATAGGGATGCGCCAGATACATCGCCGCATCCATCTGTTCGCCAAACTGGCCGCGCGGCGAATTGTCGGTGCGGCTTAAGCGCTCCTCCATCACCACCTGCAATTCCGGCTTGGCATCGGCTTCCTTGAGGCTGAGGCGGTGCATACGGTCCGCCTCCATGCGCATCACCAGTTCCAGCCGGTCGCGCGCAATGGTCTGGAAATAGCCGGTATAATCCGACGAGGTGAAGGCATTGTCGCGGCCGCCTTCGCGCGCCACGATCTTGGAGAATTCGCCCGCCGGCACGCTGGGCGTGCCCTTGAACATCAGGTGTTCGAGATAATGCGCCACGCCGGATTCGCCCGGCGCCTCATCGGCAGCGCCAACCTTGTACCACACCATGTGATTGACGATGGGGGCGCGGTGATCCTCGATCAGCACCACTTCCAGGCCATTGCCGAGCGTGAAGCGGGTGGGATTGAAGACCTGGGCGGAAGCGGGAATGGCAACAGAGAAGCCGGCCAGGCCGGCGAGGAGCAGAGCGAAGAGCAGACGGCGCATCGGATCCCCTCAAGGCATTCGGGCTATTGCAGCGGCAGGCAGGCCACCGGGATGGGCCTGTCATGCAGCATATAGGGCAGCCGGCAGCGGCTTAAAAGATGCCTTCCAGAATGCCGCGCTCGCGGCGCTTCACGGTCGGCACATCGCCGGTATTGGCGGCCTTGCCCTGGGCGGCATTCTCGCGCAGGCGCTGGGCTTCCTTGGCCGGATCGACCACGGTGCCGCTCGGGTCCTGCGGCTTCTGCCAGAAGATCAGGCGGTCGACCAGGCGGCTGTCGCGCTCGGCAAGCTGGGTGAATTCGTCATTCACCTTGCGGCGGATATCCGGGTCGGGATTGCTGGCGCGGGCAAGCTGCAGCAACTGCGCCTCACCCGGGCTGCGCGGCGTGGCCTGGGCCTGGGCGCTGCGCTGCATCGGACTCAACTGGCCGGCGGCTTCGCCGCGACCACCGCTCAATGCGGCCTGGGCACGCTCGCGCGCCGTCACTTCCTGCGGTCGCGGCGCACCGGGTTCCGGCGGGCGCAGACCGAATTCCGGCGGCAGTACCAACGGCGCCTTGGTCACCACGGCGAATTCATCCGGCGCCTTCTTGTTCAGGCCCAGCGCCTCGCGCGCGGTGTCGCAGCCCGTCAGCGCCAGAGGCAGGGCAAGCAAGACAAGCAGGGCCAGATGGCGTCGGCCGGCACGGATCGGTCGACTCATGATGGAGTGCCTCCCAGGCTTCAGGTAATCCGTGCCTAATATCGCCTCTCGGGCGCCAACTTACAAGGGCAGCCGGGCAACTCGGGCAGCGGCGAATCTATGTTATTTCACAGGAACTTGTGACGGAAAGCGGACAATCGCCACGGTGCCTTCGCCAACCTTCGACGTGATCTCGAGGCTGCCGCCATGCAGTTCCATGAATTTGCGGCTGATGGCGAGGCCGAGGCCGGTGCCCTCGGTGCGCCGGCGGATGCTGGGATCGCCCTGCCAGAACGGCTCGAAGATGCGGCCCAGATCCTCCTTGCGGATACCGATACCGGTATCCTTCACGTGCAATTCCACGCTGCCATCGGCGGCCACCGCCCCGGCCAGCCGCACCTGGCCGCCTGGCGGGGTGAATTTGATGGCATTGGATAGCAGGTTCAGCAGCACCTGCTTCACCGCACGGGCGTCCAACTCCAGCAGCGGCAGGGCCGCGCCGCCCAGTTCGTTGATCAGCACGATACGGTTTTCCCGCGCCCTGCCCTTCACGATGGTAAGGCAATCCTCCGCCACCTGGGCAACATCGGTGGGCTCAAGCGACAGCTCGTAGCGCCCGGCCTCGATCTTCGACATGTCGAGGATATCGTTGATCACATTCAGCAGATGCCGCGCGCTCACCACGATATCCTGCGCGTAGTCAAAATAGCGTTCGGAGGATGGCCCCCACATGCGCAGCCCGATCACTTCCGCAAAACCGATCACGGCATTCAGCGGCGTGCGCAATTCGTGGCTCATATTGGCGAGGAATTCGCTCTTGGCCCGGTTGGCCGCGATGGCATGCTCGCGCTCGCGCGCCAGGCTGCCGGCCAGCCGCTCGAGATCCTGCGCCTGGGCACGCAGCCGCGTGTTGGCGGCATCCAGCGCCCGCTCCGCCTGCTTGCGTTCGGTGATATCGGTGGCGATGGTGAGCAGCGCGCGCACGCGGCCCTCGGCATCGCGCAAAGGCACCTTGCTTTCCAGCGCGGTGATGGTGTGGCCATCGCGGTCGAGATAGGTATTCTCGAAATTCATCACCGGCTGGCCACTCTCGAACAACTGCCGGTCGTTGATATTGGCCTGTTCGACGAAGGCGCGGCGGCTCGCCTTGTCCAGCGAGGTGAGCGGAAAATCATCGACACGACGGCCGACAGCGGCGGCATTCTCGATGCCGAACAGCAATTCGGCCGGGTGGTTGAGCAGCATGTAGCGCCGGTCGGTATCCTTCAAGGTGACGCGGGCCGGCAGGTTATCCAGCACCATGCGCAGCAATTCGCGCTCGCGGTCGCGGTCGCTCAAATGCCGCGCCGCCGCGACCAGGATATCGTTGATACGGCTGGCCAGAAGGCCAAATTCATCGTTGCGGTGATGTGCCGGAATCTGCACCCGCGAAGCCGTGGGGTCCTCGGCATCGACGCGGCTCAACTGCTCCACCAGGGCCAGCAACGGCCGCGTCAGGGTGTAGTAGAACAGCACCGTCAGCAGCAGGGCGAGAAAGAAATTGCGCACAAAGCCGGTGACCAGCACCACGCCGATGCGGTTCACCACATTGGCGGCGAACTGGTCGCCATCCACCACCACGCGCAATTCGCCGACCAACTCCTGCCCGCGCGCGGCATAAAGTGGCCGGGTCCGCACCTCGTCCTCGGCGCCGACAAGATGCGTCAACCAGTTGCCCTCGGTATCCTCGCGCTGCTGCACCGCCATGCGGCGGCCGTAATTGTCATGGATTTCGGCGCGCAGGATCGGGCGATAGAGCAGCAGGCCATTGACCACGCGCACGGCAAGCTGCTCGTCGAGCGCATAGGCGGCCTGCGCCGCCGGCTCGTTCAGCATGTCCATGACCTGATTGATCGCAGTATCGCGGCTGGAGAGTTCGCTGCGCACATCGAGGATAAGCTGGAAAATGCTGGAGATGAAGCCAAGCACCAGCGCCGCCAGCACGGCGACCTGCACCTGCTTGACCGATAGTCGGCGATGCCAGGGAATACTCATACGCCCCGCCTGATCGGATCAATCTCTGCGCGGGCCGAGCCCATCCCCACTCCGCAGCTTGTTGCTGTGGAAACTCTGACACCTTTTCCACCCTTGTGCAACGAAGGGTGGCGCGATCCATACCCCTGGTTTAGGGCCGGCCCAGCCTAGGGCTGACCGTTGGGCCGGGGCAGCAAGGAGTCGAGCAGCAGCAGGCAGACGCCGACGACAATGGCGCAGTCAGCAATGTTGAAAGCTGGCCAATGCCAGCCAAAGGCGTGGAAGTCGAAAAAGTCGGCAACCGCACCGAAGCGCAGCCGGTCGCCGATATTGCCCAGGGCGCCGCCGATCACCAAACCGAGCGCCACCGTCACCAGCCGCGCCGGCCCGCGCCACAGCCAGATCAGCAGCCAGACGGTGACGGCAGCGGCAGCGGCAATGAGAATCCAGCGGCGCTCGTCACCGGCGCCGCTGAACATGCCGAAACTGACGCCCCGATTCCACACCATCACCAGATTGAAGAACGGCGTCACCTCGATGCCGCCGGGATTCTTCTCCATCAGGTCGAGCAGGAACGGCTTGCTGAGCTGATCGGAAATCACGATCAGTGCCGCGATGACGAGGCCCAGCAGCCGCGCCTGCTTCGACTTTTCCGGCGCCTGATCCGGCATCAGGCCGCTACCGCCTCGGCGCAGCGCTTGCAGAGGTCATCATGGCCAGGCACATGGCCCACCTCGTCCAGCACCTGCCAGCAGCGTTCGCACTTGATGCCGCTGGCCTGGCGCGGCAGCGCGGCAACGCCCTTCACATCCTCGAGCCGGAAGGCATCGGCCGGGCCTTCGCCGACCTCCACCGCGATGCTCGATGTGATGCAGATTTCGGCGAAGTCGATGCCCTGCAGCGCCTCCACATCCTCCGGCGCGACGAAGACCTGCGGCGAAGCCTGCAGGCTGGAGCCGATGCGCTTGGCGGCGCGTTCGATTTCCAGCGCACCGGTGACAACGCGGCGCACGCGGCGCACCCGCTCCCACTTGGCGCCGAGCGCCGGATCAAGCCAGGCGTCGGGCAAAGCCGGAAACACCTGACGGTGCACCGAGCCATCCTCGCTGGGATAGCGGGTCAGCCAGGCTTCCTCGGCGGTGTAGCAGATGAACGGCGCCAGCCAGATGGTCAGGCACTTGAACAATTCATCCAGCACCGTGCGCGCGGCGCGGCGGCGGACGGTGCCCGGCGCATCGCAATACAGCGCATCCTTGCGGATATCGAAATAGAAGCTGGAGAGATCGACGGCACAGAAATTGTAGAGCGCCACATACATACGGTGGAAATCATAGGCCTCGCAGCTTTCGCGCACCACGCGGCCCAACTCGGCCAGGCGATGCAGCACCCAGCGCTCCAGTTCCGGCATCTCGGCCACCGGCAGGCGCTCGGCCTCCTGGAAGCCGGCAAGATTGCCGAGCAGGTAACGCAGTGTGTTGCGCAGGCGGCGATAGGCGTCGGCCTGGGCCTTGATGATATTGTCGCCGACGCTCAAGTCTTCCGAGTAATCCGACGACACCACCCAGAGCCGCAGGATATCGGCGCCGAACAGATCGATCACCTTCTGCGGCTCGACGGTGTTGCCGAGCGACTTGGACATCTTGCGGCCCTTCTCGTCCAGCGTGAAGCCATGGGTCAGCACGGCATCATAGGGCGCACGGCCGCGCGTGCCGCAGCTTTCCAGCAGCGACGAATGGAACCAGCCGCGATGCTGGTCGGAGCCTTCGAGGTAGAGCGAGGCCGGCCATTGCAGGTCGGGCCGCTGCTCCAGCACGAAGCTGTGGGTCGAGCCGGAATCGAACCAGACATCGAGGATGTCCGTCACCATCTTCCACTCGGCCGGATTATAGCTGTTGCCAAGGAAATCCTCCGGCTTGGCGGTGAACCAGGCATCGGCGCCGCCCTTGAGGCAGGCCTGCACGATACGCTCGTTCACGGCCTCGTCGCGCATGATTTCGCCGGTCAGCTTGTTCTCGAACACGGTGATCGGCACACCCCAGGCACGCTGGCGACTGATCACCCAGTCCGGGCGCTGCTCGATCATCGCATAAAGCCGGTTACGGCCCTGCGGCGGATAGAAGGCGGTGGCGTCGATGGCCGCCAGCGCCTTCTTGCGCAGGTCGTTGGTGGCCATGGAGATGAACCATTGCGGCGTATTGCGGAAGATCAGCGGCGCCTTGGAGCGCCAGGAATGCGGATACTGGTGGCGCAGCCGGCCACGGCCGAGCAGGCCACCCGCCGCCGTGATCGCTTCGATCACCGCCCGGTTGGCCTCGCCTTCCTTGCCGGCATCGTCCAGCACCCGCTTGCCAGCGAACAGCGGCACATGCGGGAAGTAGCTGCCATCCTCATCGACCGTGTGCGGCACTTCGATGCCATTGGCAACGCCGAGATTGTAGTCGTCGGCGCCATGGCCCGGTGCGATATGCACGAAGCCGGTGCCGGCATCGAGCGTGACGAAATCGCCGGCCAGCACTGGCACGTCGAAATCGTAGCCCTGGCCGCGCAGCGGATGCGCGCAGACGCTGCCAAGCAGCTCGGCGCCTTTCAGCGTCGCCAGCACGCTATAACTCTCGATGGCGCAGGCCTTGGCCACGGCTTCTGCCAGGTCCTTCGCCACCACCACATCATCGCCGACCTTGGCCAGCGACTTCTCACCCACCGCATCGACGCGCAGGCGCACATACTCTGCGTCATGCGAAAGCGCCACGGCCCGGTTGCCCGGCATGGTCCAGGGCGTGGTGGTCCAGATCACGATGCTGGTGCCTTCGAGCGCCGGGTTGCTGGCCTTCATCACCGGAAATTTGGCGAAGATAGTATGCGAGGTGTGTTCCTGGTACTCGACCTCGGCCTCAGCCAGCGCAGTACGCTCGACGATCGACCACAGCACCGGCTTCGAGCCCTTGAACAGGCCGCCATTCATCACGAATTTCTGGATCTCGCGCACGATCTGGGCTTCGGCCGCGAAGCTCATCGTGGTGTAGGGATCCTTCCAGTCGCCGATCACGCCGAAACGCTGGAATTCCTTGCTCTGCACGGCGATCCAATGCTCGGCGAAATCGCGGCATTCCTTGCGGAATTCGTCGATCGGCACATCGTCCTTGTTCTTGCCGGCGGCGCGGTACTTCTCCTCGATCTTCCATTCGATCGGCAGGCCATGGCAATCCCAGCCCGGCACGTAATTGGCGTCATAGCCCATCATCTGCCGCGAACGGTTGATCACGTCCTTGAGGATCTTGTTCAGCGCGTGGCCGATATGCAGGTTGCCGTTGGCATAGGGCGGGCCATCGTGCAGCACGAATTTCTCGCGGCCCTTTGAATCATTGCGGAGCTGGCGGTACAGGTCGTTCTTCTGCCAGCGAGCCAGGATTTCCGGCTCCTTGGCCGGCAGGCCGGCCTTCATCGGGAAAGCGGTCTCGGGCAGAAATACGGTTTCGCGGTAGTCTTTGGTCATGACATCACTCGGCTGGCGGCCCTAGGGCGTCGCGTCGGGAACACGCGGATATATAAGTGAAAACGGCGAGAGAACCCGGCCCTTAAAGAAGGACCGGGCGGCTAATTCGCAGGGCCACGGAGTGGCGCGTATGGCCGGTTTCGGTTGTCATGCCCGAGGTTTAGCACCCCCGGCGGACGCTGTCGAGACAGCGCCGTTAACCTCCCGGGGGCTGTTAACCTCCGGGGACAGTTAACTTCTCAGCCCCCGGAGGCTATTAACCTTTGGCCGCCAGCATGGCCCTGGCCGCCTCGACATCGGCGGCGATCTGCCGCTTCAGCGGTTCCGGCCCCTCGTATTTCAACTCGGGCCGCAGGAAGTTGTGGAATTCCACCCGCATGGAGCGGCCATAGAGGTCGCCGGCAAAGTCGAACAGATAAACTTCCAGTTTCACATCGGTCTGGTTGAAGGTCGGGCGGATACCCAGGCTGGCGACGCCATCATGCCGCTCGCCATCAATGACGGCGCGCACGGCGTATATGCCGAATTTCGGAATCTGGAAATCGGTCAGCGCCACATTGGCGGTGGGAAAGCCAAGCTCGCGGCCACGCTTGTCGCCATGCTCGACAACGCCAATGATTTCCCAGGGCCGGCCAAGCAATACGGCAGCTTCTTCCGGCTTGCCCTCTTGCAGCAGGGCGCGGATGCGCGAGGACGAGAAAGCCCCATGGCCATCGCCATGCGCCTTGACCACGCTGACGCCGATGCCCCTGGCTGCGCACAGTTCTTTCAGCATGGCGGTATCGCCGGCGCGGCCCTTGCCGAAGGTGAAGTCATAGCCCACCACCACATGGGCCAATCCGAGATCGTGCTGCAAAATCCGCGCAACAAAATCCTCCGGCCCCAGGCCGGCCAGGCCGGCATTGAACGGCAAAGCCAGCAGGGCATCCACGCCCAGCCCGTCCAGGATACGCGCCTTGGTCTCCAGCGCATCAAGCCGGAAGGGCGGCGCCGAAGGCACGAAAAAACGCCGCGGATGCGGCTCGAATGTCATCACCAGGACAGGCTTGTTGCCGGCAGCCACGGCTTGCGCCTCGGCCACCAGGGCACGGTGGCCGCGATGCACGCCATCGAAATTGCCAATCGCCGCCACGGCGCCGCGCAAGGCGGCGGGCAGTTCGGCGGCAGAACGGATGATCTGCATCGCCGTCAATGGGGACGGCGGTTGACCATCAGCGTCGCTTCGCCCTCGATCGCCACGGTATCGCCCACCTTGCATTCGCAGATGAACTTCACGCGGCGCTTCTCCTGCACGATCTCGGTCACGGTCGCCCTGGCCACTACGGTTTCGCCCAAACGCACCGGCGCCTTGAAGCGCAGATCCTGCGACAGGTAGATGCAGCCGGGCCCGGGCAGCTTGGTGCCGAACACGGTGGAAAGCAAGCTGGCCGAGAGCATGCCATGGGCGATGCGGCCCTTGAACATGCTGCTGGCGGCGAAATCCTGGTCGATATGCACCGGGTTGGTATCGCCGGAGACGGCGGCGAACATCAGGATGTCGGCCTCGGTGACGGTCTTGCTGAACACGGCGGACATGCCGACGGACAAATCCTCAAGGTAAAACCCATGCTGGCTCATCGTGGCACGCTTCATCCTGTATAGTCCCACCGGCCGAACCGGGCGCGGTTGACGCGGCGGATCGGGGGCGCGACTATACTTTTTGCCCAAAATACCGGCAAGCACCGCCCCCTCACCCTTTCGTACCCCCTCTAAATGTCGAAATCCGCAGTCCATGCAATCCCTTGCCGCGCTAGAGCCCGTCCGCAAGCAGGTCCATTACCTGCTCACCGATATCGACGACACGCTGACCAGCCATGGCCGACTCGAGGCCAAGGCCTATGCCGCGCTCGAGCGGCTGGAGGCAGCCGGCATCCGCGTGGTGCCGATCACCGGCCGCCCGGCCGGCTGGTGCGACATGATCGCCCGCTTCTGGCCGGTGAGCGGCATCGTCGGCGAGAATGGCGCGCTCTACATGCGCTATGACCGTCGCGCGAAAAAGATGCAGCGCCGCTTCTGGCAATCCGAGGCCGAGCGCCAGGCGTCGCGGGCCAAGCTGGCGCAACTGGCGGAGACCATCCTGCGCGAAGTGCCGGGCACGGCGCTCGCCTCCGACCAGCAATATCGCGAATGCGACCTCGCCATCGATTTCTGCGAGGACGTGCCGGCACTCCCCGCCAGCGACATCGACCGCATCGTGGCCTTGTTCGAACAGGCCGGTGCCACCGCCAAGGTCAGCTCGATCCATGTCAACGGCTGGTTCGGGGCGTGGGACAAACTGAGCATGACGCGGGCGTTTTTCAGCGAATGCTTCGGCATCGACCTGGATGCGGCGCGCGACAGCGTGGTGTTTTCCGGCGACAGCCCGAACGACGCGCCGATGTTCGGCTATTTCCCGCTTTCGGTCGGCGTCGCCAATGTGCGGCCGTTTCTCGACCGCATCAGCGCCAAGCCGAAATTCATCACGATGGGTGAAGGCGGCAGCGGCTTCGTCGAACTGGCGGATATGTTGCTGGGGTGACTTACCACTATACCAACATCGTCATCCTCGGGCTTGACCCGAGGATCTCGTTGATGAGATGCGCGGATCAAGTCCGCGCATGACGAGGTAAGTAGTCAAGCCACGCGGGCGAGCTTCGGCGTACCGAACAGATGACCCTGGCCGAGTTCGAAGCCATATTCGGCGAGTTGCACCAGATCGCGTTCGGTCTCCACCTTGGCGATCACCGGCTCGATCTCGTGGCGGCGGCAGATTTCCAGCAGGTCTTCCAGTGCCACCGGCGCGCTGCGGGCATGGCGCGGATCGAGCAGCAACTGCGCATCCAGCTTGATATAGCGCACGCCGAGCTTGCCCAAAGCGGCGATATCGATATCCAGGCTCTCGAAGCCATCCACCGACAAGCCGAAGCCAAGGCCGGCGAGGCGTTCCAGGCGGTGCCAGCCGGCGCGGTCGAGCTGGCGCAGGCCGCTATGGGCGAATTCCAGGATCAGCGTGCCGGCACGCTCGCGCTCGCGGCGCAGGAATTCATACAGCGTCTCGAAGGCCCGTGCGTCGGCCAGGGCTGCCGGCGAGATGTTGCAGAAGAAGCCGAGATGGCGGGCGCGGGCTTCCAGCTTGCGCACAAGCTGCACGCCGCGCAGCAGCATCAGGGCGTCGAATTCGGCGGCCAGCCCTGCCGCCTGCAGGGCCGGCATATGGGCGCCCGGCGACAATTCGCGGCCCTCGGCATCGCGGGCGCGGGCCAACAATTCGACGAAGCGCAGCTTGCGCGCCGGCAGGCGGACCACCGGCTGCACATGCAGTTCGACACGGTTGTTGTTCAGGGCGTCGCGCACGGCGGCGAAGATGGCGGTGTCGTCGGCAATCTCGGTCTCCGCAACCTCTGCTTCCTCCGGATCCGGCAGGATGGTCGGCATCGCCAGGCGCGGCTCGGCCCGGGTTTCGGCGCGGGCTTCCGGCCGGCTCTCGATAACCCGGCTGTCATTGGCTTGCAGCGGCGCCGGCACCGGCATCGCGATGGATCCGGCCTGCACCAGGCGGTCGATCTCGTCCAGCAGCAGATTCTGTACCCGGAAGCGCTCATAGCGCTCGCGCAAGGCCCAGAGCAGACCACCGAAGGCGGCGCTGAGCAGGATCACTTCGCCCGGCACCCAGCCCGGCGCCAGGCGCGACAGGCTGACAGCACCGATCAGGCCGAGCAGACCGCAGGCGATGAAACTGAGTAAACCGGGAATACTGGGCATGGCGTGCCTCCGCAGCGGCTCAACGGCTTTTGATATGCCTTTCGGGCACTGGACGTTGCCTTTGGGAAGGAGCAAGCTTATCTGAGCAGCGTTAACGCAGACTTAACCGATGGCAAATGTCATGGCCCTGATCAGGCGTCGTCTCCTGCAAGCCGGCCTCGTATTCCTATCCGTGGCCGCCCTTCCCTTTCGAGCGCGAGCGAAAACCGGCATGAGCTTCCACGACTTCGACCTAACCGGCATCGACGGCAAGCCGCTGCCGCTGAAACAGTACAAGGGCAAGGTAGTGCTGCTGGTGAACACCGCATCGCAATGCGGTTTCACGCCGCAATACACCGACCTGCAGGCGGTGTGGACGAAATACCGCGAGCGCGGCCTGGTGGTGCTGGGGGTGCCGTCGAACGATTTCGGCGGCCAGGAACCCGGCACGGCGGCGCAGATCAAGGAATTCTGCGAGGTGAATTTCGATGTCGATTTCCCGCTCGCCGACAAGCAGAAGGTAAGCGGCGCCGAGGCTCACCCGGTCTACAAGTGGCTGGCGGCAGAATTCGGCGAACTCGCCAAGCCGCGCTGGAACTTCCACAAATACCTTATCGCCGGCGATGGCAGCGCGGTGGACTGGTTCTCCACCGCCACCAAGCCGACGGAAGCGAAAGTGACCAAGGCCATCGAGGCCGAGCTTGCCAAGCTGAAACCCGCGTAAGCGCGGTGAACTATCGTCACGCCTTTCACGCCGGCAACCACGGCGATGTGCTGAAGCATGTGGTGCTGCTGCATCTGCTGGAAGCGCTGCGCGCCAAGCCGACGCCGTTTCACCTGCTGGACAGCCATGCCGGCGCCGGGCTCTACGATCTGGCCGGCGACGAGGCACAGCGCGGCGGCGAATACCGCCTCGGCATCGGCGCCGTGCTGGCCGATGCCCGGGCCGCCAAGGCGCTGCCGCTCTATTTCGCCGCGCTCAAGGAACTCAATCCGGAACTGAAAGCCGATGGCAGTGGCCTGCGGCATTATCCCGGCTCACCCTGGCTGCTGCGCCGCGCTTTGCGCGAGCCGGACCGCTTGAGCCTGGTGGAATTGCATGGCGATACCTACGAGGCACTGCGCCGGAACATGGGCCGCGATGCCAGGATCGGGATTCACAAGCGCGATGCCTTCGAGGCGCTCGGCGCATTGCTGCCGCCGACGCCACGGCGCGGCCTGGCACTGATCGATCCGGCCTTCGAGCAGCGCGATGAATTCGACCAGACGGCCAAGGCACTGGTTGCCGCCCATCGCCGCTGGCAGACCGGGCAGATCGCGCTGTGGTATCCGATCAAGGACCGCGACAGCACCGATGCCTGGGCCAAGGCGCTGGCGCCCTCGCTGCCGGAAACCCTGCGGGTGGAATTGCTGATACGCCCGGCGCGGGATGCCACCAAGCTGAATGGTTCCGGCCTGCTATTGCTCAACCCGCCCTGGAAGCTGGACGAACAGCTTCGCGCGCCGCTGCAATACCTGAACGAACGCCTGGGCCGCGAGCCGGGCGCGGCCACGCGCATCGACTGGCTGGTGAAGCCGAAAACTTAAAATTTAATGGATCGAGCGCGAGGGCGGCGTATCGTCGCCGTCGTCATCGTCATCATCGTCGTCATCGTCGTCTTCGAGGCCGGCTTCCGCTTCGGCCAGCACGGCCTCGTCGTCATCCTCGTCCTCGTCGTCGTCTTCGTCGTTGCTGGCGCCGCCCGGCGGCGGCGTCGAGACCGGGCCGGCCTGATGATAGGCCAGTTTCCAGGTCTTGCCCTCGCGCACGAAGGTGTTGGTGGCGACCAGATAGGTGTCGTCCACCTTCTCGTAGCAGGTGACGATGCCGACATCGCCCCAGCACACCGCTTCGGCGCCGGCGGTTTCCACATCCGGGGCCGAGGTATTGGACAGGATGCGCTCCCAGCTATCCAGCACCGCCTGGCGGCCGAAAAGCGGCGGCCAGCCGGGATGGATGCAGCCGATCGGCTTCTCCTTGGCCCACAATGCCGCCATCGCCACCATGTCGCGCTCGGCGAAGGCGTTGTAGAAGGCTTCGTTGGCAAAAAGCAGGGCGGTTTCGTCTCCACGCATGGCGGCAGTTTACTATTCCTCGGGAGGCTTGCGGTAGAGCCGGCGCCGGGCAAAATGCCGCCATGAATATTCTGATGGTATGCACAGGGAACATCTGCCGCTCGCCCACCGCCGAAGGCATGTTGCGGCACTACCTTGCCGAGGCCGGACTGGCTGACCGCGTGCGGGTCGATTCCGCCGGCACCCATGATTACCATATCGGCGATCCGCCGGACCCGCGCAGCATCCGCCATGCCAGCAACGCCGGCGTCGATATCAGCGGTCTGCGTGCCCGCCAGGTCAGCCGCGCCGATTTCGAGCATTTCGATCTGCTGCTGGCGATGGATGGCGGCCACCTGCAGGGCCTGCAACGGCTGGCGCCGCCGGCATTGCGCAACCGGGCCAAACTCTATCTCGATTTCGCGCCGGCACAGCCGCTGCGCGAGATGCCCGATCCCTATTACGGCAATGCCGATGGTTTCGATCTGGTGATCCGGCTCTGTCATGCCGGTTCCAGCGGATTGCTGGCGCATATCCGCAACACTCTCGGCTGTTAACGAATGCTAAGAAGCTCGCCTCTTCAGCTACCTCGGCGGCGTGCTATAACCGATATACATCGTCCAGGGATAGCTGCCATGATCCGCGTTTTTCTCATGCTCGCGCTGCTTGCTGCTGCCGCGCCCGCCCTGGCACAGCAGGCCAAGCCTGGCCAACCAGTACAGAAAACCCATGCCGAGCTGGTGCAGGAATGCATGTCCGACATCCAGAAGGGCCTGAAGACCGGCCAGACCATGACCTCGCATCAGCGCATGCAGGCCGAGCAGCAATGCCGCGCCTATGCCGATAGCAAGAAGTAAAAGCTAGAGCGCCATATAAGTGCGAGCCTCATATAGGTCGTCATGCCCGGACTTGATCCGGGCATCTCATTTTTCGACTGTTTGTAAACATTTTCCCAGTGGAACAAGATGCGCGGATCAAGTCCGCGCATGACGACGTGCCAGGTGTCGGGCCTGCAATCAGGCCCTAGTCCAGCCCCTCGGGCTTTGGCCCGCCGGTCGCCCAATCCAGCCATTGCACCGTATGCAGCACCGGCAGCTTGTTGCCGGTCGCCTCAGCACCATTGGCGATCTGCACCAGGCAGCCGATATTGCCCGCCGCTACCGCCGAGGCGCCGGTGCTCTGGATATTGCGCAGCTTGCGCTCGCGCAGTTGCCCGGCGAGTTCGGGCTGCAGCAGATTGTAGGTGCCGGCCGAGCCACAGCAGAGATGCCCTTCCGGCACATCCTTGACCTGGAAGCCGGCGCGGCTGAGCAACTGCTTCGGCGCCGTGGTGATCTTCTGGCCATGCTGCAAGGAGCAGGCCGAGTGATAGGCAATGGTCATCGCCGGCACGGCGCCGTTGGGCTGCAAGTCGAGATCGAGCAGCAATTCGGTGATGTCTTTCGCCAGACCGGAAACGCGCGCCGCCTTCTCCGCCCAGGCGGCATCGTTGCGCAGCATGAAGCCGTAATCCTTCACCGTGGTGCCGCAGCCCGACGCATTAATCACGATGGCATCCAATCCCTCGCCATCGGCCTCGGCGCACCAGGCGGCGATATTCGCCTTGGCCTTCTGGTGCGCGTCATGCTCCTTGCCCATGTGATGCGTCAGCGCACCGCAGCAGCCCGCGCCCGGCGACACCACCACCTCGCAGCCATGGCGGTTCAGCAGGCGGATCGTTGCCTCGTTGATCGCCGGGTCCAACACCTGCTGCGCGCAGCCGGTCATCAGCGCCACGCGCTTCTTGCGTTCGCCATGGGCCTTGTAGATGCCGGGGCGATCCTGCGTCGAAGCCTTGGGCAGCCGCTTCGGGGCCATCTGCACCATGCCGCGCAGCTTCGCCGGCAGCAATCCAGCAAACGGCCGCGCCAGCATGGCGCCGCGCAAGGCCAGGCGGAAGCGGCCCGGATAGGGCAGCAGCCAGGCCAGCAGGCCGCGCAAGGCACGGTCGAGGAAGGGCCGCTTGTAGGTCTGCTCGATATGAGCGCGGGCGTGATCCACCAGATGCATGTAATGCACGCTGCTCGGGCAGGTGGTCATGCAGGACAGGCAGGAGAGGCAACGGTCGACATGGCGCACGGTTTCTTCCGTCGCCGCCTCGCCGCCTTCCAGCATCTGCTTGATCAGGTAGATACGGCCGCGCGGACTGTCGCGCTCATCGCCGAGCAAAGCATAGGTCGGGCAGGTCGCGGTGCAGAAGCCGCAATGCACGCATTTGCGCAGAATGGTATTGGCTTCGGCGATATTCGGATCGGCAAGCTGGGCGAGCGTGAAAGCGGTTTGCATCAGAGACCCGCCTCCATGCGGCCGGGATTGAGGATATGCTGGGGATCGAAGCTGTCCTTGACGCGGCGGCTCAAGGCCGCCAGCGCCGGCTCCTGCGGCTGGAACACGGAAACAGCGGCGCGCACGGCGTCATCGGCGCGGAACAGCGTGGCATGGCCGCCGCCGGCTTCGGCAACAGCACGGCGCAGATCGGCGGCGCCGGCATCGCGGCTCGGCAGGATGGCGAGCCAGATCAGGCCGCCAGCCCAGTCGTAGAAATACGCGATCTCGGGATGCCATTCGCGCAAGGCGGCAACCAGGGCCGGGCCTTTGCTCGGGGCGACACTGACCCGCCACAGCACGCGCTCCAGCGGCTGGGCGAGCAGGCTGGCATCGCGGATTTCGCGCCAGGCCCAGGATGAATTGAGCGAATGCAGTTCATCAAGTTCGCCATGCTTGCCCAACAGGTCGCGCAACGCATCGCAGCGCGCCGTCACCGATACATCGGTGCCTTCGACGCGGACCAGCGTGACGGCACGGCCTGAACTGGCGATGCGGCTGATGCCGGAGCGCGCCGCCAGCATGGCCGGCAGATGCGCCAGGCCGGAGACTTCATGCGGCGACTGCGCCGCTTCCGCCAGCGCACGGATGGCGGCGGCATCATCGAGGCCGAACACCACCACGGTGCGAGTCTTTTCAGGTGCCGGCAGCACCTTCACATGCGCCTCGGTGACGGCGGCGAGCGTGCCGAAAGCGCCGCAGAGCAACTTGGAAAGATCGTAGCCGGTGACGTTCTTCACCACCTTGGCGCCATTCTTCACCAGCTCGCCGCGCCCGGTGACGGCCTGGAAGCCGAGCAGATGGTCGCGCATGGCGCCGATCTTGAAGCGGCGCGGGCCGCCGAGGTTGGCGCCGATGGCACCGCCGAGCGTGCCACGCCCCGACGGCATGCCCCAGAGCGGGCCGAAATCCGGCGGCTCGAAGGCCAGTATCTGCCGTTGCTCAGCCAGCAAGGCTTCGATATCGCTGATCAACGTGCCGGGCCGGGCCGTAAGCACCAGTTCGGCAGGCTCATACTCCACCACGCCGGAGAGCTTGGAGAGATCGAGCAGATGGGCGCTTTGCCCCCCTGTATTTGATGATAGGGGGCGGCCAAGCCGGGCCTTGCTGCCATGGCCGATCAGGCTGAGCGGTTTGCCCTCGTTGGCGGCCCAGGCAATTGCCTGGCGTACATCTTCAGCGGTGGCGGGAAGAAATGTGTCGGTCATTTTAGCCCCCACCCCTTAGAAACGCGGAATGTCGGGGAAGGCCAGCTTGCCGCGGCTGACATGCATGGCGCCCATATCGGCGCAGCGATGCAGCGTCGGAAACACCTTGCCGGGATTAAGCCGGTGATCGGGATCGAAGGCGCATTTGACACGCTCCTGCTGCGCCAGGTCAGCCTCGTTGAACATCGCCGGCATCAGGTCGCGCTTCTCAACGCCGACGCCATGCTCGCCGGTGAGTACGCCGCCGACCTCGACGCAGAGCCGGAGAATATCGGCGCCGAATTCCTCCGCCTTCTCCAGTTCGCCAGGATTATTGGCATCGTAGAGGATCAGCGGATGCAGGTTGCCATCGCCGGCATGGAACACATTCGCCACCCGCAGGCCGTGGCGTTCGGAAAGCTGCGCCATGCGCGTCAGCACTTCGGGCAGCTTCTTGCGCGGAATTGTGCCGTCCATGCAGAGATAATCCGGTGAGATGCGGCCTACCGCCGGGAAGGCCGCCTTGCGTCCGGCCCAGAAGCGCAGCCGCTCCTCCTCGCTTTCGGAAACACGCAGCGACACCGCGCCGCAGCCGCGCGCGATCAGATCGACGCGGCTCAGCAGGTCATCCACTTCCGCCGGCGGGCCATCCAGTTCGATGATCAGCAGGGCCTCGACATCGCGCGGATAACCGGCATGAACAAAATCCTCCGCCGCATGGATCGCCGGACGGTCCATCATCTCCATGCCGCCCGGAATGATGCCGGCGGCGATCACCTTGGCGACGCAATCGCCAGCCGCTTCCGAGGTGGCGAAGCCGGCCAGCACGGCGCGCTGGGTGGTCGGCTTCGGCAGGATGCGCACGGTCACTTCCGTCACCACGCCGAGCAAACCTTCCGAACCGCAGACCACGCCGAGCAGGTCATAGCCTTCCGCATCGAGATGCTTGCCGCCAAGCCGGATCACCTCGCCGGTGATCAGCACCATCTGCACGCCAAGGATATTGTTGGTGGTGAGGCCGTATTTCAGGCTATGCACGCCGCCGGAATTCTCCGCCACATTGCCGCCGATGGTGCAGGCGATCTGGCTGGAGGGATCCGGCGCGTAGTAGAAGCCGCGATGCTCCACGGCGCGGGTGATGCCGAGATTGGTGACGCCGGGCTGCACCACGGCGCAGCGGTTATCCCAATCGACTTCCAGCACCTTGTTGAACTTGCCCATGCCGAGCAGCACGCCATCGGCCAGCGGCAATGCGCCACCCGAAAGCGAGGTGCCGGCGCCGCGCGGCACCACATTCACACCACGCTCATAGCAGAGCTTCAGCACCGCCGAGACCTGCTCAATATTGCTCGGCAGTACCGCCACTAGCGGCAATTGCCGGTAGGCCGTCAGCCCATCGCATTCATAGGCGCGCAAGGATCGCTCATCCACGATCACGCCCTCGCCCGGCACGATACGGCGCAGATCAGCAATCAGCGCCTCGCGCTGTTCGAGGATTTTCGGGTCTGGGGCGGGCATCAGCATGGGGGCATCCTCAGTCAGAACCAAAGCCGAAACGCGCGGCGGCGGCGGCAACATGGGCCCGCGCGGCATCTGCGGCAGCAAAGGCATCGCCGGCCTCAATCGCGCGCAGCAATGCCTGGTGCTCGCCTTGTGCGGCGGCGGCCTTGCCTTGCTGACGCGCGGCCTCGCTCCAGGTGAGCTGGCGGGTTTCGGAAAACTGGTGCGCCAGGAAATCGCTGAATCGCTGGATCAGCGGATTGCCGGTGGCGGCGGCAATGGCGGCATGAAAGGCATCATCGGCTGCGGCCGCCTCGCGGCCTTCGGCCAGGGCTGCTTCCATTGCCGCGAAGGCCGCCGCAATGGCGGCGAGATCGGCGGGCTGGCGGCGGCGCGCGGCCAGTTCGGCGGCAGCTACCTCGATGGCGCCGCGCAACTCGAAGGCATGGCGCAGGTCGCCGGTCTCCATGCCATTCGGCGCGGTCAGGCGGAAACTGGTCTGTCCCGGCCGCGCCAGCACGAAGGCCCCCGCCCCCTGGCGGGTCTCGACATAGCCTTCGGATTTCAGCCGGGCGATGGCCTCGCGCACCACGGCGCGGCTCACCTTGTGGGCCTCGGCAAGCTGCTTCTCTGTCGGCAGCTTGTCGCCTGGCGCCAGGCCGCCCTCGCGAATCGCCGCCAACAACCTGTCGGCCAAAGCCGAGCCCAGGCCACTCGGGCGCGGCAGGTCGCCCGTCTGGCTCAGGCTATGGCTCTGGCTGAAATGCAGCATCGATTCCCGAAAATTTGTCAGACAAGCTGACAACTATCCCGTGGAACCTTGCCCGTCAAGCCCCGAACGACAAACGGCCCGGACGACGAATCGTCCAGGCCGTTTACGGAGAAACTCTTGAGCCAGCGCCAGAAATCCAGCGCCGCCGCAGCTATTAGCCCTGGCGGGCCTTGAAGCGCGGGTTGGTCTTGTTGATGACGTAGACGCGGCCCTTGCGGCGCACCACGCGGCAATCGCGATGGCGGGTCTTGGCGGACTTCAGCGAATTGATGACCTTCATGACACGAACCCTAGATCTCGTCGAACCCATACACGGGCAATGATAAAGCCGGCGCAGCTAGCCGCACCGGCGCGAAAAGCGGGCGGAACATACAAAGCCGGTCCGGGCCTGTCAACGGCGAAAAAGCCCCCGGTTTCCGGCTGCGGCTTAATAAATCGGAAGGCTTTTTGCTACACTCCTAGGGTTGAATTACTTGGGAGAGGCCTGTGCAGCCTGACTGGACCGCCGGATACGTCGCGGAAATCGACTATACCTATGGCTATTACCGCGAATTGGCGCCGGCGCATCTGCGCTTTGCCCTGGCGTTGCGTGGCGTTGCGCCGCCGTCCTCAGGCCCGGTGAACTACCTGGAACTGGGCTTCGGCCAGGGCGTCAGCGTCAATATCCATGCCGCTTCCAACCGCGGCTCCTTCTGGGGCACCGATTTCAACCCGAATCAGGCCGCTGGCGCCCGCGCGCTGGCCAAGGCCGGCGGCAATGGCGCCAACCTGCTCGATGACGGCTTCGCCGAGCTGCTGGAACGCGACGACCTGCCGAAATTCGACTTCATCACCCTGCACGGCATCTGGACCTGGGTTTCGGACAAGCACCGCGACACGATCGTGGCGATCATCCGCAAGCATCTGGCGGTCGGCGGCGCGGTGTACATGTCCTACAACACCTTGCCCGGCTGGTCGGCCTCGATGCCGGTGCGCCACCTGATGAAGCTGCACGAGGATATCGCCGGCAGCGCCGAACAGGGCATCCAGAAGCGCATCCAGGCGGCGATTGCCTTCGGCGAGCAGGTGGATAATGCCGGCGCCGCCTATTTCCGCCAGGTGCCCGGCGCCCGCGACCGCCTCAAGGGCCTGAAGGACAAGCCGGCCAACTATCTGGCGCATGAGTATTTCAACGCCGACTGGAAGCCGATGTATTTCGCCGATGCGGTGCGGCATCTGGAAACCGCCAAACTGAGCTTCGCGGCCTCGTCCAACCTGCTCGACCATATCGACAACGTGAATTTCAGCGAGCAGTCGCGGCAGATGCTGGTCGGCATCCAGAATCCGCTGCTGCGCGAAAGCACCCGCGATTTCATCGTCAACCAGGTGTTCCGCCGCGACATCTTCACCCGTGGCCAGCGCCTGCTGAACATGCCGGAACGCACCGCCCTGCTGATGCAGAGCCGCGTGGCGCTGACCGTGCTGGCCAATGAAGTGCCGCTGAAGCTGAATGCCGCGGTGGGCGAGGTGAACCTCAGTCCCGCCGTCTACACGCCGCTGATCGAGGCCCTGGCGGCGGATAACTACCGGCCCAAGACGCTCGGCGAACTGGTGCCGGTGCTGGCGCCGAAGAATATCAACCCGCTGCAGATCATCCAGGCGGTGACCTTGCTGGTTGGCGCCAACCATGCCACTGCGGCACAAAGCGCCGAGGAAGCCGCCGCAGCCGCCCCGGCCGCGCAGCAATTCAACGCTGCCCTGCTGAAGATGGCGCGCGAGCATACCGAGGTGATGTGCATGGCCTCGCCGGTGCTCGGCGCCGGCGTGCCGGTGCCGCGCCTGCAGCAGATGTTCCTGGCCGTGCTGGGCGAGCAGAAAAGTAAGAAGACGCCAGACGCCGCAGCGCTCGCCAAGGGTGCCTGGGCGATTATGACCAGCATCGGCCAGCGCGTGGTGAAGGACGGCAAGACGCTGCAGAGCGAGGATGAAAACATCGCCCAGCTTGCCGCCGACGCCAAAATCTTCCTCGACCGCCTGCCACTGCTGCAGGCGCTCGGGGTCGCTTCGTAAGACTAGAACACCAGTTCGATCAGGCGCGGGCCACGCTGCCCGAAAGCCCGCTTGAGCGCCGCCGCGAACCCGTCCAGGTCCGTGGCGCGCTCGGCGGCAACGCCATGGCCCTCGGCAAGCTTCACCCAGTCGGGATTGGGGCGGTCGAGGGTCAGCATATCGACGGCGCGCGGCCCCGGATTGCCAACGCCGACATTGGTCAGTTCGCCCTGCAGGATGGCATAGCGCCGGTTGGCGAAGATCACCGCCGTGATATCGGCATTCTCGCGCGCGAAGCTCCACAATGCCTGCTCGGTGTAGAAGGCGCTGCCATCGCCGGTCAGCGCCACCACCTTGCGGTCGGGTGCCGCCAGTGCCGCGCCGAGCGCCACGGGCAGCGAATAGCCGATCGAGCCGCCCATATTCTGCAGCCAGTCATGGCGCGGGCCGGCAGCCAGGGCGGCGAAGATGCCGCGCCCGGTGGTGATCGATTCATCCACCACGATGGCGTTGTCCGGCATCAGGTTGGCCAGCACGGCGGCGATGCCATCCAGCGTCACCGGGCCGCTCGGCATCGCCGGCATCGCCGGCTTCGGCGCTATCGTGAAACGCTCCGGCGCGTTCAGCGCGGCGGCGATGCGCTCCAGCGCATCCTCCAGGTCGTCCTCGATGGCGGCCACCGGCACGCGCGCGCTGCCTTCGGGCAGCAATTCGCTGGGCTTGCCGGGGTAGGCGAAGAAAGCCACCGGATTGCGCGCACCGACCATGACAAGCTGCTGCACATCCTTGAGATAGCCCAACGCCACTTCCAGCACATAGGGAATGCGGCCGACTTCCGGCAGATGCGGGCCGCGCTCGATCAGCGCGTTGCTGCCCTGGCCGGAGAGGCGGCAGCCAGTGGCGGCCTGGATGCGGCCGGCCAGCATGATGCCGCGCGCATGCAGCGCCTTGCCGCCGAGCAGCAGCATGGCATTCTTGCCGCCTTTCTTGAGGGCCTCGGCACCGGCTCGAATAGCGGCATCGTCGACCTTGCGCCGCGCCGGCACCGCCACCTTCGGGGCCACACCTTCCGCCTCGTTCCAGGCAGTATCGGCAGGCAGGATCATGGTGGCGACGCCGCCGGCGCCGGTCATCGCCGCAGCAACTGCCTGGGCACCCAGCGGCCCGACTTCTGAAGCCGTCTCGGCGCGACCGATCCAGGCCGAGACCGGCCGGGCGATGCCCTCGATATCGGAGGTCAGCGGCGCGTCGTATTGCAGATGGTAGGTGGCATGCTCGCCAACCACATTGACGATGGGCGAATTGGCCTTGCGCGCGTTATGCAGGTTGGACACGCCATTGGCGAGGCCGGGGCCGAGATGCAGCAGGGTGGCGGCGGGCTTGCCGGCAAGCCGGGCATAGCCATCGGCGGCACCCGTCACCACGCCTTCGGCCAGCGCCAGCACGCAGCGGATACCCGGCACATGGTCGAGTGCGGCGACGAAATGCATCTCCGACGTGCCGGGATTGGCGAAGCAGATTTCCACGCCGCTCGCCACCAGCGACCGCACCAGACTTTCCGCGCCGTTCATACTGCACCCTCTCCTTCAGCTTGGGGAAGGAAAGGTGTAGCCGATCCGGCTCAGGTTTTGAAGAAGCGCACCAAGGCCGCGAGTTCCTGTGCCTGGGTGGTGAGCGACTGCGCCGCCGCCGTGGTTTCCTCGACCAGTGCCGCGTTCCGCTGGGTCATCTCGTCCATGCTGCCAACAGCGGTGTTGATCTGGTCCAGACCCGTCGCCTGCTCGCGGCTCGCGGCGGCGATCTCGGCGACAATATCCGACACCTTCTTGATCGCCGCGACGATATCGACCAGCGACTGACCGGCACGGTTGACCAGGGTGGCGCCGGTCTTCACCTGGGCATTGGATTCGGAGATCAGCGCCTTGATGTCCTTCGAAGCGCTGGCGGAACGCTGCGCCAGCGCCCGCACTTCCTGCGCCACCACCGCAAATCCTTTACCGGCCTCGCCAGCCCGCGCCGCCTCGACGGAGGCATTGAGTGCCAGCAGGTTGGTCTGGAAAGCGATTTCGTCGATCAGTGCCACGATGTCGGAAATCTTCCGTGCGCTGGCCTCGATCTGGGTCACTGCCGCCACGGCATCGCCCACCACCTTGCCGCCGGTTTCGGCGGTGTCGCGCGCCGTGCTCGCCAACTGGTTGGCGGCCTGGGCATTGTCGGCATTCTGCTTCACCGTGGTGGTGATTTCATGCATCGACGCCGCCGTCTCCTCGATACTGGCGGCCTGACTTTCGGTGCGCTGCGCCAGATCCTGGCTGCCGGTGGAGATTTCCGCTGCTGCGCCATGTACCGCCTCGGTTGTCTGCAACAGCCGACCGGCGAATTCGCGTAAGCGCGCCGCCATACCGTTGGCGCTGTTTTTCAACGTCGCGAACACCCCCTGGTATTCCCCATCGACCTGTCGCGTCAGGTCGCCATTGGCCATGGTCTCCATCACGCTGGCGAGCCCGCCGGTGACGGTGCCGAGCGTGCCCGAGAGGCGGTTGAGTTCCTGGCTCAAGGTGAGCAGGAAACCTTCCTTGTCGGTTTCATTGAGCCGCGTTGACAAGTCGCCGGCGGTGATGCGGCGGCAAAGCTCGGCAACTTCCGCCGCCGCCTGACGTTCGCGTGCTTCGCGCGCCTCACGCTGCGCCTCGGCCTCCTGGCGTCGCGCCGCGATCTCGGCTTCGGCGCGCTGCTTCTCCACGGCATTTTCCTTGAACACCGCCAGCGCCGCACCAATGCGACCGACCTCGTCAGTCTGCTGCAACACCGGCACCTGGGCATCGAGCCGACCATCGGCGAGGTGCTGCATCGCGGTGATCATGCGTTGCAACGGGCGGGTGACACCAATCAAGACAATACCCAGTGCAAGCATCAAGCCTGCAGCACAGCCGACAATGGCAACCACGATCAACTCGGTGCGCGTCATCCTGGCTTCCGCCAGGGCCGCCTTCTGCACCTCCTCCTGCTGCTTGTTGTAGCGGTCTTCGATGTTGCGCAGGCTCTGACGCGCGGCATTGAACTGCGCCGATGCCGCGATGATGCCGGCTTCGGCAGTGGCGAAATCGCCCTTGTCGCTGGCTTCGCGCGCGGCACGGTAGAGCGGGATATACCGGTCCACTGCCGCCTGCATGTCGGCGAAATCCTTGCGGTCGGCATCGGTGTCGATCAGCGGCTTCAGCCGATCCATGCGGCTCTGGTAGCGGCGCAGTTCATCGTCGGCGGTCTTGATCACGGTATCGCGCAGGGCCGGGTCCAGCCGGCGGGTCATCGCTTCCGCCATGCGCACGAACTGCACCAGGTTCACCGTGCCGCGCCCGGCATGTTCCAGCCGAGTGGAAGCATCATCGATGCGGATCAGCGCCTGCTCCATCTTGCCAAGCGCGCTGACCCCGCCATAGGCCATCAGGCCGGCGGTGAAGATGAGGATACCGACAACGCCAAGCAGCTTGCTGAGCAGACCAAGATTCCGGAACCAGGCCATGACGCACCTCCCGTCTGTATTTGGCAAAAAGCTTACAGCAACGGTACGGATACGATGCGGAATCAGCTAGCGATTGTCTGTTGGTTCACGAACAAATGTAGAGACCAACCGAATTAGAGGTTGCGCACCCACGGCCATTATACCGTGGCAATGGGCGTCACCGGCGAGCCGACCGCGCCAGTCAGCCGGAGCGGTGGCGCGGTAAGCAGGAAGCGACTGCGGCCCGCCGCCTTGAGGTAAGCTGCGAGTTCGGAGAGATACCAGATTTCGCCCAGCGGCACGCCAAGCTTGAACAGGCAATGCTCATGCAGCGGCAGCGCGGCGTGGCTTTCCTCGCCGCCCTCTTTGGAGGGCAGGCCCTCGACGGCATAATTGTCGGCGATCAATGCCGCGATGCCGCTGTCGGTGATCCAGTTCAGCAGCCGGGCGTCGCGGCCATCGATCACCGCATTGGAATTTTCCAGCCGTTGCCGGTCCGGCTTGGCCTGCATGCTCAGCAGCGTGTCGCCGAAGCCGGTATAAAGGCAGAGCATGTCGCCGCTCTCGACCATGACATTCTGCGCCTCGATGGCCCGCATCATGATGTCATAGCCGACCCATGTACGCGGCAGGCCCACCAGATCGAACAGGTTCACCAGCACGCCGCGCCCCTGCAGGCCATGGCGCGCGAAAGTCTCGATGCCGAGTGCCTTCACGCCGGATTGCTCGAAGCGGTCAGGGCGCCGCTCGCCTATTGCGCCCCGGTCGATGGCTTCCGGTATCTCCACGCCGCCGCGAAAGCCGTTGTAGAAACACGGCTCCGGCACGCCATCGCCATCGGCATCGAACATCTGGCCGGCATGGGCGAAGCTGTCCCATTGCGTCGAGTATTGCAGGTAGATCAGCGCCAGATCATCGCAGATCACATCGTTGTGGCGCACATCGTAGAGCGACAGGCGATGCACCATGTTGCCGACATCGCCGCGCGAGGTGGCAAAAAGCTGCGGTGGGTGGCGGCGCGGGTTGAGGATATTGCCGCCGGGATATTCCAGCGGCAGCGACAGGCAGAAACGCCGCCCCTCGCGCACCTCGGCAATACCCTGGCGGGTCTTTTCCGGTGTGATCAGGTTGAGCCGGCCGAGTTGATCGTCCGGGCCGAAATCGCCCCAGGTCGACCCTGCGGGCCGACGCTTCCAGCGCGGATTCATGCCAGCCTCAATTCGGGGGCGTCAATTCACAGCAGCAGCACGTTCCTGCATGGCACCGACCGAGTAATGCTGCCAGCGCGCCTCCACCGCCTCATGCAGCTCCGGCTTGAGGCCGGCGGCGAAGGCGGTTTCAGCGACCAGGAACATCGGGCCGATCAGCGCCTGCAGCAGATTGTCGGCCAGGGCCGGGCGGCGGCCCTCGAAGGCATGCCCGACAAGCTGGAACACCCAGCCGCCGACAAAGGCGATGGCGAACACGCTCCAGCCCATCATGCTGCCCAACATGGCGATCTGATGCGCGGCAGTGAGCAGTGCCAGGCTGACCAGCAGCATGAGGAAACCGAACAGGCGGTCGAGCCAGAGATAGAACACGCCAGTGACAGCCCAGAGCAGCACCGCGCCGGTGAGCGGCAGGCCCGCCACGCTGCCAAGATTGATCCAGGCCAGCGGCACGAACAACGCAAAGACGATCGAGGGGATGCCGATGAAATGGGTGGCGCGGTTGCGCGCATCGCGGTGATAGGCGGAATACATTGCCATCTGCTCGACGAAGAACGGATTCATCTGACTTCTCCCGGCTTAAGCTTTATGGCCCCTGCCGAGTCGGCGGCGCGGGCTTGTGTATAACTCAACCCTACTCTGCCGTTTTTGCCTGTCAACCTGGGTTTTCCCCAGGCTTTTTGCGTTGCGGGGCGAAAGGGTTTGACTCGCTTGGCCGCCCGCCTATGCTCGCCCCATCGCTCAGATCCCGTGGGAGAGCCGTCGGCGGCTCCAGCTACTGGAACCCGAGCCCGACGCGCCGAAGGAGCAACCGCCCCGGAAACTCTCAGGCCGAAGGACCGTGGGATCGTTGCGAGGCTCTGGAAAGCGGTGTCAGGCCCGGCCTGCCGCCCACCGACGGAGTAAGTCGCGTCCCGAAAGGACACCTGTCCTTACGGAAAGCCGACGAATCTCTCAGGTCCACGGACAGAGGGGGCGCAGACGGGTGAAAGCCCGTTTGCCGTACCGACTCTTTGCTCCGTGAGGACCCGTGGCGACACCAGGCGCAGATTCACAAGACCTCAAGCTCACGCCGCTCAACGCGCTGCACAAGGAATTGGGCGGCAAGATGGTGCCCTTCGCCGGCTACGAGATGCCGGTGCAGTATCCCACCGGCATCCTCACCGAGCACAAGCATACGCGCGCCGCCGCCGGCCTGTTCGACGTGTCGCATATGGGCCAGGTGCTGATCACCGGCGCCGATCCGGCGAAGTCGCTGGAGCGGCTGGTGCCCGGCGACTTGGTGGCGCTGGAAGTCGGCCGCATGCGCTACACCGTGTTCACCAACGATGCCGCCGGCATCCTGGATGACCTGATGGTGAACAAGCGGCCGAATGACCTGTTCGTCATCGTCAACGCCGCCTGTAAGGAGCAGGACATCGCCCTGCTCAAAAGCGGCCTGCCCGATTGCACAGTGGAATACCTGGCCGATCAGGCCTTGCTGGCTCTGCAGGGGCCGCAGGCCGTGGCAGTGCTGGCCCGGCTCAACCCGATGGTCAGCGACCTGCAATTCGGCCAAGGCGCTGAGATGAAGCTCGGGCCGCATGCCTGCTTCGTCACCCGCTCCGGCTATACCGGCGAGGATGGCTGCGAGATTTCGCTGGCCGCCCGTGAAGCCGAAGCCTTCGCGCGCTGGCTGCTGAGCCAGCCGGAAGTGAAGCCCATCGGCCTTGGTGCGCGTGACAGCCTGCGCCTCGAAGCCGGCCTCTGCCTCTATGGCCACGACATCGACACCACCACGACACCGATCGAAGCCGGGCTGAACTGGACCATCTCGAAGCGCCGCCGCGCCGAGGGCGGCTTCCCTGGCGCCGCCGTGGTGCAGCAGCAACTCAGCAATGGCGTAAGCCGCAAACGCGTCGGCATCCAGCCGGAAGGCCGCGCCCCGGCCCGCGAGGGCACCGAGGTGCAGAATCTGGATGGCCGCAAGATCGGCATCGTCACCTCGGGCGGCTTCGGCCCCAGCGTCGATGCCCCGGTCGCCATGGGCTATGTCGAAACCGCCGCTGCCGCCGCCGGCACGCCGGTGCAGCTCATCGTGCGCGGCAAGCCGCTGCCGGCCAAGATCGTCACCCTTCCCTTCATCACCAAGCGTTACGCCAAAGCCTGAGGAACCCCATGCCCAATATTCGTTACTCCAAGGATCATGAATGGATCGCCGTGGACGGCAACACCGGCACCGTGGGCATCACCGATTACGCCCAGAGCCAGCTTGGCGACGTGGTGTTCGTTGAACTGCCGCAGGCCGGTCGCCAGGTGGATGCCGGCGGCGAGATCGCCGTGGTCGAATCCGTGAAGGCGGCGAGCGAAATCTACGCACCCGTCGGCGGCACCATCACCGAGAATAACAGCGCGCTGGAAGCCGATCCGGCGCTGGTGAATGCCGCCGCTGAAAGCGGTGCTTGGTTCTTCAAGATGACCATCGCCAATCCGGCCGAACTGGATGCGCTGATGGACCGCGCCGCCTACGACGCCTATCTCGCCACGCTCTGAGGTTCTGTCATGCGTTACCTGGGTCAGACCGCCGCCGACCGCCAAGCCATGCTGGCGGCCATCGGCGTCAGCGATATCGATGCTCTGTTCAAGGATGTGCCACCGGAGGCGCTGAATCCCGAGATCGACCTGCCGCCGCATCGCGGCGAGCTGGAAGTGGAACGCCATATCGCGGCGCTGGCGGCGAGGAATCTCTCCCCCGCCGACGCGCCCTGCTTCCTTGGCGCCGGCGCCTATCGCCACCATATCCCGGCCGCCGCCGACCATCTGATCCAGCGCAGCGAATTCCTCACCTCCTACACGCCGTATCAGCCCGAGATCGCTCAAGGAACGCTGCAATATCTGTTTGAATTCCAGACCCAGGTGGCGCTGATCACCGGCATGGATGTGGCGAATGCCTCGCTCTACGACGGCGCCACTGCCTGCGGCGAGGCCGTGCTGATGGCGCAGCGCGTCACCAAGCGGCACAAGGCAGTGCTGTCCGGCGGCCTGCATCCGCATTACCGCGATGTCGTCACCACCCTGATGCGCCAGACCGACCAGCCCTTCGTCGCCGCGCCGATGGATGTGGCCGGCACGGAAGATCTGAGCACGCTGATCGACGACCAGACTGCCTGCGTGGTGGTGCAGAACCCGTCGCTGTTCGGCCATGTGCGCGACCTCACGGCGTTGTCCAAGGCTTGCCAGGCCAAGGGCGTGCTGCTGGTGGTGGCGGTAAGCGAAGTGGTGTCGCTGGGCCTGATCACGCCGCCGGGCGAGATGGGCGCTGACATTGTCGTCGCCGAGGGCCAGAGCATCGGCGTGCCGTTGAGCTTCGGCGGGCCGTATGTCGGCCTGTTCGCGGCGAAGGAAAAGTTCCTGCGCCAGATGCCGGGCCGGCTCTGTGGCGAGACCGTGGACCAGGACGGCAAGCGCGGCTTCGTGCTGACGCTTTCCGCCCGCGAGCAGCATATCCGCCGCGAGAAGGCGACCTCGAATATCTGCACCAACTCGGGCCTCTGCGCGCTCGCCTTCACCATCCATCTGAGCCTGCTCGGCGAGGCCGGGCTGGTGCGGCTGGCGGAGATCAATCATGGCAAGGCGGTCGAACTCGCCGAACGCCTGGATGGCCTCAAGGGCGCCAAAGTCGTGAACCAGGCTTTCTTCAACGAATTCACCCTGCGCTTGCCGAAGCCGGCCAAGGAAGTTGTCGAGGCGCTGGCGGCCAAGGGCATCCTTGGCGGCGTGCCGGCCTCGCGCCTGTGGCCCGACGAGCCGGAAGCGGAAAACCTGCTGCTGCTCGCCGCCACCGAGACCAACACGGATGAGGATGTCGAGGCGCTGGTCGCCGCGCTCGAGGAGGTGCTGTGATGCTGAACCGCCAGGGACGTCCCACCACCCCGAACGCCACCAGTGAAACCGCGCAGCTTGGCACCATTGGCGGTCATCGCGGCCTCGATCACGAAGAACCGCTGATCTTCGAGCAGGGCGAGGAAGGCCGCTGCGGCGTCGATCTGCCGGAGCCGCCGGCTGTAACCCAGCGCCTTGGCGGCCTGCGCCGCAAGGGCGCGATTGGTTTGCCCGGCCTTTCCGAACCGCAGGTGATCCGCCATTTCGTGCGGCTCAGCCGCAAGAACTACGCCATCGACATGGGCGTGTTCCCGCTCGGCTCCTGCACCATGAAGCACAATCCGCGCCTCAACGAGAAGCTGGCGCGCTGGAAGGGCCTCGGCGACCTGCATCCGATGCAGCCGGTGAGTACCGTGCAGGGTGCGCTGCAATTGATCGGTGAACTGGCCGACTGGCTGAAATGCCTCACCGGCATGCCGGCGGTGGCGATGAGCCCGGCTGCGGGCGCCCATGGCGAACTCTGCGGCCTTATGGCCATTCGCGCGGCGTTGATCGCGCGCGGCGATGCGCGCAAGCGGATTCTTGCACCAGAGTCCGCGCATGGGACAAATCCGGCCACGGCGGCGATGTGCGGCTATGAAGTCGATCCGATCCCGGCTACCGCCGATGGCCGCGTCGACCTGGAAGCGTTGAAGGCCAAGCTGGGGCCGGATGTGGCGGCGATCATGCTGACCAATCCGAATACCTGCGGCCTGTTCGAGCGCGAGATCAAGCAGGTGGCCGACCTGATCCATGGCGTCGGCGGCTTCTTCTACTGCGACGGCGCCAATTTCAACGCCATCGTCGGCAAGGTGCGGCCGGGCGATCTTGGCATCGATGCCATGCATATCAACCTGCACAAGACCTTCTCGACACCGCATGGCGGTGGCGGTCCCGGCTCGGGCCCGGTGGTGCTGTCGAAAGCGCTGGCCGATTTCGTGCCGCTGCCCTACGTGATGCTGACCCAGGCCGGCTACAAGCTGGTGGAAATCGACATGAACGGCATGAGCTTCGGCCGCATGAAGGCGTTCCACGGCCAGATGGGCATGTTCATCCGCGCGCTGGCCTACATGCTCAGCCATGGCGGCGACGGCCTCAAGCGCGTGGCGGAAGATGCCGTGCTGGCGGCCAACTATGTGATGGCAACCTGCGGCGACGTGATGAGCCCGGCCTTCGAAGGCCCCTGCATGCACGAAGCCCTGTTCGACGACGCCTTCCTGAAGGATACCGGCGTCACCACGCTGGATTTCGCCAAGGCGCTGATCGATGAGGGCTATCACCCGATGACCGTCTACTTCCCGCTGGTGGTGCATGGCGCACTGCTGGTGGAGCCGACGGAGAGCGAGAGCAAGGATGCGCTCGATCATTTCATCGGCGTGCTGCGCGGCCTCGCCGAACGCGCCCGCGCGGGCGGCAACGCGGAATACTTCCAGGGTGCACCGCGCCTGACCCCGCGCCGCCGCCTGGACGAAACCCAGGCCGCGCGCAAGCCGGTGCTGCGCTGGAAGCCGGCGCCGGACAGCAAGGCGGCGGCGGAGTAAACGCTAGTCGAGATTAAGCCGCGCGGCGGCCTGGGCAGCTAGGTCGCCGCTTTTTTGTCCGGCATCGAGATGCAGCCAGTCGGCGGGCGGCTCGATCGCTTCGGCCTGGAAACGCACCACGTCCGGGGTCGCATCCGAGGCATCGCCGCGTCGTGCCGCCACGCGCTGGCAGAGCAGATCGGTGCCGCCTTCCAGCCACAGGCCGCGGAACACGGCATTGCAGTGCAAGGCCAGCTTGGCCGCTGCATCGCGTTCGCCCGGCTTGCCGAATACCGCGTCCAGGATCACCGGCACACCGGCTGCAAGCAATTGATGGGCATGTTCCAGCAAGGCGGCATAAACCCGCATGCTGGCCTGCGGCGTGTAGCTTTCCGGCGGCAGGCGCGTACCGGCCGCAACACCTGCCAGCCGCTTGCGCAGCACATCGGAGCGTAGCACCACGGCGCCGCAGACCGCGTCGAAGCGCGGCGCCAGCGCGCGGGCCAGCGTGGTCTTGCCGGTGCCGGAGCGGCCGCCGATGGCAAGCAGCAGCGGTGTGGCCGGGCGCAACACGCGCCGCGCCAGCGCCAGGTAGCGCCGCGCTTCCGGCCATTGCTGCGGCTGCAGCCCGGCGACATGGGCGCGGATCGCGGCACGCAGCGAAATATAAAGTGGCAGCAGTGGCAGCGCGCCATCATCGCCGCTCTGCTCCAGGTAGCGGTTCAGCGCCCGGTTGGCGAGATCGGCGCGGTTATGCGCCAGCAGATCCATCAGCAGGAAAGCGATGTCGTACGCCGTATCGGTGCGCGCCAGCGCGGCATCGAATTCCAGGCAATCGAACAGCAAAGGCTTGCCACCCAGCAGGCAGATGTTGCGCAGATGCAGGTCACCATGGCCGTGGCGGATACGGCCCTCGGCGCCCCGGCGCGATAACGGCACGGCCAGTTGTGCCAGCGCCTCCTCGGTTTCCTGGCGCAGGTCGGCAAGGAATATCTCCGGCAGCACTTCCGGATCGAGCCGCGCAAAGCTCTCCGTGTTCATTGCCGCCACGCGCCGCGCCGCCTCCAAGGCATCGCCATCCAGCGGCGCCAGGCCAGCATGGAAACCGGCAACCGCTTCTGCCGTCGCCTCGATCAGTGCCGGAGTCAGGCGGCCCATGCCAAGCTGGCGGTCGAGCGTCGCGTCATCCGGGAAACGCCGCATCTCCACCAGCCATTCGACCGCATGGGCCGGTTCGGCATCACGCGGCGCGAGCTGCAGCCGGCCTGCCGCATCCCGGATCACGGCGCGCAGCCCGAGATAGAGATCCGGCGCGGTGCGACGATTCAGCGCCAGTTCCTGGCACGCGGCGTCGTGGCGCTGTCGCAGCGTAGAGAAATCGACATAAGGCAGATGCACCGCCCGTTTCAGCTTGAACACGCGGTCGCCGCAGAGAAAGAGCCGGGAGATATGGGTCTCGACGACACGCTCCAAGGCTGGATCGGTGAACAGCAGGTCGAGATCGGACGGGTTCGGCTGGATGCGCATGCGGCCATCCTACGCCCCGAAAATGACCCCGCCTTGACCCAGAGCAAAAGCCGGGGCCAAGGCGGGGCGGGTTATGGGGTTACGAGAGAGGCGGTCGGCGGCCGCTCAGCAGGCTCATCACCAAGGTAATGAAAAAGATTACCAGGAAGATGAAGAACAGGATCTGGGCGATGCTGGAAGCAGCGGCGGCGATGCCGCCGAAGCCGAACAGGGCGGCCACCATGGCCAGAACGAAGAATACAACGGCCCAATACAGCATGATCTTTCTCCTTGTTTCAGGAAACGACCAGGCCATCGGAACGGGGTAATGGGGCAAGGGTGCGGGCAAAACAGGGCATTTCCGCCGCAAAGGTTAACTCAGGCGGCCGTGTTTCACGTGAAACACCCAGGGAACAATCATCCTGTTTCACGTGAAACAGGATGGGAACACTATTTTTAGCGTTTCACCGCCACCATGAGGTAGTTCACATCGGTATCGCGGCTTATTGTCCAGCGTTCCGACAGAGGCGCATAGCTGGCGCCGGCGACCTGGGTGACGCTGAGCGAGGCATCGCGCAGCAGCTTGGCCAGCTCATGAGGTTTTAGGAATTTTTTCCAATCATGGGTGCCGGCAGGCAGCCAGCGCAGGATATATTCGGCGCCGACGATGGCGAGCGCATAGGCCTTGGGGGTGCGGTTCAGCGTCGCCGCGACCAATATCCCGCCCGGATACCCGGCAGATGGGGGCTTCAGCATCTGGCCGAGTGCACGGCAGAAACCCGCCGGATCGGCGACATGTTCCACGACTTCCAAGGCCATGATGACATCGAAGCGCTCGCCCGCCGCCACCAGTTCCTCGGCTGCCGTGCAGCGGTAATCGATTTCCAGGCCGGATTCGGCGGCATGATGCCGGGCAACGCCGATATTCTTTTCCGAGGCATCAACGCCGATCACGCTGGCACCCAGCCGGGCCATGGGTTCCGAGACCAGGCCGCCGCCGCAGCCGATATCCAGCAGCCGCAGGCCGGCAAGCGGTGAGTCGCTGAGGGGATCGCGGCCGAAATGCCCGGCCACCGCATCGCGCACGAAGCCAAGCCGCACCGGATTGAACTTGTGCAGCGGGCGGAAACTTCCCACTGGATTCCACCACTCGGCAGAAAGCGCGGAAAACCGCTCTATTTCGGCTGGATCGACACTGGCGGCCTGGACACTCATGCTGGCAACTTTATCTCGCCTCTCGGCTTGCTTAAACAGACGGCGCAAGCGTATTAATACGCGCCTTTTTCCGGCCCCTTCCCGTCTCCGTTTACGCTGCCCTTTCAGGGGCTTCGGCGCGGCGGCGGACGGGCCAGCCGGTGGGAGGGGAAGTCTATAACGGAACAAGACACGGGACGAGCCGCATGGCGCGCTTGGTGATGAAATTCGGCGGCACTTCGGTCGGCTCGGTGGAGCGGATCAAGAATGTCGCGCAAAAGGTGAAGCGCGAAGTCGAGGCCGGCCACCAGGTCGCGGTGGTGGTCTCCGCCATGTCGGGCGAAACCAACAAGCTGGTCGATCTGTGCAAAGCCATCGACCCGGTGCATGACCAGCGCGAATACGACGTGGTGGTGGCTTCCGGCGAGCAGGTGACGACCGGCCTCTTGAGCATCGCGCTGCAGGCGGTGGGCGTGAAGGCGCGCTCCTGGCAGGGCTGGCAGATTCCGATCCGCACCAATGCCATGCATGGCCGGGCGCGCATCGAGAGCATCGAGGGCGAGCGCCTGCTGGCCGATATGGCCGGCGGCACCGTGGCCGTGGTGGCCGGTTTCCAGGGCATGGGCCCGGAAGACCGCATCGCCACCCTGGGCCGGGGCGGCTCGGATACCTCGGCGGTGGCGCTGGCCGCCGCTTTGCAGGCCGACCGCTGCGATATCTATACCGACGTGGACGGGGTCTATACCGCCGATCCGCGCATCGTGAAAAAAGCGCGCAAACTCGATAAGATCACCTACGAGGAGATGCTGGAGCTGGCGTCGCTGGGCGCCAAGGTGCTGCAGACCCGCTCGGTCGAGATGGCGATGAACCATCGGGTACGCACGCAGGTTCTGTCGAGCTTTGCCGATCAGCCCGGCACGCTCGTTGTGGATGAGGAAGAGATCGTGGAAAAGCAGATCGTATCGGGCGTCACCTATTCTGCCGACGAGGCCAAGATCACGCTGATCGGCGTGGCCGACCGGCCGGGCATCGCGGCTTCCATTTTCGGCCCGCTGTCGGATGCCGGCATCAATGTCGACATGATCGTGCAGAACATCTCGGAAGACGGCAAGAAAACCGACATGACCTTCACGCTCGGCCGTGCCGATCTCGACCGCGCCGTGGCGCAGCTTGAGAAGATGAAGGGCCAGCTCGACTGGGCCAAGCTGGTGCCGGACAAGAACGTGGTGAAGGTGAGCGTGGTGGGCGTGGGCATGCGCAGCCATGCCGGCGTGGCGCATACGATGTTCAAGGCCCTGGCCGACAAGGGCATCAACATCCAGGCGATCACCACATCTGAAATCAAGGTCAGCGTGCTGCTCGCCGCCGACTATACGGAACTGGCGGTGCGCTCGCTGCACACCGCTTTCGGTCTCGACGCCGAGTAATATCGCGCCGAGCCATGCAGGGGGCTAGATGTATTTTGGGGGCGACGCCAGGCCGAGCGGAGTGATCCGGACGGGCGATCAGGACCGGGGAGACCCGGCATGATCGCGCGCGCTCCATCGCCCGGCCCGCGCGGCCTGCTGCGCCGCCTCCGCGAGATCATGGCGGAGGCCGGCAGCGTCGACGAACGCCTTGCCCGCGTGGTGCGCTCCATCGCCGCCAACATGGTGGCGGAAGTCTGCTCGGTCTACCTGCTGCGCAACGACGAGCTGGAACTCTACGCCACCGAAGGTCTGAACCCGGAAGCGATCCACAAGACGCGGCTGAAGGTCGGCGAAGGCCTGGTCGGCGACATTGCCGCCCATGCCCGCCCGCTGGCGCTGGCGGACGCGCAGAACCACCCACAATTCGCCTACAAGCCGGAAACCGGCGAAGAGATCTACCATTCGCTGCTCGGCGTGCCGCTGCAGCGTGATGCCCGCGTGATCGGCGTGCTGGTGGTGCAGAACAAGACCCGCACCCAGTATTCTGAAGAGGAAGTCGAAGTCCTCGAAACCATCTCCATGGTGCTGGCCGAGATGGTGGCCTCGGGCCAGCTTATCGGCGCCGAGGATGTGGCCGCCGTGGCGCGGGCGCCGTCGCTGCCCTTCCGCGCCGATGGTCGCGTGCTTTCGGAAGGTCTCGCCATCGGCCAGGCGGTGCTGCACGAGCCGCGCATCCAGATCACCAAGACCATCGCCGACGACATTCCGCTGGAAAAGAGCCGACTGGATGCCGCCGTTGCCTCGATGCGAGATCAGGTGAACCAGATGCTCGACGCGCCCGACGACGATATCGTCGGAGAGAGCCGCGACGTGCTGGAAACCTACAAGATGTTCGCGCATGACACCGGCTGGCTCGCCAAGCTGCATGGCGCGGTGGAATCCGGGCTTACCGCCGAGGCGGCGGTGCTGCGCGTGCAGGGCGACACGCGCCACCGCATGCAGGCGATCACCGATCCCTACCTGCGCGAACGCCTGGCCGATCTCGACGATCTCGCCAACCGCCTGCTGCTACATCTTTCCGGCAAGACCGCCCGCACGGTGGCGGAAAACCTGCCCGATAACGCCATCCTGTTCGCCAAGGCGATGGGCCCGGCCGAACTGCTGGATTATGACCGCCGCCGACTACAGGCGCTGGTGCTGGAGGAGGGCTCGGCGGCGAGCCATGTCGCCATCGTGGCGCGCGCCCTCGGCATCCCGGTGATCGGCGGCATCGGCGGCGCCATCGCCCGCGTCGAGCCCGGCGATCAGGTGGTGGTGGATGGCGACCACGCGCAGATTTTCGTGCGTCCTGGCCCCGATGTGGTGCGCGCCTTCGAGCAGAGCCTGCATCTGCGCCAGGCGCGATTGGCGAAATACGCCGCGCAGCGCGACGAGCCGCCGATCACCCGCGACGGCAAGCGCATCGCGCTGCTGGTCAATGCCGGCCTGCTGATCGATCTGGCGCATCTGGACGAGACCAATGCCGATGGCATCGGCCTCTACCGTACCGAATTGCAGTTCCTGGTGCGCCCGACCATGCCGAAGGCCGATGCGCAGCAGCAGATTTACCGCCGCGTGATCGAGCATGCCGGCGAACGCCCGGTGGTGTTCCGCACGCTCGATGTCGGCGGCGACAAGGTGCTACCCTATCTCGCCAAGCACCCGGAAGAAAACCCGGCCATGGGTTGGCGTGCCATCCGCATTTCGCTGGACCGTCCGGCTTTGCTGAAAGTGCAGCTCCGCGCCATGCTGCAGGCAGCGGAAGGCCATGTGCTGCATGTGATGTTCCCGATGATCGCCGAGGTGGACGAGTTCCGCCGCGCGCGCAAGATGCTGGACCGCGAGGTGGCGCGGCTGAAGGCGCTGAAGCGGCCGATGCCGCGCGATGTGAAGGTCGGCACCATGCTGGAAGTGCCGGCTTTGGCCTGGCAGTTGCCGGCCCTGCTGCCGCTGGTCGATTTCGTCTCGGTCGGTTCCAACGATCTGATGCAGTTCCTGTTCGCCACCGACCGCGGCAATCCGCGCATGGTGGATCGCTACGATCCGTTGAGCCCGAGCATGGTCAGCTTCCTGCGCTGGGTGGTGCAGCAATGCAAAACGTATGAGAAGCCGCTCACCATGTGCGGCGAGATGGGCAGCCGGCCTTTGGAAGCAATGGCGCTGCTCGGTCTTGGCTTCGAACGCCTCTCCATGCCAGCCAATGCGATTGGCCCGGTGAAGGAAATGCTCCGTAGCCTGGATGTTCTCTCGCTTGCGGAATTTTTGGAGGGCCTCTACTATCTCCCCGACCACAGCCTGCGTGCACGATTAGAAGAATTTGCGCGCGAAAACGGTGTGATAGTTTAAATAATCCGCCCCGCTATTGGCAGTTGTGAATCGAGCCGAAAGTTTTCTTTTCGTTCGATTGAGTCGGGCCGTTTCACTGAAATCGGGCCACTTGCCGAAGCATGGCGCTGTAGAGTTAGGCGGTAGAGTTCAGTGTTGCGCAAGGGGATCAAGCCGGTCATGAGCGCAGAAGCCGGAGACAAGCCGGCCGCTTCTATCGCTGGGCCCTACGAGGGCGTCGGCCACAGCCTGAAGATCGTGCGCGAGCGACAGGGATTGTCACTCGTCGATGTAGCCGCGCGCACCCGCATCCGTCGCCAGCATCTTGATGCCATCGAAGGTGGCCGCTTCACCGAACTGCCCGGCCCGATCTATATCACCGGCTTCCTGCGCACCTATGCCGAAACGCTCGGCCTCGAGCCTGAGCAGGTGGTGCAGAATTTCCAGTCCGAAAGCGATATCGCGCGCCAGCGCAAGGAACTGGTTTTTCCAATGCCGCGCCCGGAACAGCGCACCCCGCGCCTGCTGCTGGTGCTGCTGGCCCTGGCTGTCGCCGCCGGCGCCTATGCGGTGTGGTATCGCTATCAGGAAACCTTCCGCAGCGGCGCCGAATTGGTGAAGGCGGTGCCCGGCCGCCTGGCCGATCTGGTGCCGCCGCCGACACCGATCATGGCGGCGCCGCGTCCGGCCATGCCGCCGGTGGCCCCGATCGACGCGCCCCCGACGACATCATCCAGCCCAACGGCGCCTGCCGCCACCGCGCAGCCTGCTGCCGTGGCTTCCGTCGCGCCGCTGCCTGTGCCGCCCCCCAAATCGCCGGCACCGGCAACCTCTCAACCCATGCCCTCGTCGCAGCCAGCAGCCGCCGCAACCGTGCCGCCTGCGCCACCGGTTCCGCCTGTTGCGGCCCCCGCCCCTGTGGTGGCCGCCACGAGCCCAACTCCGGCAACAGCCCCGGCCACGCCGCCTGCTACAGGCGCCAGCACCATACGGTTCGGCAGCGATCCTGGCCGCGTGGTGATCCGGGCCGAAGCGCAAAGCTGGGTGCAGGTGCGCGGGCCGAATAACGAGCCGCTGTTTACCCGGCTGATGGCGCCGGGCGAAACCTATGCCGTGCCGGGCCGCGAGGGCCTGACGCTGGCCACCGGGAATGCAGGCGGCATCCTGTTGACGCTGGATGGCAAAGCCCTGCCGCGCTTAGGGGATACCGGCGAGGTGAAACGCGGCGTAACCCTGGATGCGGACGGCCTGAAAACCGCCCTGAAAGTCGAGTAGGCGCTCTTGCGAGCGGCGCCCAAAGGCGCCATCTTACGCCCCATTATGAGCATCCGCCCCTATCGCGATATCCAGCGGCGCAAGTCGCGGCAGATTTTCGTCGGCAAGGTGCCGGTGGGCGGCGACGCGCCGATCACCGTGCAGACCATGACGAACACGCTGACCAGCGACGTCAAGGCGACGGTGGAACAGATCCGACGCTGCGAGGAAGCCGGCGCCGATATCGTGCGCGTCTCCTGCCCCGACGAAGCCTCGACGGCGGCGCTGAAGGAGATCGTGCGCCAGGCCCGGGTGCCGATCGTCGCCGACATCCATTTCCACTACAAGCGCGCTATCGAGGCGGCCGAAGCCGGCGCCGCCTGCCTGCGCATCAATCCGGGCAATATCGGCTCGGCCGAGCGCGTGCGCGAAGTGGTGAAGGCTGCCAAGGACCACGGCTGCTCCATGCGCATCGGCGTCAATGCCGGCTCGCTGGAAAAGCACCTGCTGGAAAAGTATGGCGAGCCCTGCCCGGAAGCCATGGTGGAAAGCGCCATGGACCATGCGCGCATCCTGGAAGACCATGACTTCCGCGAATTCAAGATCAGCGTGAAGGCAAGCGACGTGTTCCTCGCTGTCGCCGCCTATCAGGGCCTGGCGGAAGCCTGCGACTATCCGCTGCATATTGGCATCACCGAGGCCGGCGGCCAGCGTATCGGCACGGTGAAATCCTCCATCGGGCTGGGCATGCTGCTGTGGTCCGGCATCGGCGACACGCTGCGCGTTTCGCTCTCGGCGGCGCCGGAGGAAGAGGTCAAGGTCGGCTTCGACATGCTGAAGTCGATGAACCTGCGTCATCGCGGCGTCAACGTCATCTCCTGCCCGTCCTGCGCGCGGCAGCAATTCGACGTCATCAAGACCGTGGAAGTGCTGGAACAGCGCCTGGCGCATATCACCACGCCGATGACCTTGAGCGTGATCGGCTGCGTGGTGAACGGCCCTGGCGAGGCGCGTGAAACCGATATCGGCTTCACCGGCGGCGGCAAGGGCTCGCATCAGGTCTATCTCGCCGGCCAGCCGGCGCACCGGCTGCAGAACGAAGATATCGTGCAGCATCTTGTGCGCCTGGTCGAGGCCAAGGCGCGCGAAATAGAGGCCGCGAAGGCCGACAAGGACACGGCCGCCGACGCGGCTGATTAGCTATCAATCCGTTTTACCCAAGGAGCGACCCGTGGCCCAGTTCCAGCCCGTGCGCGGCACCCATGATCTTCTGCCCGATGACTATGCCCGCTTCCGCAGCGTAGTCGATACCGCGCGGCTCGCGGCCAGCCTCTATGGCTACCGCGAGATGGCGACGCCGATCTTCGAATTCACCGATGTCTTCGCCCGCTCGATGGGCGAGACCTCGGATGCCGTGTCGAAGGAGATGTAT
This sequence comes from Ferrovibrio sp. MS7, assembly GCF_038404985.1. Taxonomy (NCBI): domain Bacteria; kingdom Pseudomonadati; phylum Pseudomonadota; class Alphaproteobacteria; order Rhodospirillales; family Rhodospirillaceae; genus Ferrovibrio; species Ferrovibrio plantarum. The sequence continues at coordinate 150,624 of NZ_JBBKBA010000002.1, forward strand.
GCCATCAACGACCGCGGCGGCGAGAATCTGGCGCTGCGCCCGGAATACACCGCCGGCATCTGCCGCGCCTTCATCTCCAATGGCCTGCAGCAGCATGTGCCGTTCAAGGCTTTCGCCTGGGGCCCGATGTTCCGCTACGAACGGCCGCAGAAGGGCCGCCAGCGCCAGTTCCACCAGATCGACGTGGAAGTGATCGGCGCCGCCGAACCGCAGGCCGATGTGGAAGTGATTTCGCTCGGTGCCGATATCCTGCGCCGCCTCGGCATCCTGGATAAATGCACCCTGCAGCTCAATACGCTGGGCGACCCGGAAAGCCGCGCCGCCTACCGCGAGGCGCTGGTGGCGTATTTCTCCGTGCACAAGGCCAGCCTGTCGGAAGACAGCCTGAAGCGGCTGGAGAAGAATCCGCTGCGCATCCTCGACTCCAAGGATGAAGGCGACCGCAAACTGGTGGCCGATGCACCGCTGATCGACAATTACCTGACCCAGGCCGCCGGCGATTTCTTCAGCGCCGTGAAGCAGGGCCTGACGCTCGCCGGTGTGCCCTTCGTGGTCGATCCCCGCCTGGTGCGCGGCCTGGATTACTACACCCACACGGCGTTCGAGTTTGTCACCACGCATCTCGGCGCCCAGGGCGCGGTGATTGCCGGCGGCCGCTATGATGGCCTGATCCAGCAGCTCGGCGGCCAGCCGACACCCGGCATCGGCTGGGCCGGCGGCATCGAGCGCCTGGTGCTGTTGAGCGATCCGCAGGTGGCGCCCGTCGAAGCCGTTGCCATCGTGCCGATTGGCGAACAGGCGGAAGCGGAAGCCGTGAAGCTTGCCGCTGAACTGCGCGCTGCGAATATCGCGGTCGAACTCGGCTACAAGGGCAATGCCGGCAAACGCATGAAGCGTGCCGACAAGCTCGGTTGCCGCTTCGCCGTGATCTTCGGCGGCGATGAACTGGCCAAGGGTGTGGTGAAGCTGAAGGACCTCAAGGCCGGCAGCGAGGCGGAAGTGCCGCGCAACGATCTGGCGTCGCGGCTGAAATAACATGGATCTCCCTGCCCTGCCCGAGGCGAAGCTCGAGAAGGTGCTCGAGCGGTTCGACCGGCTGCAATCCGAGATGGCCTCGGGCAGCGCCGGCGAAGCCTTCGTCAAGCTGTCGAAGGAATATGCCGAGCTGGAGCCGCTGGTGGAGGGTATCCGCCATTGGCAGGCGAAGCGTGCCGAACTCACCGACCTCGCGGCGATGAAGGACGATCCGTCAGCCGATGCCGAGATGCGCGAGCTGGCGGAAGCCGAGTGGAAGGATGCCCAGGCGGCGATGCCGGAGATCGAGCGCGGCCTGCTGATCCTGCTGCTGCCGAAAGACGCCGCCGACGAAAAGAACGCGATTCTCGAAGTCCGCGCCGGCACCGGCGGCGATGAGGCGGCCCTGTTCGCCGCCGAGTTGTTCGCCATGTATCGCGGCTATGCGGCGCAGAAGGGCTGGCGTTTCGAGGTGATGAGTATTGCCGATACCGAACTCGGCGGCGTGCGCGAAGCCGTGGCGGAGATTTCCGGCCGTGGCGTCTATGCACGGCTGAAATTCGAGAGCGGCGTGCATCGCGTGCAGCGCGTGCCGGCCACGGAAGCCTCCGGCCGCATTCATACCTCGGCGGCCACCGTAGCGGTGTTGCCGGAAGCCGAGGATGTGGACATCCACATCAATGAAAGCGACCTGCGCATCGATGTCTACCGCTCCTCGGGTGCCGGCGGCCAGCATGTCAACACCACGGACTCGGCGGTGCGCATCACCCATATTCCCACCGGCATCGTGGTGGCGCAGCAGACCGAGCGCAGCCAGCACAAGAACAAGGCGCAGGCGATGAAGCTGCTGCGCGCCAAGCTGTTCGAGACCGAACGCGAGAAGCTGGCGTCAGCACGTGCCGCCGACCGCAAGGGCCAGGTCGGCTCCGGCGACCGCTCGGAGCGTATCCGCACCTACAATTTCCCACAGGGGCGCGTCACCGATCACCGCATCAACCTCACGCTCTATAAGATCGACCAGATCATCACCGGCGAGGCGCTGGACGAAGTGATCGAAGCGCTGGCGGCGGAAGACCAGGCCGGGCGGCTCGCCGCCCTCAACGATTGAGCAAGATAGATACAGCCCTGCGCCAGGCCACGGCGGCATTGAAAGCCGCTGGCTGCGACAGCCCGAGGCTGGACGCGGTGCTGTTGCTGGCCGAAGCCACCGGCCTTGCGCCCGACCGCGTGCGCATCGAGACGGATCGCGACATCGCACCCGAGGCCGAAGCCCGCTTCAAAGCCTTGCTGGTGCGCCGCGCCGCACGCCAGCCAATGGCGCAGATTCTGGGCCGGCGCGAATTCTGGAGCCTGACTTTTCGCGTCACGCCCGATGTGCTGGACCCGAGACCGGACAGCGAAACCCTGGTTGCCGCCGTGCTCGAGCGCGTGGCCGATCGCCAGGCAAAATTGCGATTGCTGGATTTCGGCACCGGCTCGGGCTGCCTGCTGCTGAGCCTGTTGCATGAACTGCGCGAGGCGCACGGCCTTGGCATCGACCAGTCGGAGGCGGCACTGGTCGTGGCACGCGGCAATGCGGCGAGCCTCGGGCTTGAGGCCCGCGCCACCTTCCAGCTTGGCGACTGGGGCAGCGGCCTCGCAGGAGCTTTTGAGATCGTAATCAGCAATCCGCCATATATAGGGTCCGGCACGATTGCCGCTCTTGCACCGGAAGTTGCCCGCCATGAACCGCTCAGCGCATTGGATGGCGGGGCCGATGGTCTTGAGGCCTATCGCCGGCTGATACCCGATGCGGCAAGGCTGCTGGCCCCGGATGGCCTAGTGGCGCTGGAGATCGGCCAGGGCCAGGAAACGGCGGTGGCTGCCCTGCTGGAACGCGCCGGCTTCGGGGCGGTGGCCATGGCAGCCGACCTCGGCGGCACGATTCGGACCCTGCTGGCGCGCAAGTCCCGATAAAAAAGCCCAATTTGGCTATTGGCAGGCTGCCCATAGCCGCTTATCTTGGGGCGCAGGGGTGGTGCTGCCCCCCGGGAATGATCCTTCGACATGAACCAGCGTACTGGTATCAGCCGGCCAATTGGCTAAGCCAAGGGCCGGTCGGAGAAGGGCCGATAATCTCGGCAGCGCCACCGCTCTCTCGATACAGACTCCTAAGGCCTGACCCGCCCTGGTATCGAAGCCCCGCCGGGAATCCGCGCCTGACCGCGCGGCTGGCGGATGTATCGAAAGGCCGACCATGCCGCCAATGCGGCCTGGCTGCCCAAGCAGCAACGCCCTATGCGATCCAGAGCGAGATGATCCTGTGAATAAAAATCGTCAACGCGGTGGCCGTCCCCAAGGCCGTCGTCCCCATGGTGGTGGCGGCGGCGGCGGTGGCAACAACGGCGGCATGAACAGCAACAATGCGCACCGCAATTTCGACAGCAATGGCCCGGACGTAAAGATCCGTGGCACTGCCAGCCATATCTTCGAACGCTATTGCCAGCTCGCCCGCGACGCCAATTCCTCCGGCGACCGCGTGCAGGCGGAAAGCTTCCTGCAGCATGCGGAACACTATTACCGCATCATGCTGGCCCAAGGCGTGGCCCCGGCGCAGCGCGCCGCCAATGCCGCCAATGGCCCGCAGCAGAACGGCAATGGTAACGGCCAGCCGCACCAGCAGCAGCCGCAGCAGCAGGCTGGTGGCGCTCCCTTCTCCGAAGGCGAGCCGCAGCCCAGCCTGGAAATGGAGCTGGAGCAGGTGCTGGAAAGCGCCCCCCGCGAAGGCCAGGGCGAGACCGAGGCCCGCGAGGATGCCTCGCAGCAGCACTGATGCTTGGATATATTGAGTAGAAGCAGCCGCCGGCCTTCCAGCCGGCGGCTTTTTTCATGCCCGGCAAAAGCTGCCCCGGCCTCCCGACGCCCTGCCGCCCGGCAATTTCTGCCTAGCGAGGTCGGCATGAAATATCAAACAGAATCAATACATTGAACCTCCAAAACGGCTTGGCACGGGGTTTGCTTTTATCAGGCCAAACCGTACTACCCGCTGCCTGGAGGCAACAATGACGATCAGTGGCGCTTTGCAAACCGCGATTACCGGCCTGAACGGCCAGTCGACCGCGATTGGCTTCATCTCCGACAACGTCGCCAACGCGACCACCAATGGCTACAAGAAGGTGGAATCGCGCTTCGCCACGCTGGTCACCCAGTCGTCTGCCCAGGCCAACACCCACTCGCCGGGCGGTGCGCTGAACTCTCCCTTCTTCGCCAACAATGCCCAGGGCGCCATCCAGCAGGTGAATTCCACCACCTCTGTCGCGGTGTCGGGCCAGGGCTTCATCCCGGTATCGAAGAAGACCGGCATCGACTCGAATACGGGCCTGCCGACCTTCGAAACCACTTCCTACTTCACCCGCGTGGGTGACTTCATCCAGAACGAGGATGGCTACCTGGTCAATTCCTCGGGCTACTTCCTGCGCGGCTTCGCCATCACCGAGGATCCGACTACCGGTGCGCTGACCACCTCTGCGACGCCGACCGAGGTGCGCGTCTCCAACCTGCTCGACAGCCCGGTGGCCACCACCTCGGTGGAATACTCGGCCAACCTGCCCTCCAACGTGCTGGACTCCACCGGCGCGCTGCCGGTGACGTTGCCGACCAGCTCGATCCAGATCTTTGACGCACTCGGCAACCCGCAGACGCTGGAACTGGACTGGACCCGCACCGCCACCAATAGCTGGGACCTGACGGTCAACGCCGCCAACTCCACGCCGGCTACCTATGGCCCGATCACCGTGACCTTCGGCGGCACCATCGGCGCCACCACCGTGACCCCCGGCACCATCTCCGACATGACCACCGCTGACGGCAACATCACCCTGGTGGCCCCGGCCGCCGTGGGCGACAATGCCAACTTCACCCTGGCGATGGATTTCGGCTCCGGCGCCCAGGCGGTCGGCATCGACTTCGGTTCCTATGGCGAAACCATCGGCACCACGCAGTTCGCCGGCACCACCCTGAGCCTGAACGACTTCAGCCAGAACGGCGTGCCGCGCGGCAACTTCAAGAGCCTGGCGATCGACAATAACGGCCAGGTCTCGGTGACCTTCGACAACGGCAACGTGAAGCCCTTCTACCAGCTTCAGCTCGCCAAGTTCCGCGATCCGACCGAGCTTGACCGCGTGGATGGCAACGCCTTCCTCGAAACCCCCGGTTCCGGTTCGCCGGTGCTGACCCAGGTGGGCGGCTCTGGCGTCGGCAATCTGGTTTCCGCCGCCATCGAACAGTCCAACGTCGATATCGCGGAGGAATTCTCCAAGATGATCGTTGCCCAGCGCGCCTACTCGGCCAACGCCCGCCTGATCACGGTGGCCGACGAACTGCTGCAGGAAACGATCAATATCCGCCGCTAATTCCGTACCGGGGGCGGCCCAGAACGGGCCGTCCGCTTAAGGAAGGAACTCCACCATGTCGCTCACCGCCGCCCTGTCCTCTTCTGTCGCCGCCCTTGGCACCCTGCAGCAGCAGACCCGTCTGCTGTCGGCAAACGTCGCCAACGCGCAGAACCCGGACTACACGCGCAAGGTGGCGACGCTGACCACGCCGGCCATCGATGGCCTGCCGGGCTCGCCGCTGATCTCGCAGATCAGCCGCGTCGCGGCGCCGGAAGTGCAGCAGGATCTCTACACCGCCCGCGCCGATTACGGCCGCACCGGTACGCAGAAGACGCTGACCGCCGATCTGGCGGAAATCCTCGATGCCACCATCACCACCGGCGAACAGCCGGCGATGGCGCGTCTGTTGTCGCAATTCGAGGCTGCCTGGAAGAACCTGGAAGCCAATCCGGAAAATTCCGACCTTGCCAACGAAGTAATCCGCCGCGGCCAGGATGTGGCGGTGTACATCAATCAGCTCAACGCCAAGCAGACCCAGCTCCGCACCCGCGCCGATGACGCGGTGCAGACCTCGGTCAACACGCTGAACGATGCCTCGGTGCAGATCCAGAAGCTGAACGTGCAGATCGCCTCGGCGCTCGGTTCGGGCCAGCCGACCGGCGACCTGGAAGACCTGCGCGACAAGGAAGTGTCGCGCATCGCCGAACTGGTCAGCATCCGCACGCTGACCAATGATCGCGGCGAGATGACGGTTTATACCGAAGCCGGCGTGCAGATCACCGGCACCATCGCGCAGCAATTCACCTACACGCCCTCCTCCACCGGCTCGGCCGGCACCATCACCTATCAGGGCGCCACCACCTCGCTGAACGGCGGCTTCCTCAACGGCTCGATCCGCGCCGCGCTGGATTATCTCGATCCGAGCACGACGGCGGTCAGCTCCAGCGATCCCAATCTCGGCACGCTGGCCAAGTATGTGAACCAGCTTGATGCGATCGCCTACAACCTGGTGACCATCGTTAACAACGCCTACAACGCGGCGGAAGCCGCCATACCGGCACCCGTGCCGCCGGAAGGCACCGACTTCTTCACCTTCGGCGGCCTGACCAGCCAGGAAGCCCAGGGCATCGCGGTGAACGCGAACCTGCTGAACGGCACCGAAAGCCTGAAGGTGCTGGCCGCCGGCGACGTGCAGCAGGCGATGCGCAACACGCAGATCAGCGCCGCCGACGTCAACCGCCTCGGCGCCGAGAGCAACGGCCTGACCACCGGCAACCTCACCATCTTCGGCCTGGTCGACAATGTGCTGGCCTATCACGCGCGCAATGCCGCCGTGAATGCCGAAAATTCCGACAGCGCCGAGCAGATCCAGCACACGATGGATCAGAAGCTGCGCAACCTCACCGGCGTCGATATTGATACCGAACTCGCCAATTTGCAGATCCTGCAGAACAATTATGCCGCCATGGCCAACGTGCTGAACAACATCACCCAGATGTTCGACACGCTGGTCAATATCGGGAGGTAATCATGGTCGCTATCACTGGCTCCACCCAATTTGCCCGCATCCTCGACCAGACCCGCCTGATCCGGAACCTGAACCAGGAACTTACCAATCAGCAGGCTCAGTTTTCCTCTGGCCGCATCCTTGGCGGTCTGGTCGGCGTTTCCACTCGCGCGCAGGAACTCGGCGATCTCAAGGCGGAATTGCAGAGCGCCAACGCCTACAAGAGCGCCGTCACCACGGCGCAGAACCGCGTGCGCCTCTACTCCATCACCATGGAGCAGCTCATCGAGGTGGCTACCGAGGCGCAGGATCTGATGATCAAGAACCGCGATTCGTTCTTTGCCTCGACCTCGGCGCCAACAGCGCAGATCAACGTGCTGCTCGACCGCGTCGGCACCTTCCTGCAGACCAAGGACAGCGAACGCTACCTCTTCGCCGGCCGCAATTATGGCACCAACCCGGTGCTGTCGCCGCTTTCCAACGTGGTCGCCGACAGCCCGGCGGGCGCCGTGCCGCCGGCCCTCACGGTATCGAATGAAGGCAGCGGCGTCGGCGGCCAGCCCCTGTGGCTGAACGTCACCAACACCGACGAACTGGACAACTACTATTTCGACACGACAGGCACCAACGGTGCCCCGGAAGACAACTTCATCTCGGTCTATGCCGACGACAACGAGCGTGTGCAGTATGGCATCAGCGCCACCGATCCCGGCATCCAGCAGCTTGTCGACTCCCTGACCCGCTTCCGCTCGGCGATCCAGGATATTTCGGACCCGACGCTGTATGCCCAGCGCGTCGACGACGCCCTGGCCTCGCTCCGCAGCTCGCTGCAGAGCCTCAAGACCACCGCCTCGACCAACGGCCATACCGAGCAGCGCCTGGTGGAACTGCAGGCCCGCCATGACCGTTCCGTCGATGTGCTGAAAAAGCGCATCGGCAGCATCGAGGATGCCGACCCGGCCGAGACCGCCACCCTGATCAAGGCGCTGCAGACCTCGCTGGAAGCCACCTACACCATCACCCGCGACACCCTGCAGCTCTCGCTGGTGAATTACCTGCGGTAAGCGGGGCTTTCAGACGGTTGCACTGTATCGCCATAGCCCTATATTCCGGGGCCATGGCGATCCAGATCTACAATACCCTCAGCCGCCGCAAGGAGGCCTTCACCCCGCTCGATCCGAACCGGGTGACGATGTATGTCTGCGGCCCGACGGTCTACAACTTCGCCCATATCGGCAATGCCCGGCCGGCGGTGGCCTTCGACGTGCTCTACCGCCTGCTGCAGCGGCAGTATCCGTCTGTGGTCTATGCCCGCAACGTCACCGACGTGGACGACAAGATCAACAATGCCGCCAAGGCCGAAGGCGTGCCGATCGGCACCATCACCGAGCGCTACCTCGCCGCCTACCATGCCGATATGGGCGCGCTGGGGGTGCTGCCGCCGGTGATCGAGCCGAAGGTGACGCAGCATATCGCCGCTATCATCGCCATGATCGAACGACTGATCGGCAACGGCCATGCCTATGCGGCGGATGGCCATGTGCTGTTCAATGTGCCGAGCTTCAAGGAATATGGCGCCCTGTCGCGCCGTGATCGCGACGAGATGATCGCTGGTGCCCGCATTGATGTGGCACCCTACAAGCAGGACCCGGCCGATTTCGTGCTGTGGAAGCCGTCGCCCGATGACATGCCGGGCTGGGACAGCCCCTGGGGCCGCGGCCGCCCCGGCTGGCATATCGAATGCTCGGCGATGATCGACCGCAATCTCGGCTCCGGCCCGATCGACATCCATGGCGGCGGGCACGACCTGATCTTCCCGCATCATGAAAACGAGATCGCCCAGAGCACTTGCGCCAACAAGGGCACGCTGGGCGGCCAACCCTTCGCGCGCTACTGGCTGCATAACGGCTTCGTCAATGTTGATGCCGAGAAGATGTCGAAGTCGCTCGGCAACGTGCTGCTGGTGCGCGACCTGATCGGCATTGCGCCCGGCGAAGCGATCCGCCTCGCCCTGCTCTCGGCGCATTACCGCCAGCCGCTGGATTGGACCGAGGCCGGCATGCGCGAAGCCAAGGCGCAGCTCGATCGCCTCTACCGCACGCTGGATGGCCTGAAGGATGTGGCTGCCGCCGATGTGGCGGCACCGGCGGCCTTCGTCGAGGCGCTCTCCGACGATCTCAACACGCCCAAGGCGCTGGCCGAACTGCATGCCATCGCCAATGCCGCCAACAAGTCGGTGGAGCCGGCCGAACGGGCCCGCCTGAAGGGCGAGCTGGTTGCCGCCGGTTGGCTGCTCGGCCTGCTGCAGCAGGAGCCGGCGGCTTGGCTGCAAGGCGGCGATGCCGATGAGGCTGCCGCCATCGAGGCCGCGATTGCCGCCCGCAAGGCGGCGCGCGCCGCGAAGAACTGGGCCGAAAGCGACCGCATCCGCGACGAATGGGCGGCCCGCGGTATCCTGCTCGAGGACAAAGGCGGCGAAACCACCTGGCGGCGTGCCTGACGATGGCGGAGATGGCCGACATCAAGGCAGCGCAGGAAGAGATCGTCGACGACTTCTCGCTGTTCGACGACTGGATGGACCGCTACCGCTACCTGATTGATCTGGGCCGCGCCCTGCCGCCCTATCCGGACGAATTGCGCACCGATGAATGGCGCGTGAAGGGCTGCATCAACCGCGCCTGGCTGCATGGCGCGGCACGCGATGGCCGCGTCTATTATCAGGCCAGCAGCGAGAGCGAGATCGTCGCCGGCCTGATCGCCCTGCTGCTCAAGGTCTATTCCGGCCGCACGCCACGCGAAATCATCGACAACCCGCCGGATTTCCTGGAGCGCATTGGCGTGTGGGAGAATATCACGTCGAACCGCATCAACGGCCTCAAAGGCATGATCAATCTGATCCAGAGCGTCGCCAAGGCGGCGGCTTGAAGGCCAAGGCGTGAATTGAGAAGGGGCGCACCCCTTCCCTAGGCCGTCATCCTCGGGCTTGACCCGAGGATCTCAAGCAGAAATGGTCTCTTGCATCGATACTGCCGCCATCCCGGCATGAGACCCGCGGCTCAAGTCCGCGGGTGACGAACCCTGCGGTGTGTGGCCTCTCGCGTATCCAGCAAGCTCACCCCGCCTGGCGCTTGGCCTCGATCTGGTCGATGGCCTTCACCGTGGCTTCGAAAGGCAACAGCACGGCATTGTGACGGGCCTTGTGGTCGCGCACCGGGGTCAGCACTTCCAGATCGGTGAATTCGCCGCCAGCGAATTCGGCATCGGGGGCCGGGCCGCCTTCTTTCAGCATCGCCCGCATCCGCGCCAGCAATTGCCGCAGCGTGGCGGCATCCTGGCCCACCACATGCTGGCCGAAGATCGAGGCTGAAGCCTGGCCGAGCGCACAGGCCTTCACCAACTGGCCATAGCCGACCACCCGGTCGCCCTCCATCTTGAGGTCCACGGTGATGCGGCTGCCGCAGAGCGGGCTTTGCTGGGTGACCGTGGCATCGGGGTCGGCCAAGCGCTCGGTCTGGCCGATATGTGCCGCGAATCCAAGGATTTTCTCGTTATACAGGGCATTCAGCATGGGGCGGTCCGGAACCCTTCCTGGGGTGCGGGTTGAACACCGGGGGTCTGAACGATATATAACGGCCCAATTCCCCAGGACAACTGGTCCTGGACATCCGGTCAGGAGAGAAAGCCGTGTTCGCCAAGCGCATCAGCATCGAGCAGGTCGAAGAAGGCAACGAACTAGCGCCGAAATTCGACGCCGACGGGCTGCTGCCCTGCGTCACCACCGCCGCCGATACCGGCGAGGTGCTGATGCTCGGCTACATGAACGAGGAAGCCCTCAAGCGCACCATCGCCACCGGTGAGGCGCATTACTACAGCCGCAGCCGCAAGACCCTGTGGCACAAGGGCGCCACTTCCGGCCTGGTGCAGAAGGTGGTGGAACTGCGCATCGACGACGATCAGGATGCCGTGTGGCTGCGCGTGCGCATCCCGGGCGATGCGAGCTGCCATGTCGGCTACCGCTCCTGCTTCTACCGCTCGGTACCGACCGGCCCGGAACAGTCTGCGGGAGAGGCCCCGGTGGCCCTGACCTTCGAGGAGAAGGAAAAGACCTTCGACCCGAAGGCGGTGTATGGCGACGCGCCGAACCCGACCATCCTGTGATTTTCTGCTAATCGGGCGGATTTTCCCGGTTTCGTAGTGCTAAATTTCGTTAATACCGGTTTATCCGCACTGGCGGTTGCATAAACTGGGTATAGGCTGACGTTGATCTATAGGTCACGGTCAGCGAGATGAGCCACTCAGACCAGAAATCCCTGCTAGATCGCCTGGGCGATCTACTGTTCGGCGAGGATGAGCCGCCGGCCCAGAAGCCGCTGGCTGTGCCGCCGCGCCCGCGCCAGGCGGCACAGCCAGAGCCGGCGGTGGAGGTGCAGCCCGCTCATCCGGCCAGCGTCAAGGTGCCGGCCGGCACCATGCAATTGATCGGCCTCGATGGCCTGAGGCAACGGCTGGGCGAGAAATGGCAGCAGAGTGCCGAACGCATCGCATCAGTTGTGGAGAATGTGCTGCGCCGACGCCTTGATGTCACCGATGCGCATTACCGTGTCGGGGCGGATACCTATCTCATATTGTTTACGCGGCTGGACCGCCGTGCAGCCGGTTTCAAGGCCAAGGTGATCGCCGACGAGATCGAAAAGCTGGTGCTTGGCGATATACCCGAAGGCAGCGGCGTGACGGTGCTGTCAGCTGTGGCGGAAGTGGATCGCGGCATCATCCTGGAGAAGATCCACAGCCTGCCGGACCTCGTGCAATATGTGCGCTCGGCAGCGGAAGCCGAGGCACTGCACCCGGCGCTGCCGAGCCCGCCGCCAGGCGATGTGCTGCTGTTCGAGGATGAACCACCGCTAGCGCCAGGCAGCCTGCCGCAGGAAGCGCGGCGCGGCCCGGTGGCGACCGGCGCCGGCCCGGACCTCGCCGACCTGGACCAGCCGCTCGGTGGCCTGTTCCAGCACAAGACGCTGGCCGCTTTCCTCAAGGAATGCCGTGCCGGCTTCTATCCCGCCTACAGCATCAAGCGCCATTCCTTCTCGCCCTATTTCGCCATTGCCATCCATGATCCCAGCAGCCGGCCAGCGCATCTGGTGCAGGATCCGCTGGTCGAGGATGCCGAGGATCTGCTCTTCCAGATCGACCGCTACGTGCTCACTTCCGCCCTGCTCGGTCTGCACCGCATGCTCAGCAGCGGCGGCCGCGGCATAGTGGTGGCCAATGTCAGTTATGGCACCCTGTCGGTACCGCGCCACCGCGAAGCCTATTTCACCCGCCTGCGCGAAATCCCGAGTGCCGTGGCCAAATATATCGGCTTCGCATTGCATGACATTCCCACCGGCACACCGGGCAGCCGCATCGCCGAGATCATGGCCTATCTGCAACCTTTCGGCGGCACCCGCATCCTGCAATTGCCGCCGGATTCCCGCCTCGTGGACCTGTTCGCCGATACCGGCTGCCATGCCTTCTCCACCAGCCTGCTGCTCTGCGACAGCGACCCGGCACGGCGCCAGCAGGCCCTGGCCAATTTCGCCAAGCGGGTGCATCTGCATCACCTGGAAAGTGTGCTGTCCGATGTCGAGCGGCCGGAAGACATTACGGCGGGCAGCAGCGCTGGCTTCACCTACCTTGTCGGCAAGGCGGTGGCCGACCTGATCGACACCCCGGGACAGACGGATAGCCGGCTATTGGCCCAGCTCGCCATTGCCACGGGCCATCTGCACAGCGTCAACCAGCATGGCGCCGGCCCAATACAACTAGCGCAGAAGTGACGCGGTTTTATGGCAATTTTACCTGCCTTTTGCACTGCACAATATTAGGCTCCGGCTGCATGTCATGGCGTGGATCCGGTCGGGAACACGCCCCACGGGACAACGATCTTGCGCCGCTTGAACCGCCTGTTTCTGCTGCTGCTCGCGCCGCTGGCCTCGGCCTGCGCGATGGATGATGCCGTGCCCCAGTTCGCTAGCGGCGCAACCACGGCAACGACGGTGCGCGCGGTGGCAAATAACAACAGCGAGCCGCCGCTGCCACTCAATCCCGATGCCTCGGCGGAAGCGAAACTGACGCAGCAATACGCCAATGCCCTGGTGAACCAGCTCAATGTCGAGCGCGAACAGCGCCGCCGCGAACTGGCCGAGATGAAGCGCCGCGCCCAGATGGAGCGGCGCCTTGCCGATCTTGCCCGCCGCAAGCCGCAGCAGGCCAAGCAGGAGCGGCAGCCGATACCGGCCAAGCCGGCAATCGTGGCACCGACAGCCCTGGCCAGTGCGCCCGCTGGCGCCTTGCCGCCAAACCCGCAGGCACAGCCCCCCGCCCAGACCTTGGCGGCCGAGGCGCCGGAATTCGAATCGACCGCCAGCATTCCGCTGCCGAAGCCGCTGCGGCCAGAACGGGCCGAGGGCACACGGCGCCAGCCCGAACCGGTGCTGTTCGATCCGGAAAGCCGCAAGGGGGGCTGATGCCCTCCCCCGCCCGAGCGTCGCAAGCGAAGAACCAAGGCGGTCGGCTCGCGATCTTCCGCCAGCCGATCCTGTGGCTCACCCTGCTCTATCTCGCCTTCGAACTCGGCTTTTCGGCGCGACTGCTTGATGTGTCGAGCGGCACCGTGTCGCCCGAGATGCTCAAGGATGTCGAGCGCATTGGCCGCAGCCTGTCCGGCCTGGCGCTGGCGCTGGCGCTGCTGCCCCTGCTGCTCAACCGCGCCGACCTGTCCTGGCGGGCCAAGCTCGGCGGCGCGCTGCTGCTCACCGCGCTTTGCATCGGCGGCATGTTCTGGTTCCAGAGCTGGCTGGTGCGCGAACTCACCGAGGAACTCGATGCCCGCGACCGCCGCAACGCGGTTTTCCTCTCGCTCGCCGCCGTGGCCTTGAGCAATGGCGAAATGCGCGTGGCACGACTCGATCTTGGGCCGGAAGGCAGCGGCTCGCCCTCGGCCAAGGCTTTCGTCGCCGCCTTCCCGGCCCTGGCGCTGACCAAGCCCGACCTGGAGCAGGACGCGCTGAGCGTGATGCGGCAATTGCTGCGCCGGCGCATCACGGAAGCCTGCGAACCAGGGACGCCGGGCTGCTTCGGCACGGCGGCGGATTTTCACGATATGGTATGGCTGCCGCTTTATCTGCGCGTGGTCGAGAGCTATGCCCGCTACAGCGATGGCGCCCAGGCCTATCACGCCGCGCGGCGTTTGATCCCGGAGCGCCAGGAAGCCGCCTGGCGCGAATACCTCGCCAGCCGCAAGATCCGCCAGGGCAGCGCCGCCGAGCGCGCCGCCATCGACCTGGCGGTGCGCAACCGTGTGGAGCAGGAAGCCGACCATGCGGCACAGAGCATCATGCGCGACAGTTTCGGCGCTGACCTGCCGCTGAACCTGGTGCGGTTTGAGGATTTCTTCCGCCATCCGACGATCCAGGCACGCATGCATACGCTGCTGCCGCAGCCCTTTCAGGCGCTGGCGGCGTCGCTCCCCATGCTGCCGGCGGTGGCTGATGAAAACGAGGTGCAAAGCCGCGTGTTCGAACCGCTGCTGCAGCCGCTGATCGAGGCACAGATGGAGCCGTTGCTGGCACCGCTGGCCGATTACGAGGACGAAGGCCGGCTCGGCGAACGCGGCCGCGAAGCCGCTGAACGCGTTATCGTGCCACCGGTTGCACTCGGCTTCTCGCTGGCCGGCGGCCTCGGGCACCTGTTCAAGCTCGGCTTCCTGCTGCTGCTGATCATCTTCCCGCGCCGGCAGGGCAAACCGGCCTGGCATTCAGGCCTGCCACGCGCGGCGCTGATGGGTTCAGGCGTTGCACTGCTGGTGATCGTGACCCTGGCGCAGCCCAACAGCGTGGTGGAAAGCCCGGCCTATCCAGTGCTGCACCGCTATGCCACGGAACGCTTCACGGCGGCCGGCGCCACCACGATTGAATGGATCATCCGCATGCAGGCCTATGCCTATCCCTGCAACGAGGCGATCCGTCGCCACCTGCTGTTCGATCTCAGCTATGGCTACCAGGCCGCCTAGAGCAGGCTATTGCGACTAAGTGCCTTGCTTCAGCTTGCGCCAGGGCTGCGCAGCGCCGGCCGCCGCTGAACGGCACCAGGCGACGATGAAATCGGCAATGCCGGCTGTATCGTCGATATCCAGGCGCGGCGCGGTGAGATGCGGCGGCTCGGCATCGCAGGCAACGGCGATGATCGCCGGGTCATCAGGCTGCAACAGCGGCTTGCCGGTACCCTGGCGCCAGATCTCGATCTTGGCATGGGTATCGCGCTTGAAGCCTTCCACCAGCACAAGGTCCACCGGACTCAGATGCTGCAGCAGCTCCGCCAGGCCGGGCTCGGCATCGCCGCGATGCTCATGCATCAGCGCAAAGCGCTGCGCGGAAGCAATCAGCACTTCGCTGGCGCCGGCCTCGCGGTGGCGGTAGCTGTCCTTGCCCGGCACGTCAACATCGAAAGCATGATGCGCATGCTTGATGGTGGAAACCTTGAGGCCGCGCTGGATCAGCAACGGGATCAGCTTCTCCAGCAGGGTGGTCTTGCCCGCCCCGCTCCAGCCGGCGATGCCCAGCACATTCATGCCACTGCCCGTACTTTCATGGACACCGCCCACTCACCGAGGATCCGGTTTCATAGCAACGAAACATAGGACTTTCGCGGCATCAGAACCAGCCATGAGGGTGCAAAGCGCCGGACCTCGCCTGCTCCGTGCCGAGGCATCGTATTTCAAGGCCAGGAACCGGCAATTTTTCACCCCTGGAACAGTTTCATCCCACAGCCAGCGCGCTATCTTCCCCCTCGCCGCCAGACCTTCCCTCTGGACCAGACGACTGGCAAAAAATAAAGGACGGAACCTATGACTGCCCCCTTCTCGATGAAGCCCCTCCCCTATGCCGATGACGCGCTGAGCCCGGTGGTGAATGCCGGCACGATCGGCTTTCACTATGGCAAGCACCACACCACCTACCTCAACAACCTGAACAAGTTCGCCGCCGACGACGCCTCGCTGCAGGGCAAGAGCCTGGAGCAGATCATCAAGGAGAGCGCCGGCAAGGCCGACAAGGTGGCGGTGTTCAACAACGCCGCCCAGGTCTGGAACCATGACTTCTACTGGGATTCGCTGGCGCCGAAGGCCGGCGGCAAGCCGACCGGCCGCATCGCCGACCTGATCAAGGACAGCTTCGGCGGCTATGACAAGTTCAAGGCTGATTTCGCCGCCGCCGCCGTTGGCCAGTTCGGCTCCGGCTGGGCCTGGCTGTGCCTCGAGAATGGCAAGCTGACCATCCGCAAGACCCCGAATGCCGAAACCCCGCTGACCGTCACCGGCGTGAAGCCGCTGCTCACCATCGACGTGTGGGAGCATGCCTATTACCTCGACTGGCAGAACCGCCGCCCGGATTATGCCAACGCAGTGATCGACCAGTTGCTGAACTGGAGCTTCGCCGAAAAGAACCTCGGCTGATCCGGAACCATCGCTAAAACAAAAGCGGCGGCCTCACGGCCGCCGCTTCTTTTTTTGCCTGCTTCAGGCCGGATCAATACATATGCTGGCCGCCGTTGATGCTGAGTGTCGAGCCGGTGATGAACCCCCCCTCATCAGCGACCAGGAACAGCACGCCGCGGGCGATTTCCTCGGCGCGGCCAAGGCGGCCGACCGGGATCTTGGCGACGATCTTCTCCAGCACGTTGGCCGGCACGGCGGCAACCATGTCGGTGTCGATATAGCCCGGCGCGATGGCGTTCACGGTGATGCCGCGGGCCGCACCTTCCTGCGCCAGCGCCTTGGTGAAGCCATGGATGCCGGACTTGGCGGCGGCATAGTTCACCTGGCCATACTGGCCGGCCTGGCCGTTGATCGAGCCGATATTGACGATGCGGCCAAAGCCGCGCTCGCGCATGCCGTCGATGGTGGCGCGGCACATGTTGAAGCAGCCGCCAAGGTTGGTGTCGATCACTTCCTGCCATTGCGGCTCGCTCATGCGGTGCATGGTGCCGTCCCGCGTGATGCCGGCATTGTTGACCACGATGTCGACCGGGCCGAGTTCGCGCTCCACCTTCTTCACGCCCTCGGCGCAGGCGGTGAAATCAGCCACACTCCACTTGTAGGCCTTGATCCCGGTCTCGGCTTCGAAGGCGCGCGCCTTCTCCTCGTTGCCGGCATAATTGGCGGCAACCTTGTACCCCGACTGGTGCAGCAGTTTGGAAATCGCAGCCCCGATGCCTCGGGTACCACCGGTAACGATTGCTACGCGCGACATGATGAGCCTCCTCGGTTTTTTTATGTGCCGCCTGAACTGAAACAAAAAGCAGATACTAAAACGGCGCGGGCTTTGTGACCCGCGCCGCTTGGAACAATCAGTCGCGCTCGACGCACATGGCGATGCCCATGCCGCCGCCGATACACAGGGTGGCGAGACCCTTCTTGGCATCGCGGCGCTGCATTTCATACAGCAGCGTCACCAGCACGCGGGCACCGGAGGCACCGATCGGATGGCCGATGGCGATGGCGCCGCCATTGACGTTGACCTTGTCGGTATCCCAGCCGAGTTCCTTGTTCACGGCGCAGGCCTGGGCGGCGAAAGCCTCGTTGGCTTCCACCAGGTCGAGATCCTTGTGGCTCCAGCCAGCCTTCTTCAACGCCGCACGGCTGGCCGGGATCGGGCCGGTGCCCATGATCTTCGGATCAACGCCGGACTGCGCCCAGCTCACGATGCGGGCCAGCGGCTTGATGCCGCGCTTCTTGGCTTCCTCGGCGCTCATCAGCACCACAGCGGCAGCGCCGTCGTTGATACCTGAAGCATTGGCAGCCGTGACCGAACCATCCTTGGCGAAAGCCGGGCGCAGGCCCTTCATCGCCTCGATGGTGGCGCCATGACGAATGTATTCATCCTGATCGACGATGGTATCGCCCTTGCGGCCCTTGATCGTCACCGGCACGATCTCGTCCTTGAACTTGCCGGCCTTCTGCGCCGCTTCGGCCTTGTTCTGGCTCTTCACCGCGAATTCATCCTGCTGCTCGCGAGTGATCTGGAACTGCATCGCCACATTCTCGGCGGTCTGGCCCATATGGTAGCCATTGAAGGCATCCCACAGGCCGTCCTTGATCATGGTGTCGATAAAGCCGAGATCGCCCATCTTGTGGCCGGCGCGGAGATAGGCGGCATGCGGTGCCTGGCTCATGCTTTCCTGGCCGCCGGCAACCACCACCGAGCTGTCGCCGTTCTTGATCGCCTGGAAGCCAAGCGCCACGGCGCGCAGGCCGGAGCCGCACAGCATGTTGACGTTCCAGGCCGGCACTTCATTCGGCAGGCCGGCATTGATCGAGGCCTGACGGGCCGGGTTCTGGCCCTGCGCGGCGGTGAGGATCTGGCCCATGATGACTTCGGAGACATCAGCCGGCGCCACGCCGGCGCGCTTTAGCGCGCCATCGATTGCCACCTGGCCGAGATAATGGGCCGGCACGCCGCTCAAGCTGCCGTTGAAAGAGCCTACCGGGGTGCGCGCTGCGGCGGCGATGACGATATCGGTCATGGGACTTCCTCCTGATCCGTCGAAAAAGTTGTGTTGCTTGTGCGAACGATACCGGGGGAGAGCGCTGTGCGGCAAGAGCCGGGCGGGAACAGGATCGTTTGCACACCTTAGACTTAGGGCGAGCGGGCCATTCCGGAAAGCATCTGGCCGGAAAGCATCTGGCCGGGAAGCCTCAGGCCCAGTCGCGCAGCCACTCGGCCAGTGGCTGCCACAGGCCGGTTTCGGCGCGTGGCCCCACTACCATGCCGATATGGCCACTCGGCGCATCATGGCGCCAGGCGCCCGGCAGGGCCTGGAACAGCGCCTCGGCCGAGGGTTTTGGCACCAGCTTGTCGCGCTCGGGCAGTACCACCAGGGCCGGTTTGCGCCAGCGCGCCGGCTGCATTACCTCGCCGCCGACCCGCCATTCACCGCGCGCCGGGGTATTGCCGCCATACCAGCCTTCCAGGCATTCCCGCGCCACCGCATTGGCCAGCGGGATGCCGTCATTCAGCCAGTCCTCCATGGCGACAAAGCGCTGCGCCGCCTCGCTTTCCGGGTCGGTGCGGGTGAAGCCGGTGAACTTGCGCAGCACGGTGAGCGGATCGAGCGCCCAGAAGAAGGCCTGCAGCATATCCACCGCCATCGGCTGCGGCTCGGCGCCAGGATCCGGCTGTGGCGGCGCAAGCTGCGGCGCCAGTTGCTGCACCAGGGCGGCCTGATGCGCGCCGCCGGCATGGAAATCCCATGGCGTCGCCAGCAGCGCCAGGCCGGAAACGTCATCGGGATGGCGAAGCGCCGCGGCCAGCGCCAGATTGCCGCCCATGCAATAGCCGAGCAGGGCCGCCGGGCTGCCGCCCTGTGCTGCACGGGCGGCGGCCAGCGCCCGGCCGAGCCGGGCGATATAGGCGGTGAGATCAAAACGCAATTCCTCAGGCCCCGGCGCCGCCCAGTCGAGCAGCAGCGGCCTGAGCCCCTGGCTGGCGAGATAGCGCACCAGGCTTTGGCCGGGCGCCAGGTCGAGCACGTAATGGCGGTTTACCAGGGAGGGCGCCAGCAGCACCGCCTTGCCGCCCGCATTCGTGCCGTAATCCAGCAGCCGCGTGGTGCCTTCCTGCCAGATCACCGGCGGATCGGGCAGGTCGCGGTGATAGGCATGGTCGCGATAGGCGCCGATACCCAGCGCCATGCGGCCGAGCCTACTCGTCGCCTCCTGCAGCAGGGCGTCCAGGAACAGCTCCGGCGGCACTTGTTTTAGGCTTTCGCGGAGCGCGGCGTGGAGCGGGTTTTGCTCTGGATTCCAGGGCGCCGAGCCGTTTTTCGCACTCGGCCAGGCGGCGAGTGAGCTCAGCAAGATCAGGTTGGCCGTGGCCAGGTGCAGCGGCAGCGGGCGCGGCCCCGGGCGCACTGCCGGGCTTTGGCCCGGCTGCGGGGCCGGTTGCGGCTGGATTGGGGGATGGGACCGGGCCGCCGCCATGCAGGCCTACCTGGCCCATCTTGTGCCACATCGCCATCCACATGCCGGAGAGTTCCGCCAGTTTCGGGTCGGTAGCGATGAGGCTGGCCTGCTCCTGCCACAGGTCGAGGAAGCGCTTGGCAAGCGCGCCCGCGTCGGGTTTGGCATCGGAAGGGCCATCGGCTTTGTCATCCATGGTCAGAGTATAGCCGAGCATGCCCGTGCCGCCAGCTTTTCCGCACCGCACCTCAGGGACGTTCCCTGGCTCTTGCGCTGCAACGTAAATACGAGTGATATATGTGATGTCAGGGTGGATAATCAGCGGAGCAACGCAAACGTGGCGACCAGCGATAACCAGAATGCGACCGGCGCGGCCCCTGCAATCAAGATCAAGAAATACGCCAACCGCCGCCTCTACAACACCGCCACCTCCTCGTATGTGACGCTGGAGAACCTGTGCCAGATGGTGAAGGACGGCCAGGATTTCGTCGTTGAGGATGCCAAGACCGGCGAGGACATCACCCGTTCCGTCCTTACCCAGATCATCTTCGAGGAAGAAGGCAAGACCGGGCAGAACCTGCTGCCCATCGGTTTCCTGCGCCGCCTGATCTCGTTCTACGGCGACAGCCTGCAGAGCCTGGTGCCGAGCTATCTCGATGTCTCGATGGCCTCGTTCCAGCGCAACCAGGAACACATGCGGCAATACATGGCCGAAGCCTTCGGCGAGATGTTCCCGTTCCGCAGCCTGGAAGAAATGGGTCGCCAGAACATCGCCATGTTCCAGCGCGCCATGACCATGTTCAATCCCTTTGGCATGCCCGATGGCAGCAGCGCCGAGGGCAAGCCGATGCAACCGCCGGCAAGCGCCGGCAATGCCACGCCCACCGATGCCGAGATGCTGCAGCGCCAGCTCGAGGAACTGCGCAAGCAGGTGGAAGCGCTGGCGCGCAACAAGACGTAAAAGCCCTGGTTTAATGGCCGCTCTTCGGTTCGTCCGTGTGCGCCCGAGCATCGCTCAGGCGCTGGTGCTGGGTATCGGCCTGTTGGTGACCCTGGCCGGCATTGCCTATGGCATCGCCATGCTGTCTGGTCGCGCCAATACCGTGGAGCTGCTGCGCGACCGCAACCAGCGCATCATCGAGCGCTCGATGGAGCGCATCCGCGGCAAGCTGGAGCCGGTGCGCCAGCATCTCGAGGGCCTGCGCGACCGCATAGAGCATGGCGGCCTCTCGATCGATGATCCGAAACGTGTCGGCGATTATCTGACCGCCATGCTCGATGGCGTGCCGCAGCTCGATGCTGTCGGCGTGGTGAAGAAGGACCTCAGCGCCACGCGGGCTGCCCGCATCAAGGGTCGTGTGTATGTGCTGCAGGATAGCCTTCTTGGCGTGCCCGGCACGGCGGAGCGGATGCGCAGCGGCGAGCAGATCGTGGACGCACTCCGGGCCAAAGGCGAGACCACCAAGCTGCTGCTTTGGGGCGACTTGATCTGGGAACAGGAATTACGCCAGGCATTGGTGAACCTGCGCGCGCCGTTGCTGGTGAATAATGAATTCGTCGGCGGCATGGCGGCGCTGGTCTCGCTCGGCTCACTATCGAAGGCGCTCAAAGACGATGCCGAAGGGCATAACTGGCTCGATGGCGAGGGCCAAAGCTTCATCCTCTACGACGACAATTACGTACTGGCCCATGCCAGCCTGGTGACCGACGAATACTATCTCTCCTATGAGAAGCCGCTGCCCTTCCTGGAGGAAGTTCATGATCCGGTACTGCACCGCATCTGGAGCGGGCGCAAGGACAGCCTGCTGGCGCGCTCGATGATGCGCGACCAGGATGCGCATCTGGTGGAGGCCGAGGGCCGCACCTGGATTTTCCTCTATCAGAAACTGGAAGGCTATGGTGAACGGCCCTGGCTGGTCGGGCGCTATTTCCCATTCGACGAGATCGAGAATGAAGTGAAGCGCCTGCAATTCGCAGGCGCTATCGGCGGTGTCACACTGATCCTGTCGCTGCTGATCGCCTGGCGCTTGGGCCGCATCATTGGCCAGCCGGTGCGCGAACTGGCTGCCGCGGCGCATCGCCTGCAGGCGCTGGATTTCGATGGGCCGCTGCTGCAGCGCCAGCGCCTGCGCGAACTGGATGAAGCGGCGCAGGCGGTGAATGCCGCTACGTCAGCGCTGAACTGGTTCGGCCATTACGTGCCGCGCCGCCTGGTCAGCCGCCTGATGCGCGAGGGCGAGGATGCGGTGAATCTGTCAAAGCAGCGCGAGGTGACGGTGATGTTCACCGACATCGTCGGCTTCACCTCGCTGGCCGAACACCTCACCGCGCCGGAAGTGGCCGAATTGCTGAACCACCATTTCGCCCTGCTGGCCGGCCATATCGAGGCCGATGGCGGCGTAATCGACAAGTTCATCGGCGATTCCGTGATGGCGGTGTGGGGCGCGATCAAGCGCGACGAGAACCATGCCAAGAATGCCTGCCGCGCCGTGCTGAACGCCGCCGCCGCCCTGGCCGAGGATAACCGGCTGCGCCGTGCCGCCGGGCTGCCGGCCCTGCGCATCCGCGTCGGCCTGCATTCCGGCCCCGTGGTGGTGGGCAATATCGGCGCCCCTGGTCGGATCAACTACACCGTGGTGGGCGACACGGTGAATATCGCCCAGCGCCTGGAACAATTGGGCCGCGAGCATATGGCGGCAACCGACGATGTGGTGGTGCTGGCCAGCCATGCCACCGTGGAACTGGCCGAACTGGACAGCCTGCCGCCGGAAATCGGCAGCATCGCTGTGAAGGGCCGCGCCGCCGAGGTCGAGATCTACCGCCTGGCGTCGATTCCGGCCTTGCCGCCCGAGGATGGCGCCTCTTAACCGGCTTTTAAGCTTTGGGCGTCATGAGTCAGGCTGTGAGCAGCAGCGTGATCATCACCCCTTCGCCCGGGTCCAGACCCGATGCCGTTGACCCCCGCAACCGCCGGACCAGCGATGCGGCGGACCGCGCTGCCGAACGCAACAATACCGCTCCCCGTACCGATTTCGCCGCCGCCGCCAGCGAGGCCAGTGCCGGCCAGCAGGCCGACCGCAAGGCCGCCGAGGCGGTGGTGGAGCGCCGCGCCGAGGCGGCAGAGGCCGGCATCCCGAAGCTGCGCCGCCGCACCGACGCTGGCGGCCCGCCGGCGCCGGGTATCGAATTGCCGGCTCATATGGAGCGCCGTCGCGCCTGGCGCGAGGCCAAGGGCCTGAACACCTTCCATACCCAAAGCCTGGCCCAGACCGAGGAAACCACCCCCGACAGCGAGACGCGCAAGGCCGCCACGCTCGCCTACCGGGAGAATGGCGGGCGCGGCAAGCTGGACATCGACCTTGCGCAGAAGTTCAGCCTAACCGTATAAAACACGGTCGATTTCACAGCACCTGAGTGGTTGTTTTCCCCCATGCAGCAGCCCCCTGCTGACCTTCTGGTCATTGGCGGCGGCGTCAACGGCACCGGCATCGCCCGGGATGCCGCCGGCCGCGGCCTCAGCGTCATCCTGGCCGAACGCGGCGACCTTGCCGGCGCCACCTCCTCGGCAGCCACCAAACTGATCCATGGTGGCCTGCGCTACCTGGAGCAATACGAGTTCCGCCTGGTGCGCGAGGCCCTGGCCGAGCGCGAGGTGCTGCTGCGCCTGGCGCCGCATATCATCTGGCCGCTGCGTTTCGTGCTGCCGCATCATCCCGGCCTGCGCCCAGCCTGGATGATCCGCATTGGCCTGTTCCTCTACGATCATCTCGCCAGCCGGGTCAGTCTTCCGGGTTCGGTTGGTATCTCGCTCAGAAATGATCCGCGCGGCGCACCGCTGAAACCCAGCTTCACGCGCGGCTTTGAATACAGCGACGGCTGGGTCGATGATTCCCGCCTGGTGGTGCTGAACGCCATGAGCGCGCGCGAGCTTGGCGCCGAGGTGCATACCCGCACCGCCGTTACCGCCGCGCGGCGCGAGAACAGCCTGTGGCACGCCACTCTGGTGGACCAGGATAGCGGCCAGAGCCGCGAGGTGACGGCGCGCGGCATCGTCAATGCCGCCGGCCCCTGGGTGCGCGACCTGCTGGTGGGCGGCTTTGGCCGCAACCCGAAGAATGCCGTGCGCCTGATCAAGGGCAGCCATATCGTGACACGCAGGCTGTTCGAGGGCGAGCATTGCTACATCTTCCAGAATGCCGATGGCCGCGTGCTGTTCGCTGTTCCCTACGAACAGGATTACACGCTGATCGGCACCACCGATGTGGCGCTGCAAAGCCTGGATGGCCCGCCGCGCATCAGCGAGGAAGAAATCGACTACCTGCTGGCTTCGGCTTCTGAGTATTTCGCCAAGCCGGTGCAGCGCGACGACATCGTGTGGTCCTATGCCGGCGTGCGCCCGCTCTATGACGATGGCGAGAACGATCCTTCCGCCATCACCCGCGATTACGTGCTGGATCTTGAAGCCGATGCGGCACCTTTGCTCTCGGTCTATGGCGGCAAGCTGACCACCTACCGGCGCCTGGCCGAACACGCCATGGACAAGCTCAAACCCTTCTACCCCGCCATGCGCAGCGGCTGGACCGCCACCGGCATCCTGCCCGGCGGCAATGTAGGCGAATTCAGCGGTTTCGCCGCCGAACTGGCACGGCGCCATGCCGGCCTCGACCAGCCCTGGCTGCACAGCCTGGCCCGGCGCCATGGCAGCCATTGCGATGCCATCCTCGGCGATGCCAAAGCGATGAGCGATCTGGGTGAGCATTTCGGCGGCGGGCTCTATGCGGCGGAAGTCTCCTGGCTGATGCGCCAGGAATGGGCACGCGAAGCCGATGACGTGATCTGGCGCCGCACCAAATGCGGCCTGCGCATGAGCGCGGTGCAACGCGAGCGGCTGCAAACCTGGATGGCCGCCAACCGGCCGAACCTGACGGAGACACCTTCGGCATGAGGATTGCCATTATCGGTGCCGGCGCCATCGGCGGCTATATCGGCGGCATGCTGGCGCGCTCGGCACAGCAGGGCGCCGATCTGGAAGTAAGCCTGCTGGCGCGCGGTGCGCATCTGGCGGCGATCCAGGCCAAGGGCCTGACCGTGGAGCTTCCGACCGAGGATGGCGGCATCGACCGCTTCACCGTGCAGCCTAAAGCCAGCGACGATCCGGCCGCGCTGGGGCCGCAGGATGCGCTGCTGATCACCGTGAAGGCCCCCGCCCTGCCCGCACTGGCGCCGCGCCTGAAACCGATGATCGGCCCCGATACCGCCTGGGTGACGGCGATGAACGGTATTCCGTATTGGTATTTCTACGGCCAGGGCGGCCAGCATGACGGCAAGACGTTGCTGAGCTGCGACCCCACCGGCACCCTGTGGCGCGACCTGCCGCCGGCGCAAGCCATCGGCGGCGTGCTGTGGCTGCCATCCAGCGTGCCCGAGCCGGGACTGGTGCGGCGCGAACACGGCAACCGCGTCTCGCTCGGCGAACCGGATGGCAGCATATCGGCGCGCGTGCAGGCGATTGCCGCTGCGCTGATCAAGGCCGGCATCGAAGCGCCGTTGCGAGCCGATATCCGCCAGGAGATCTGGCACAAGCTGTGGGGCAACCTGAGTTTCAGCCCGCTGGCGGTGCTGACGCTGTCGACCTTGGGCCAGCTTGCCGGCGATCCGGCCACCCGCGCCGTGGCGCGCGCCATGATGGTGGAGGCGCAAGCCGTGGCCGAAGCGCTCGGCGTCCGGCTTCCTGGCACGGTGGACGAACGCATCGCCCATTCCGCCGCCATCGGCGCGCATAAGCCGAGCATGCTGCAGGACCTGGAAGCGCACCGGCCGATGGAAATTGAGTCGATCACCGGCGTGATCAGCGAACTCGGCCGCATGGTGGGCCTTGAGACACCGACCATCGACCTGGTGCTGGCGCTGGCGCGGCGCCGTGCGGCGGTGAACTGAAACAGCGACGAGCAACGGAGCGAACGGCATGGAATGGCGTGGCCTGACAGCGGATGAGCTTGAAGCGCAATACAATCCGCGCCGCGCGGTGCCGGATTTCGAGATCCATTTCAAGGCCTACAAGGAGCGTTCGGAGCAGACCCGCGCCAAGCATCTCGGGCGCTACGACATCCGCTATGGCACAGGGCCGCTGCAGACCTACGATCTCTATCCGGGGGCGAAGCCCGGTGCGCCGCTCTTCGTGATCGTGCATGGCGGCTACTGGCGCGGGCTGGACAAGAACCTGCACAGCTTCATGATCGAGCCTTATCTCGCCGCCGGCTGCGCGGTGGCGAATATCAATTACGATCTCTGCCCGGCGGTGACGGTGGACCAGATCGTGCGCCAGACCCAGGAGGCCGTGGCGCATCTGGCGAAACATGCCGGCGAATACAATGCCGATGCCGGGAAGCTGGTGCTGTTTGGCCATTCCGCCGGCGCGCATCTCGCCGCTGCCGCCTATGCCCTGCCCTGGCCCGCGGATCTTGGCACCCGCCCTGATCCCGCCGGCCTGGCGCTGGTTTCCGGCGTCTATGACCTGGAGCCGGTGCTGCATATCAGCGTGAACCAGGAAGTGCGGCTGGATGGCGCCATGGCGGCGCGCAATTCGTTGCTGCGCCAGCCGCTGAAGCTGAAGGCCAGGACCCTGGTGGCGGTCGGCGGCCTGGAGCCGCAGGCCTGGCTGGACCAGAGCCTTGCCTTTCATGCCGCCTGCCGCGATGCCGGCACCCCGGCCCATGCCATGACCATTGCCGGCACCAACCATTTCTCGGTGCTGTATGCCGCGAGCGACGCGCGCCAGCCGCTTACAGGCGCCATCCTGGAGATGCTGCGAGGCTAAAGACTGGCAGCCTAAAGATTGGCACCAAAGCGCTGCCAGAGCGCTTCGGCTTCCGCCAGTTCCTCGGGCGTATTGGCATTGAAGAAGGGATCGACCGGGTCGGTGACGAAATCGGTGACGCCCAGGCGGTGCCGTGCGGTCCAGATATCCACCTTGCGGATGCCGTCACGCGTTACTGCCGCGTGCAGATCGCCATAGAGCGCCAGCGGCCACAGCCCGACCACCGGATTGGGCTGGCCGCCAGAAGCGACGCAGGCCAGTTCGGCCCCCATCGCTTCGCAAACCTGCTCCAGCCGCGCCACCAGGTCGCGCGGCAGGAACGGGCCATCGCCCGGCACCGTGACAATATGCGTGATTTCCGGCTGGTTCTCTCGCGCCCAGTGCATGCCGGCCAGCACACCAGCCAATGGTCCGGAGTAATCCGGCGCCAGGTCGGGGGCCACGGGCAAGTCATAGGCCGCGAAACGCGCCGGATCGCCATTGGCATTGAGGATGGTATCCTGCACCTGCGGCCGCAGGCGTTCGATGATGATCTCAAGCAAGGGCCGGCCGCCAAGCAGCTTCAGCCCCTTGTCGCCGCCGCCCATGCGCCGCGCCATGCCACCGGCCAGGATCACCCCCAGGATGCGGCGCATCACGGCCCTCCCACGCCCAGGCGATCAACACCTGGCGGGTCGCGGCGCGCAACAATCGCGGATACACCCTGTTTCATCGGCATCTTATAGCGTAAGCCCGCCTGCGCAGCCATCCCGACCTTCGGCGAAGCGCCCAGTAAAGCTATCAGCCAGACAACCTATCAGCCGGTGGCAATATACTGGCGCAACGCTTCGGCTTCCAATTCGGTATCGGCAATGCGGCGCTTCACCACGTCGCCGATCGAGATCATGCCGACCAGCCGATTTTCCTCCACCACCGGCAGATGGCGGATGCGCCGCTTGGTCATCACATGCATCACATCTTCAATCGTATCGCCGGGCGAGCAGACCATGACATTGCGTGTCATCAAGACATCGACATCGCGCTCGAGCAGGCTGGCACCATACTGCGCCAGGCCGCGCACCACATCACGCTCCGACAGGATGCCGGCGATGGCACCATCGGGATTGAGGATCAGCACTGCACCGATGCCATGCCCGGCAAGCAGCCGGCAGGCAGCGGCAACGGTATCTCCTGGACGGGCCGAGATCATGGCCCCACCCTTGTCCTTCAGGATCATCGCGACATTCATGACGCTTCCTCCTCGCTCTCTATGGTTTCCCGGCTAAACGTGATGGACGGCTACAAATCCTCCCGCAAACTGGTAACGATCTCGCGCAGCACGCGGTCGGCTTCCGCATTCTCGACCTGGCAGGTGCCGGCCCCGGCATGGCCGCCGCCGCCGTAATGCAGCAGCAGCGGACCGATCTCGAGGCCCGGCGCACGGCCGAAAATGGTCTTGCCCACGGCAAGCACGGTGTTCTGGCGGTTCACCCCCCACAGCACATGTACCGAAACGGAACAGCGCAGGTATAACGCATAGACCATGAAACGGTTCCCCGCCCAGATGGTCTCCTCGTTGCGCAGATCCAGCACCACCACATTGCCCTGCACCTGGCCGCAGCGCAGCAATTGCTCGCGGAACGGCGCTTCATGCTCGAAAAACAGCGTGGCGCGCTCGGCCACATCGGGCTGCGCCAGGATTTCATCGATACCGGTGCTGGAGCGGCAAAGCTCGATCAGGTCCAGCATCAACTGGTAGTTGGAGATGCGGAACTGCTTGAAGCGGCCAAGCCCGGTACGCGCATCCATCAGGAAGGAAAGCAGCGCCCAGCCCTTCGGCTCGAGCACATCTTCCACCGTGAAAGCGGCGGAATCGGCTTTGTCCACCGCCGCCATCATGGCATCGAATTTCACTGGAAAGCGCTGGTGACCGCCGAAATGCTCCCACACCACGCGGGCGGCAGAGGCCGCCGCCGGGTGAATGATATGGTTGGCCGGCGCCTTGCCAACGCGGAAGGCTTCGCTCAGGTGATGGTCGAAGCAAAGGTGGCAATCGGGCTGATAGGGCAGATTGGTGATGATATCGCGCGGCCCGATGGCGATCAGGCCATCCTGCATATCCTTCGGATGCACGAACTTGATCTCATCGACCAGCCCAAGCTCCTTGAGCAGCACGGCGCTGGCCAGGCCATCGAAGTCGCTGCGCGTCACCAGCCGGTATGTTCCGCCACCCATGGCTTTCCCTCCCGGAAATGCGCCGTTAAGTCTCGGTCAAGCCGCGCCGGCTGGCAAGAGGATCATTTCGCCAGCATCTTGCGGGCGCCGTAATCCAGTTCCGCGAGCACCTTGGCACTGACCGCATCGGCCTGCAGGGCCGCCCAGTAGGCCGCCAGCCGAGGCGTGGCGAAGCAGCTTTCGAGGCCAATATGTTCGGCCATCAGCGCGGCAAAGAACAGCACCGGCAGCAGCGAACAATCGGCCAGCGTGTAGCCATCACCCACCGCAAACGGTCCCGGCCCAAGCCAGTTTTCCACCAGCCCGAGGGCGCGGCGCATTTCAGCATCGGCCTTGGCGACGGCCTCCGCATCGCGCTTGGCCGGATTGGCCTGGCGGAACAGCTTGCCGATTGCCGCGAACAGGTAGAGGTCGCCGACCTGCATCAAGAGCCGCATGCGGGCGCGTGCCTCCGCCGCCTCGGGCCGCAGGGATGGCTCGGGAAATTTGTCCTCCAGGTATTCCAGGATGGCATGGGATTCCGGCAGCGGCGTGCCATCATCGAGCAACAGCAGCGGAATCTTGCCGATCGGATTGAGATTGAGGAATTCCGCCGACTTCAGGCCGCTCTGGGGCGGGAAGATGACCTCGACCGGCAGATTCTTGCGATAGATCTGCAGCCGCACGCGGGCGGCATAGGGCGAACCCTTCACCGACATCAATTGCATGGTTTCCTCCCCTTCCCGATGGTCTTTTTTATATCACGCCACGCTCGCGCAGACTTTTCAGCTTGCCGGCATCGAAACCAAGCTGTTCGGCCAGCACCTCGTCGGTATGCTCGCCCAGCAGCGGTGGGCCGCGGTCATAGGCCACCGGCGAATCCGACAGCCGCAGCGGGCTCGCCACGCTCGGCACGTGGCCCAAGCGGCTATGCGGCACATCGCGGCGCAATTGCCGCGCCTGCACATGCGGATCGGCAAACACCTTATCCACGGTGTTGATCGGGCCGCAGGGCACGCCGCGCTTTTCCATCGCCAGGATCAGGTCGTCCATGCTGCGCTTGGCGGTCTCGGCGGCAATCAGCGGAATGAGTGCATCGCGGTTCACCACCCGCGCCCCGGGCGACTTGAAGCGCTCATCCGTGGCCCATTCCGGGTGCCCAAGCTCGGCGGCAAGCTTGGCGAACTGGCCATCATTGCCCACCGCGATGATCACGAAGCCATCGCTGGTCGGGAAGCTCTGATATGGCACCACGGTGGGATGGCCGTTGCCGAACCGCACCGGCGGCTTGCCACCGACGAGATAGAACAAAGCCTGGTTGGCGAGCGTGCCGACCTGCACATCCAGCAAAGCCATGTCGAGATACTGCCCCCGGCCCGAGCGCGCCCGCTGGTGCAGCGCGCCGAGGATGGCGATGGTGGAGTAAAGCCCGGTCATCACATCGGCCAAGGCCACGCCGGCCTTCTGTGGCCCGCCACCCGGCAGGTCGTCGCGCTCGCCGGTGATGCTCATCAGGCCGCCCATGCCCTGGATCAGGAAATCGTAGCCGGCACGCGGCGCATAGGGGCCGGTCTGGCCGAAGCCAGTGATGGAGCAATAGACCAGGCGCGGGTTCAGTGTGCTGAGGCTCTCGTAATCGAGGCCGTATTTCTTCAGGCCGCCGAACTTGTAGTTCTCCACCAGCACATCGGCCTTGGCGGCCAGCGCGCGGATGATCTCCTGGCCCTCGGGCGTCGCCATGTCCACCGTCACCGAGCGCTTGCCGCGGTTGGCCGAGAGATAATAGGCGGCATCGCCCGGCTCGCCGGTTTCCGGGTCGGTGAGGAAGGGCGGGCCCCAGCGGCGGGTGTCGTCGCCCTCGCCGGGCTTTTCCACCTTGATCACCGTGGCGCCCAGATCGGCCAGATTCTGCGTCGCCCAGGGGCCGGCCAGCACCCGGCTCAGGTCCAGCACCACGATATCGTCCAGCGCCTGCATTTACCCCGTCTCTCCCTGTCCCTAGCGGCCTGCCAAGGCCTTGATTCCAGGGGCCGATCCTAGCCGGAAACGGGGTGCAGCTTAACCCCCGGACAAGCCTTGCGGGGGCGGGTGGCTTACGTTAAGGTCCGCGCCGCTTTCGACCCCGTCCGGCCACCCAGCCGGACCCAGTAGGTCCCCCTTGCGGAGAGGTGCCAGAGTGGTCGATCGGGGCGGTCTCGAAAACCGTTGAGCGTGCAAGCGTTCCGTGGGTTCGAATCCCACCCTCTCCGCCATACATTCCCACAGCCTATTGAATTATTTGGATTTTCGACAATCCATCGGCGCAAGCAGAGTCCTGCTGGCAAATAACAGCGGTATCAGTATTTCTGGTGCTTAGAATTGTTGCGGTCTGCCCGGCCCGTCCAGGGTCAACTCGATCAGGCCGAAGAAAAAGCTCTCTTTCTTGTAGATGCCCGCTTTCCTCAATAAATGCGGCATGAAGCCCATCGCGACGGCATCGTCATAACTGACGTCCGCAGTCGCCAATGCGCTGTACATCGAGTTGTAACTTGGGAAAAGCTGCGACATTTCACTGACGTTAAGCTTCAGCGGCAGCAAGAACTTCATCAGGTTGTTCTCCGGCCCCTTATCTGGCCGCATGATTCGGCCGAGATCGGCAGAGAATTCACTGATCTGCTTCAATGTGATGCCCGAATCCAGGACTTGCTGGACGGAATAGCCGGCAGCAAGCACATCACCAACGGTGAAACCAGCCTTCAGCATCGCAGCCGGCGGGAAGCCGGCCTTGCGGATATCCTGCACCGGCCTCACCGCCAAGGCGGCATCGGCCTCCGGCACGCCGAGATTCATCAATGCCGCCTTGTCGAGGCCCGCCGCCGCCAGCTTCGGCGCCGAGACGCCTTGCTGCAACAAGTCCTTCGGGGTGAAACCGAGAGCGCTCAACTGCGCCAAAGACACACCGTTCTGGAACAGACTGCCGGCCGTGTGGCCAACCGCCAGCAATGTCGGCAGGGAAATACCGTCCTTCAGCAACTGCGCCAGACTCGTACGGCTTTTAGGGCCGATGGCACCGACCGGCCAGCCAGCGGACTGCATGCCACTGGTTACTTCGGCCTGGGTGTAGCCAGCTTTGAGCATACTGGTAACGACCTCATCATAGCGGGCCGCACTCTCGTAGGTACGCCGAAGGTTTAGGTATAGATAATCGTAGGCGGGCACATTGGCCGCTTTGAGATCCGGTAGCGGATAGCCAGCGCCGACGATGTCTTGAATGTGATACCCCGCGTCGCGCAGTAATGTCGCGGGAGCACCATTCGCCCGCATTTCGTCAGCGGGATAGCCAGCCTTCGCCACGACCGAAATATCAGCGCCCGCCTTGATCAGGTCGCTGGCGGAATAACCAGCCTGCGTGCGCAATTCGCTGAGTGGAAAGCCTGCTGCCAGCAGGTCGCTCAGACTGTAACCCGCATTCCGCAGATCAGCCGAATTGTAGCCTGCATTGCGCAGGTCGGAAGATGAGTAATCCAGCCCTTTGAGGGTCTTGGCATCAACACCGGCTGCCCGCTGCTCTTTCGGGGTATAGCCGTTGGCCTTCAACATGGCGCTGTCGAATCCGGCCGCCAGCACTTCCTTGGCTGAATAGCCAGCGCCTCTCAATTCAGCCGCAGGATAGCTACCTTTAAGGAAGTCGGACACGCCATAGCCGGCCTTGCGGATATCTCCAGCAGGATAGCCACCGAGCCGCAGGTCGCTCAGGCTATATCCGCCCGCCGCCATCTCGGACACAGTCAGGCCGATTGCGCGCTGATCCTGCACGGGTATGCCATTGGCCTTGAAGTCCTTCGGGCCATAGCCAGCGCCGCGGGTTTCCGCCAGGGGATAGCCCGCCTGCAGCAACTCCTTCAGATCGGCGCCCGCTCCCCTCACTTCGGCAGCGGAATAACCGACGCCGCGCAAATCGCTGTAGCTGGCACCAACCGTCACCAGGTCTCTCGCTGGATAGCCACCGCTGCGCAAATCACCGAATGAATAACCGAGCGGCGCCACTTCCGTGATCGGGAAGCGCGCCTTGCGGAAATCGCTTGCCTCGAAGCCCTGATCTTTCAGCGATTGCGGCGTTAGGCCTGCCGCCTTCAACTCGTCGGCATATTTCACCCCAGGGCCGATGGCATAGCGGTTTGTCCTCAGGATATCGGCGACGCTGGTAAGCCCCAGATCCAGCATTTCTGCAACAGGGAAAGCAAACTGAAGCAACTGCTTCTGCTCTTGTGTGATTGTTTCCGGCGTAACACCACGCAGGAACAGGATTGCATTGGCCCCCGGCAGCATCCACAGGTCATCGAAGCTGTAGCCGCTGCGCCACAATGTACCTACGGAATAACCGGCTTGGATGATCTGGTTGCGGTCGTAGCCAAAACTCGCCAGGTCAGCAACGGAGTAGCCGGCATTGCGTAATTCGCTAGCTGGCGCCCCCATTTTACGCAGATCTTCAGGGCTGAATCCGGCAGCCAGCAACGCTGCTGTATTGCGCCCGGCCTGCTGCAAATCCCCATAGCTGAAATTCAATGCCTTCAAGGTTGAAAGGTCATATCCGGCATCGAGCAAGTCACGTGCGCTATAGCCAGCCTGTTTCAAATCGGCCGGGCCATAGCCCGCCGATGCCAGTTGGCCGATGCTATATCCCTGGCGGCGCAAATCCGTGGCGGAATAGCCGGCGCCGCGCAAATCCTGCAGCGGGAAACCCGCCTTTACCAGATCACCGAGAGGATAGCCGGCGCTGCGAAGCTGAACGATATCAAGACCGGCGGTGCGCAATTCGCTCGCAGGGTAGCCCGAGCGCCGCAGTTCGGTGGCGGTGAATTGCGATTCCAGAAGCTCTGCCAGTGGGAAGCCGGCGGCTTTGAGCTCGGCGAGCGGAACGCCAACGGATTTCAGTTGCGATGCTGTGTAGCCAATATTGCGCAACTCCGGGGTACCAAAACCGATTTGCCGTAACGTCTGCAGCGGCGTGCCGGTATCGCGCAATTCGGTCACATCATAGCCGGCCTGCTTCAAACTGGCCGGATCGAAGCCCTCGCTTTTCAGATCAGCAGCGGAAAAGCCGGAGCGTTTCAGTTCAGAGGGGGGGTAGCCCAGGGCGAGGAGTTCGCGCGCCTTGAAGCCAATATCATGCAGAGCGGTCGCATTGTAACCGGCCTGTTGGAAATAGCGGCCAGGCAAACCAGCAAAATGCAACTCGCTGTCGGTCAGGTCGAGCGATTGTCTTAGGTCTGCGAGCGAGTAGCCGGCATCAAGCAATTGCGCGGAGGAATAGCCCTGTTGAGCCAACTCTGCCGGCTCGTAGCCAGCCTGGCGCAAATCGGCGAGCGGATAGCCAGCGGCCAGCAAGTCTGCCAGGGGATAGCCATTCGCCTTCAGGGTGGTGAGCGGGATGCCATCTGCCTTCAGGTCAGACAGCGAATAACCGGCAGCATTCAGGTCTTTGATATTATACCCGGCAGCCAGCATGTCATTGATGCTGTATCCGGCTTCCCTGATAAAGACCGGGGAATACCGCCCTTCCCTGATTTCGGCCAGGGGAATGCCGGCGGCGCGCAAATCCTCGACGGTATAGCCGGCGGAACGCAGATTGCTGATCGTGTAGCCAAACTCAAGCGCGATGAGCGGCGACTGACCAAGCGCCAGCAAGTCGGAGAGCCTGGGGCGGCCATCATCCGGCAGCGACAGCGAAGCCACCTGCACAGCGTTGCCAACATCCCGGCTGATCGAGGCGCTATCGGTAGAAGCCTGAGTACGCCGCGCTTGGTCGGCTACGGAATCGCTCGAGCTTGACCCACCGCCGCCGCCGCCCAGATTGCCGACATCCGTGCCGGCAATGGTATAGGTGAAGCCGTTACCACTGGCCGGGACATTCGAGCAATTGGTGGTCGGGAAATTCGAGCAGCTATAGCGCTCAAAGCCGGTCAATGCGCCGCGCGTATCATTCGCCGGATTGACGGAACGGATCAGCCAGCGCCCGTTGGTCGCATCGACCGTGCCGCCGTTATTGATGAAGCTGGCGCCAGCAAGCGTGATCGCGGTGCCCGTGGCGGTGCTGCTGATGGCGGCGCCATTATCCAGTGTGATGGCGCCGCTGCTCATGATCCGCACTGGCGTAGTGAAAGCCGACAGCGTGCCGCCAATGGTGACTGGGCCATTGGACATGCCGCCAATATTCAGCAAGGTGGAGGTCTGGAACCGACTCAGCACCGCATCGCTGATGCTCAGCAATCCGGCGCCGGTGCCAATGCCGATGCTGCCGGGGAAGGTGGACGGATAAATCGTCGCCTGCGTGCTTGCCGTCGCCGTCGTGGTGCTGCTGACAGCGAGGCTGTTGGCGCTGATATTGACGTTTGCGGCCTTCAGCGTCACGGCTCTTGTCGAGTCGAGCTGAACATCGCTGGCGGTCAAATTGACATAGTTGGTGGTTGGGCTGCTGCTGACGCCATCCCAACCCAGCGCGACTGTGGCGCTGCCATTCGGCGTCGAGAACCCGATCTTGCCACCCGTGGCGGTCAGGCCGATGCCGCCACTGCCAGAATAGATCGCGGTCTGCTGGGTGCCGCCATCGAAGGAAATGCCATAGGCCGGATTGGTGCTGGTGGTGGCCTGCGTGCCCGAGATGGTAATGGCCTGCGTGGTGGTGGAAATCTCCACGCCACTGCCGATATTGATGCCGGAGCTGAAGCCATTTGGGCCACCGGTGCTATCGCCGCCGATACCGGTAAGCTGGATCTGGCCGCTGCCGCTGGTGGAAATCTGCGAGCCGCTGGCGATATCGATGCCGATGGACGTGGCAACGCCATCCGCGCCCTTGCCGCGCAGGTTCAACGAACCGCCACCGGCATTAATGATGCTGCCATTGATGAACAGGCCGCGACCGCCATTGCTGCCGGCAACACCTTGCGCGGTGCTGGAGGTGCCACCGCCGGTCATGATCACGCCGCCGCCTCGGGTGATGATCGAGGAGTTGCTGCCGATATAAATGCCGCCGCTATTGCCGGCCTGGAATTGCACCGTCAGGGGGTTGCTGCCCGAGGTGGCGGCAATGGACGTATTGTCGGCTAATGATACGCCACCATCGGCCCGCACGGTGAAGACGGTGTTGCCGGCTGTCACTGTCGGGGTGATGCTGGAATTTATGGACACATTACCGGTGCCGGAAACGCAGGAGGCATAGGCGCTGGGACAGCCGCTGGTGTTCAGCGTGACATTGGTGGTGGCCAGCGCCGTGCTAAGCGCGGCGGCGCCAGTCGAGCCAATCGTCAGATCATTCGGGTCCAGCAGCCATTCGCCGGCCTGGCCCCTGGCTGCGCTGGCATCGACTGCCGCGCCGGCACCAATATCCAGCAGGATGCCGGAGGTTTCGATAAAGCCGCCATCGCCTCCCTGGCTGCCACCGCGAGCCAGCGCCCGGCCGCTGAAGCGGGTATCCTGGCTGAACAGGGTAATGCTGCCGCCATCACCATTCTGCCCTGCCGAGGCCGAGAGCAGGGTGCCGGCATTGACCGTGGTGGCGGATGTAGCCCAACTGCCGATTTCGATCTTGCCACCAGCACCCTGGCTGCCATCGGCGGTGATGCTGGCATCGGTCAGTGTGATCGGGCCGTTGGCGCTGGCTGTCACCGTGCCGCCACTGGTACCGCTGGCGGAGACAATGCCGCTGACATTCAGCGAGCCGCTGGCCTCCAGCACGATCTCGCCGCCACGTTCCACCAGACTGTCGGCGCGGATGACACCGGAGGTATTGATGGCGCTGCTGGTCAATGCATCCAGCGCCTTGGCGGTGAGGATCACGCGACCGCCTTCCGCCACCACCATGGCGCGGTTGTCGATCAGCGTCTGGATCGTCGCCGGCTCCACCTGCAGCAAGACATTCTGGCCGATCTGCATGACCACGGTCTCGCCGGCGGCGAGCGCCACCGTGCCGAGGCGAGCCGAAATCAGGCCCTCGTTACGCAGTTCCGGTGCCAGCAGGGCGATATAGCCGCGTTCACTGGCGGTCAGGCTGCCCTGGTTGATGATCTGCCCGGTGCTGCCATTACGCTGGAAGCGGTAATTGCCGGCCATGAAGTCGTCATCGCGGATGCTCATGGTCGACCCGACCAGACCACCGACATTGATCTGGGCATCGCGCCCGAACACGATACCGGATGGGTTGACCAGGAATACCTGGCCATTGGCGGTCAGCTTGCCGAGAATCTCCGAAACATTGCCGCCGGTAACGCGGTTGAGCGTCACGGCATTGCTGTTCGGCTGGTTGAAGTTCACCCAGGCCTGGCTGCCGATATTGAAGCTCTGCCAGTTGATGATGCCGCGCTGGCTGCTCTGCGTCACATCCATGCGGCTGCCGGATTGAGTGATTGTGGCGGCACCGGCGGCCACGCTGCCGCCAGTCGGCAGTGTGGTCGGCTGCGTCTGGGCCTGCACCGTAGCTGAAGCCAGTAATGCCGTGGTGGCGAGGAGCCGGAGCGTGATATTTTGCATCGCTCCCACCCCTAGAACTGCAACACGGCCTGAATCCAGGCACGGTAGCGGTTTTTCTCACCATCGCTGTCATTGCCCGAGGCATCATGGCCAGCATTGCGGCCGATCACTTTGGCCAGCGTGGTGGTGATGGTGAGGGCCTGGATCGGGCTCCAGGCCAAGGCGATGCCGAAGCCCTGGATGGCATAATTGTTCGGCATGTCGCTGCGCGGCTGCCAGTTGATCCAGGGATCGGTATGCTGGCGCACAAAGCCAAGATCGTAGAAGCCGGAGAGCTTCAGTTCGTCGCCGATCTTCCGGTGCAGCTCAAGCGCCAGTCGCCCGCCGCTGTCGCCGCTGCCCTCGCCGCTGGGATAGGCGCGCACGCGGTCGATACCGCCAAGCGAAAACTTCTCCGAACTGTCCAGGTTGTTGCCGGAAGTCTGCGCTTCCAGCGTGGTGATAAGGGTCCAGTCATCGTCCAGCTTCTGCTCGCGTGTCGCGCTGGCCGCCAGCTTGGCATAGAAGCCTGCCGTGCCGGCGGTGACACGATCATTGGCGGCCGTGCTGGGCGAGCGGTCGAGATTGAGATGCCCTAACGTGCCGGTCAGCGACAGGTTGTTGTTGCCACCGCCGAACCAGTCATCCACTACCGTTGCCGAAAGACCCAGCGAGGCGCTGTTGATCCGCTTGTCATTCAGGGTCGCGCTGACGGCGCGGTCCTGCATCATCTTGAAGTCGTAGGCGCTCGAAAGCGTCAACGACAGTTCATTACCACGCAGCAGCGGGTACGTGGCGTTGCCGCCAGCGCTGACGCTGTAGCCATTCAGTCCCAGATTGCCGAAGCGGCCGCCAACCTCGTATTCCAGGGCCGAGCCATTGATGCCCAACACCAGGCCGGAATAACCCACCGGCATCGCCATCGCGAGCCGGCCATAGCGCGTGCCTTCGCTGGCCAAGGCCACCGCCGAGTATTTCTCGCCGGCGCCAAACGGGTTCTCCACTGAGAACGTCGCCAGCCCGCGCACCACGCCGGTGCTCTCCGAGCCGCCATTGTCGAGGGTTGCCGAACCGCTGAACAGCGGCTTGTCATCCAGCAGCAGGATGGCGTCGGTCTCGCCTTCCTGCTCGCCGGCCCGCAGCGAGGCTTCCGCCTTCACGCCCGGCACATCCTTCAACACTGCGATGGCCTCGTCCATGATGCCGAGGTCCAGCGTCTCGCCCGGCTTCAGCCGGTGTTCGATAATGCCGGTCGCCAGATTTTTATCGAGCCTGCTCTTGCTGGCCGGATCGACCTTCACCTTGCCGAGCTTGCCCTGCATCACCACGATTTCGACCACGCCATCGCGGATTGTCTGCGGCGGCAGATAGGCATGCGCCAGCTTGCCCTTCTTGCGGCTGTAGTCACTCAGCTTGCGCGCCGCCGCCTGCAGTTCCGAAAAGCTCAGGCGCTTGCCGGTATAACCCTGCAGCAGCGGTGCCAGTTCCTCCGCCGGAATGCCATCCGACTTGATGCGGAATTCCTTCACATAGACGGTCTGGCCCTTCTTCTCGGGCAAAGGCTGTTCTGGCGGCGGCTGTGTCATTGGCGCCAAAGGCGCCGGCGCAGGCTGGCTCCGGCCCGTTGCACGCTCCGTCTCACGCAGAATGCTGCCGGCATCCTGAGCCGCAACCGGCATGGAAATAGCGCAGGCAAGCAGCAGGGCTGACACACAGGCAGTGCCGGTCACAACATGCATTTTACAGGCGTCAATCCACACGCCTGTTCGGGCATAAATTATACGTAAACCCACAGGAACGCTCGACTATTGGCCAATGGAACCGGGCCAAGCTAGCGCCGAGCATTTGCCAGCATCAACAATTCAATTCTTGTGGATTCTTTCAGAATCTTTCATGGCGAATTTGGCGTGTATTTTCAGCGCTCAATCCGGCACGGCGCGCTAAATATATAACCCTGGCCATATATCATTTTGATCGGCGGCTCGACCTCTACAGCCTGTCGTATTTTGCGCCGAAGGCGGTTAACGACCGTGTCCAGATTACGTATGTCGGCAGCCGCTTGTGGCCGGATAATGGCCTGCACCAGCCAATCCCTGGAACAGGGCTGGCCGACACGCTCGAAAAGAGCGGTGAGAAAAGACAATTCGGTGGCCGTCAACTTGATCGTCTTGCCACTGGGCGCGGCCAGGTGCCAATCCACAGCGTTAAGACGCCAAGGCCCAGCTTCATGGACCGCTGCCTTCCCCGCATTCGGCAGACGCCGCAGCAGGCTTTGCACGCCAGCGCGGATTTCCTGCAAAGAAGCCGGCTTGACCAAATATATATCGGCGCCGCTGTCAAAGCCTGTCGTGCGGTCTTCGCTGTCACCCAACGCGGTCAGCATGATCACGCCGCAATCGCAGCGGCGGCGGATATCCCGCGCCATATCGAAGCCGCTGCCATCAGGCAGGCCGATATCAAGTATTATGACATCGGGAGGAGACCCTGCCTCCAGTTCTTCGTTCATCTCCTGGCAGCTTGCCACCCCCTTGCTGGCATAACCCAGCAGGGAGAGATACTCGACGAGATCCCGTCGTAAAGCCGGTTCATCTTCAACGATCAAGATTCGGTTCATGCCGACACAGCAGCGTTGTTCAATGGTATGCCGGGTAAGGGCAAGTATATTGCCGCTATCGTTCCCCGGCCCGGTGCAGGCCGCAGGATAAGCCGCCCGTTATGAAAATCCAGCAATCTCCGGGTATTGTAAAGGCCAAGGCCGGTGCCGGTGGCCGCCGTGGTGTTCGATGCACGGAAAAATCGGCTTCCAATCGATGAGGCCTCCTCCTCTGGTATACCGATGCCATAATCCCGGACCGATAGAACAATCTCATCCGCCTGCCGTAACACCGTCACCTCTACTGCAGTGTCGTCCGGTGAATACTTGAATGCGTTGTCGATCAAATTGATCAGGGCGGTAGCAAGCATCTGGGGATCGCCAATATACCGGGGCAGTCCCTCCGCAAGAGAAAAGCGGAGCCGGCCGGCATCATCCCATCCCTGAAAATGCTGCTGCATTCTGGAAACCAGATCAGGCAACGCCAATTCTTCCGGCTGCGCCGCATCCTTTTCGCGCCGGTCCGCCACCAGAAAACGCTCTGTAAAGCGGACAAGGCGCAATACAGCACCATGAATGGTCTCTACACGCTGGGTAACCGCCGGCAGCGACTTTTCAGTTACCACGTCGATCATCTCGGCAGCGCGATCAATAATACTCAAGGGGGTGCGGAATTCATGCGTTACCATGCGCAGCAATTGGCGCTGCTCCTTGCGTGCGGCCTTTTCCGCTTCCAGGGCTTTTGCGGCAGTTTCCTGAAGCTGCTTGCGTTCTTCGACCTCGCGCGACAGGGCAATATTACGCGCATGCAAGTCGGCCTGCAGGCGATATCCCACCATGCCCAGAATGACCAGAAACAGGCAGCTCGTAACAAAATGGAAAAAGAAATAGTACCAGCCCTGAAGAATTGATTCGTATGTCCCGCTGCCCCAATACATCAACCGGATGGTGATGATACTGCGCAAGCAAAGAGCGCAGAATTGTATGGTTATCACCCCCAGGCCGATCCATTGGATCAGGCGCGGCTGGCTGCTGTCCCGCCACAGAATTGCGAATATGGCCCCCGCTATCAGCATCCCGAGGGCATTACTTGCAAGCACGCGCAGCCCGACATTACTTGGATCGACCAGCATGATGACCGGCCAGAATATGGCGGCAAAGGCGACGCAGCCGAGCAGAAAGCGGGGATAACCCGATTGCTTCAATAGTCTGCCCAGGCCGTACACGATCAATGCACTGGCTACCGTAATAATAACATTGTGGGCAATGATATTAAGGCTCATATAGTCTTTGAAAATGCCGCGAAAAATCAGCAACAGCATGGCAATGCCATAGCAGATAAAACCGGCTGCAAAATACTTGAGGATGTGCAGTTGGCGCTGCGTCAGCCAGACAACCAGAAACACGCAGCCCTGCAACAACAGGGTAAGCGTGATCATCAGAATGCTTGTGGTGATATCGAGCATGACCCGACCCGCTCGCTCAAATGACTGGGGTCGGCAACAATAGCCCGCAGCCTGCCCCCTGAATGATCTTCGGGTAACATTAGTTTACAGTCAGGGGGCTCGGCAATGGCGGCACAAACCGCACGCCCCGCCGGTATTCCCGGCGGGGTGCATGACAGGCATAGCAGATTGGGCGTTCTATTCCGCTTAAGCTGGCCGCAGCCCCAGGATCCGGCGGGCCTCATCCGGCGTGGCCGGGCGACGGCCATACTCGGCGCAGAGGCCGGCGACGCGGGCGACCAGCTCCGCATTGCTGGCAGCCAGTCGGGTGTTATCGAAGCGGATATTGTCCTCAAGCCCGGTGCGGCAATGGCCGCCCATTTCCAGCGCCCAATGGTTCACTTCGAGCTGATGTCGGCCGAGGCCGGCGGCGGTCCAGGTCGCTTCCGGCATCAGCTTGCGTAGCTGCGCCACTTCGAATTCCAGGATCTCGCGCCGTGCCGGCAGGGCATTCTTCACGCCCATGACGAACTGTACATGTGCCGGCTCCGGGATCAGCCCCTCGCGCACCAGATCGGCGGCGTTGTAGAGCATCGCCAGATCGAACACCTCGACCTCGGGCTTGACCTCGTAATCCTTCATGGTCTGGGCCAGGCCCTTGATGAAGTCCGGCGGGTTCTCATTCACGAAGGTGGGAAAGTTGACCGAGCCAGTGGCGAGCGAAGCCATGTCGGGGCGGAATTTCAACATGCCGCCACGTTCTTCCAGCTTGCGCCCGCGCGCGCCGGTGGAGAATTGCACGATCATGCCGGGGCAATGCTTCTCCACGCCTTCCTGCACGGCATGGAAACGATCCGGATCGGAAGACGAGGACTCATCGTCGTTGCGCACATGGATATGCACCAGCGCGGCACCGGCCTCATAGCATTCATGGGTCGACTCGACCTGTTCGGCAACCGTGACCGGCACCGCCGGCGTGTCCTTCTTGCGCGGTACCGAGCCGGTGATGGCAACAGTGATGATGCAGGCTTCCATGTTTCCCACCCTAACTTTGTCGTTATGCGATTACTTTTTCAGTTTGCCGTAGCCACCGCCGCCGCCGGTTTCGATCAGCACGGTATCGCCGGGCTGCAGCACCAGTTGCCCGGTCGGCTCGCGCTGTTTGCCATTGACGGCAAAGGAGGCCGCTGCCCCATCCTCGCCGCCGAACAAGCCCGGCGCCGGCCGCTTGATGCGGTTGACCATGAAGGAGGAGATCGCCATGCCCTCGCCGCGCATACGGAAGGCGAAGCGGATGCCATCGCCACCATTCTTCTCGCCGCGCCCGCCGGAGCCGTGGCGAATTTCGCGGCACAGCACTTCCATCGGTGCCTGACTTTCCAGCACCTCGATCGGCGTGTTGGAAAGATTGCTCGGGAAGCTGATCGCCGACAGACCGTTATGACGCGCACTGGCACCAGCGCCGGCACCGAGGAAGCCGGAAACGGAATAGCGCCGGGTGCCGCCAAGCCCCGCCACCTGCATGTTGTTGGACGGTGAGCCGGGCGTCGCCTGCACGCGGTCCGGCAGTGCCTGCGCCATGGCACCCATGATCGCGGGCGGCAGCAGATGGCCGATCATGCCGCGCGCACCGCAGGGCGCGGGCCGCGTCGGATTCAGGATCGAACCGGCTGGCGCGGTGATGCGGATCGGCACGAAGCTGCCTTCGTTATTCGGAATCCACGGCGCGAACAGGGCTTTTAGCGCATAAGCACTGTAGGCATAGGTGTAGTTCATCACCGTGTTGATGGCGAGATTCACCTGGCCGCTGGAGCCTGTGTAATCCACCAGCACCTCATCGCCGGAAACCGTAACCTTGCAGGCAATGGTGATGACGCCGCCCGGCATTTCCGCTGGGCCGTCATTCTCCACGGTATATTGATAGACGCCATCCGGCGTGGCGCGGATGGCATCGCGCATCGCGGTCTCGGTGCGCTGGCAGACCTCGTCGGTCAAACGCTCAAAGTCGATACCGGTCTCGTCGATCAGGGCGGAAAGCAGTTCGCCCAGCGACGTGCAGCAGGACACTTGAGCCCAGATGTCGCCCATAGTCTCATCCGGCAGGCGCACATTGGTCTGGATCATTTCCACCAGCACATCATTCTGCACAC
The DNA here is from genome assembly GCF_038404985.1 of Ferrovibrio sp. MS7. Taxonomy (NCBI): domain Bacteria; kingdom Pseudomonadati; phylum Pseudomonadota; class Alphaproteobacteria; order Rhodospirillales; family Rhodospirillaceae; genus Ferrovibrio; species Ferrovibrio plantarum. The sequence goes on from NZ_JBBKBA010000002.1 coordinate 194,194, forward strand.
CGGCCTGCAGGATGCGCATCGGCGGAATCTGCAGGCCTTCCTCGAACAATTCGCGGTTCGCCGGATTGCGCAGGCGGCCGCCGATATCGGGCAGATGGCTGACCACGCCGGCGAAGCCGACTATTTCGCCCTTGTGGAAAATCGGCATCACCAGGGTGGCATCGTTCAGATGTCCGGTGGCAAGCCAGGGATCATTGGTGATATAGGCATCGCCATCCTGCATCGTCTCGATGCCAAACTTGGCGATGAAGCTGCGAATGGTTGCGGGCAAGGTCGAGATGAAGGACGGGATGCTCTGGGAAGACTGCACCACATTGCGGCCGCGCCGGTCGGTGAGCACCACGGCATAGTCGTTGGCTTCGCGCACCAGGGTGGAAAAGGATGTGCGCACAAAGGTCGCCGCCGCCTCGTCCACCATGCTGATCAGGCGGGTCCAGAGGATTTCCAGCGTGATCGGATCGATGCCCTGCTTGTCCTGCATCACGCATCTCCCTTCAGCACTACTTCCAGCGTGCCGTCGCCGAGCACCGTCACCGTTGCCGGATAGGCCACCACAAGAGTCGATTCCGGTTCCACCACCACCAGCGGTCCGGCGAGCTTCGCGCCCGGCGGCAACTGATGCCGGTCATAAACCGGCGCAGTGGCGAATTTCTTCTCGCCCGGCAGATAGAGCCGGCGCGTCGACGAAGCCTTGGCTTCGGTTTGGCGCCTGGCGCTGGCGGGGAAGGCATAGCGGCGGTGGCGTTCGCGCGACTGCGCCACCACGCGCCAGGTCACCACTTCCGGCTTGCCGCCCGGCACCGGACGCTTGAACAGCCGGATATATTCCTTGAGGAACAGCTCCTGCAGCAGCGTCTGGTTCAGCGCCTCGAAGGCGATATCGCCGAGATCGACCTCCACCTTGGCGCCCTGGCCCTGGTAGCGCATCTCAGCACAGAGATGCCATTGGATATCACCGGCAGCGATGCCGACATGGGAAAGGTCACTGGCGAGCGCGCTGCGCGCCGTTTCCAGGCGGTCGCCCAGATCGTGCCAGTCAATCAGGTCAACCGCTTCCAGCTTCGACCAGGATTGGTCGGCGCGGGCCGGCGCCGCCAGGAAGCCGAGGCAGGAACCGACGCCGGAGGCCACCGGGCAAAGCACGCGGGCGATACGCAGGCGGCGTGCCACATCCACCGCATGCACCGGACCGGCGCCGCCGGTGGTGACAAGGGTGAAATGCCGCGCATCATGGCCGCGCTCGGCGATATGGGTACGCGCGGCGGCGGCCATGTTCTCGTTCACGATATCATGGATGCCCCAGGCGACTTTCTCGGCAGACATACCGCCGAGCCGCTGCCCCAAATCAGCCAGCGCCTGTTCGGCCTTGGCGAGACTGAGGCGCATGCGGCCGCCGAGGAAATTCTCGGCATCGAGATGGCCGAGGAAAAGATCGGAATCGGTCACTGTCGCATCGCTGCCGCCAAGATCGTAGCAGGCCGGGCCGGGTTCCGCGCTGGCGCTTTCCGGCCCCACCTGCAACAGGCCCATGGTGCTGACCCGCGCGATGCTGCCGCCGCCGGCACCGATCTCGATCAGGTCGATGCTGGGGCTCACCGCCGGCAGGCCACTGCCCTTGCGGAAGCGGCGCACGCGGGCGAATTCAAAGGTATGCGTGATAGCCGGCACGCCATCCACGGCAACACAGGATTTTGCCGTGGTGCCGCCCATGTCGAAGGCCAGGATATTCTTCACCTGATGGATCGCGGCGCAATTGATGGCGCTGAGCACGCCGCCGGCCGGGCCGGATTCAAGCAGGCGGATCGGGAAGCGGCCCGCCTGTTCGGCCTCGGTGAAGCCGCCGTTGGACACCATGATATCCAACCGTGATTCAAGCCCCAGTTCGGTGAGGCGACGACCGAGCGCATTCATGTAATGCTCGACAATCGGCTGCACATAGGCGTTCGCCGCGACGGTGGACATGCGCTCGTATTCGCCGATCTCGGCAGCGACTTCGGAGGAAATCGAATAGCTGCGCTGCGGCATCGCCTGGCGCAGCGCATCGCGCACCCGGCGCTCATGGCGGCCATCGACGCAGGAATGCAGGAAACAGATCGCCACCGCCGCCACATCCTCGCGCGCCAGCCTTTCGGCCAACTGCTGCAGTTCAGTGTCGTCGATTTCCTTCCAGTTCTCGCCAGCCGGTCCAATACGCTCGGCGAGCGGGAAGCGCTGGCCGCGCTCGACCAGCGGTTTGGGAAAGCTGATTTCGAGATCGTAGGTGTCGTAGCGGGTCTCGCGGCGGATATCGAGCACATCCTCAGTGCCAGCGGTTACCACCAGGGCGGTCTTCACGCCCTTGCGTTCCAGCAATGTGTTGGTGATCAGTGTGGTGCCGTGCACCACGCGATGCACCGCCTTGCGGCCTTCGGCGACGCTGGCCGGAAGCTGCTCCAGCAGCATCTCGATGACGCGCGCGATGCCCTTGCCCGGATCAGCCGGGGTGGTGAGCGCCTTGGCCACCCAGATCGTGTCGGTGGCCGCTTCCAGCATCACGCCATCGGTGAAAGTGCCGCCAACATCGACGGCGATCTGATACGTCACGTGCTTGCCCTCATAACCATGGCCGCGGCAGCCTTCAGGCTGTCCAGCAATGCCGGCGAAACAGGTATGCCATGGCGGCTGCGTTCGGCATACATCGTAGCGGCGCGCTGGCCCGGCAGGCGCGGTGCCGCGTTGGCGGCAGGCTGGCTCTGCTGGATGCGGCCAGCCACCGCTTCCACTGCCTGTAGCGCAGCGGCACGGCCGCTGAAATGCCCGGCATCGATGGCGATGAAGCAATGGCTGGTGCCGCTCGGCTCCGGCCCCGGGTCATGCGGATTGCGCACCAGGAAACCCGGACGACCGCCGGCCAGGCCAGCGCAGAGCAGTTCGATGGCCAAAGCCAGGGCATAGCCCTTGGCCCCACCCATCGGCTGAATTGTGCCCTGTAATGCGGCTTCGGCATCGGTGGTCGGCACACCATCGGCATCCAGCGCCCAGTCGGCAGGGATCGCAGCCTTGGCTTGCGCTGCCTTGCGGATACGGCCACGCGCCACCACGCTGGTCGCCATATCGATCACGATCGGCGGCTGGCCATCGCGCGGGAAAGCGAAAGCCAGCGGATTGGTGCCGAGGATGGCTTCGCGGCCGCCCCAGGGCGCCATGGTCGGCGCCGCATTGGACAGCACGATGCCGATCATGCCTTGCTTCGCCGCCATCTCGGCAAAATAGTTCGCGGCACCGAAATGGCTGGAATTGCGCACTGCGCAGGAGCCGATGCCCTGCCCGGCCGCCAGGCGCACCGCCTCTACCATCGCCTTGTAAGCCGCCAGCACACCGAAGCCGTTACCGGCATCCAGCACGCTCGCCGCCGGACCGGCTTGGCTCAGCACCATCGCCGCATCGGGCTTGATCGACCGCTCGCAGAGCCGCCGCACATAGACCGGCAGATGCGCCAAGCCGTGGGAATCAATGCCCTGAAGCTGTGCCTGCACCAGAATGGCGGCGGCAGTCGCGGCATCGGCAGTGGCAAGCCCGGCGGCAGCCAGAATGTCCGCCGCCAGCGCCTGCAACATTGCCGTCGGCGTGGCTTCGCCCGCCTTCAGGCTGTCGAGCCGGGTTGCCAGGTCCTGCATGCCAACCTCCTGCATGTTCGGGTCCTGCATGCTCAGCGCTGATGCACCGGGGTGAGCCAATGGCGCTTGGAGGCGATCACGCCGGTGGTGGCATCGAAATAGGCCTGCTGCAATTGCGTGGTGATCGGGCCGGGGCTGCCGCTGCCGACCTGGATACCATCCACATTCACCACCGGCACGACTTCCGCCGCCGAGCCGACCAGGAACAGTTCCTGCGCGGCATAAAGCTCGGTCTTGTCCATGGTGCGCTCCACCACCGGAATGCCGAGATCGCGCGCCAGTTCCATCACGCTGTCACGCGTGATGCTTTCCAGGATGCCGCTGGTCAGGTCCGGCGTCACCAGCTTGTTATGCCGTACCATGAAGATGCAGGAACCTGGACCTTCGGCGACATGGCCACTCTGATTCATCAGGATGGCTTCGTCATAGCCATCCTGCTTGGCCTGGAACCGCGCCAGACGGCTGTTCACGTAGTTGCCGCCGCATTTGATGCGCGGCGGCATGGCCAGGTCGGAAAGCCGCAGCCAGGCACTGACCTGGCAGCGGATCCCCTTGGACACATTCTTGTTGCGCGCCTTTTCCAGCGCCGAGATGGAATAGCTCACCGGGCCACGCACATCCTGCTCGCCCATGCCATCCAGATAGGCGATGGTGCGGATATGCACTGCCTCCTCTGCCTTGTTGGCACGCAGCAATTCCAGGGTCTTGGCGTTGATCTCATCCGGCGTGAAGGGCGCATCGAAGCGCAGCAGCTTCATCGACTGGAACAGGCGCTCGGTATGCTCCTGCAGCCGGAACACATACATCTGCCGTTCCTCGGCATTCCAGTAGCCACGCAGGCCCTCGAATACCGACAGGCCATACTTCACCGCCGGCGACATGACATGGGTCACGACTTCGCCATAGGGCGTCAGCTTGCCATTATGGACCATGAATTCGGGCAGTACTTTCGACATCATCGCCTCTCGACCAATAAATCTAAACCAGCTTGAACCGCGCGAGCGCGAGATCGCCCTCGTGCTCGATCTGCAGCGCCACCGACGCATGCAGGCTCAATTTCCTGCCCGCATCACCATTCACGATATTGCTGAGCAGCCGGGGGCCTTCATCCAGCTCCACCAGCGTCACGTCGTATGGCACGCGGTCCTTGAAAGCATCGTTGTAGGAGACATGGTAGACCACCCAGCTCACTATCCTGCCGCGACCAGAGGATTCCACCCATTCCGCCTCGCGCTTGAGACAGTTCGGGCAGGCATCGCGCGCCGGCAGCCAGCGGTTGCCGCAGGCGCGGCATTGCTGGAACAGCAGCTTGCCCTGCTTCAGGCCATCCCAGTAGGGCGCGCTCAACGGCATGATATCGGGCTGCGGAAAGCTCATGCCGCGGCCCCCAGGATCAGGGTGGCATGGGTATGCATCGTGCCGCCCTGGTTGCTGATCAGGCAGTGACGCGCGCCGGTGATTTGCGATACGGCGCTGCCGCGCATCTGGCGCACGCCCTCGATCACCAATTGCAGGCCGGGCGTACCGGTTTCCGACAGCAGGCCGCCGCTGGTGTTCAGCGGCAGATCGCCATCCAGTGCCAGGCCGCCGGCACCGGCGAAAGCCGCCGCCTGACCCGGTGCGAAGAAGCCGTAATCCTCCAACGTCAGCAGCGGCGTGACGGTGAAACAATCATAGAGCTGCGCCACATCGATATCCTTGCGCGCGATACCGGCCATGCGGAAAGCCTTTTCGGCGGAGACACTGGCCTGCGTGCTGGTAAGCGAGGGACGCAAATGCACATCCCAGGATTCCTGGCCCTGGCCGAAGCCCAGGATCGGCACCGCCTTGTCGATACCGAGCGACTTCGCACGCTGCCGCGAGGTGACGATGACGGCGGCGGCGCCATCCGAGAGCAGGCAACAATCATCGCGGCGCAGCGGCTCGACCACGAAGGGAGAAGCCATGTATTCATCCAAGGTGATGGCCTGGCGCAGATGCGCCTGCGGATTGCGCGCGCCATTGGCGCGGCAGGCCACGGCTACAGCGCCGAAATGCTCATCCGGGATCCTGAATTCCTGGCGGTAACGCTGATGCACCATGGCATAGCCCGCCGCCGTGGAATACCAGCCATAGACCGCATCGTCGCCGCGTGGGCGCTGATAGACGCTGCGGCTGCCTGTGCGCGGCGTGTCGCCATAGCAGATGATCGCCACCTGCATCAGCCCGGCTTCTATGGCCATGGCGGCATAGCTGATCAGGCCAATATTCGCAGCGCCCCCCTGATCCAGCGAGGCGCCGACATGCGGCTTGAGACCCAGGGCCTCGGCCACCTTCTGGCCATAGAGGAAAGACGGCTCGGCATTGGCCATTTTGACCAGCACGCCATCCACCACATCCTTCTCGATACCTGCATCGGCCAGGGCATTGGCGCAGGCTTCGACGATCAGCGACACGCGGTCACGGCCGGGATGCTTGCCATAGGCCGTGTTGCCGATCCCGGCGATGACACTTTGTCCCGGCATCAGATCACACTCTCCGCTTGCAACGCACTGAGGCCGGCGGCATTGATGCCAAGCTGGCCATAGATCGCGGCGTTATCCTCGGCATAGGCCGGGCTCGGTCGATATTCCGGCTGCTCTATGCCGAGATAATTCAACGGGCTGCGGTTGACGGTGATCGGCCCATAGGTGGGATGATCGATTTCCAGCAGCATGCCACGCGCATGCATATGCGGATCGGCGATCACTTCATGCAGGCTGCGCACCGGCGAGGACGGCACGCGGAATTTCACCAGCCGCTCAAACAGCGCATCGCGCTGGAAGCCGGAGGTCCAGGCCGCCACCATGGCATCAACCTCGTCCATATGCGCCACGCGCTGGCGCATGCCGGCATATTGCTCGGCGTACTTCAGCTCTGGCCGCTCCATGGCATCCAGCAGGGCATGCCAGTGCTTGTCACTGTTGCAGATGATGGCGATATAGCTGTCGGCAGTGGGATAGACGTTATAGGGGCAGAGCGACAAGCCGCCATGGCGGTTGCCGGTGCGGAGCGGAATGTCGTCGCGCTCGCCATAGGTCATGCCGATGCTGGAAGCCAGCGTCGGATAAACGGTTTCCAGCATCGCCACGTCGATCTGCACGCCGCGCCCGGTGCGCTCACGGCGCAGCAGTGCCGTGACCATGGCTCCGTAAAGATGCACGCCGCCGAGGAAATCGCAGAGCGCAGCACCGGAACGCACCGGCGGGTTCTCCGGGAAACCAGTGGTGCTCATCACGCCGGACATGCCCTGCACGGTCAGATCCATTGCCGGGTAGTCCCGGTAAGGACCGGAGACGCCGTAGCCGCTGCCGCTGGCAAAAATCAGCGTCGGGTTCTGTGCCCGCAAAACCTCATAGCCGAGCCCCAAGCGATCCATCACGCCGGGTGCGTAATTCTCCACCACCACATCGGCAGTGCGCACCAGCTCCAGGAACAGTTCCTTGCCGCGCGCTGCCTTCAGGTTCAGCGACACCGATTTCTTGTTGGCGTTCAGCATGGCGAAAGGCACGCCGGCACCGCTGCGGGCATCGCGGCGGCGCAGGAATTCGCCACCCGGCGGCTCCACCTTGATCACCTCGGCCCCTGCCATCGCCATCAGGAAGGTGGCATAGGGACCATTGTAGATCTGCGTCAGGTCCAGCACCCGGATGCCGGCGAGCGGTAGATCACTTTCTATTTCGGCGGCCTGCGCACTCATGGCATCAGCGGCCCGTGAATTTCGGCTTGCGCTTCTCGGCGAAGGCAGCCTTGGCGATCTTGGTATCTTCCGAATGATGCAGGATGCGGTTGGTCAACTGCTCCATGCGCAGGCCGGTGGCGATATCCATATGGCGCGAGCGGATCGCCAGTTCCTTCGCCGCCTGCAGGGCCAGCGGCGCATTGGCGGCGATGCGGTCGGCATATTCCTTGGCGACATCGGGCAGTTCGGCCAGCGTCACCACCTTGTTGATCAGGCCCCAGCGGAGTGCGGTCTGGGCGTCGATGCTGTCGCCGGTAAGCAGCATTTCCATGGCAATGGCATAGGGCAGTTGCTGCATGATGCGCTGCGTGCCGCCATTGGCGGCAATGATGCCACGCTTCACTTCCGCCAGGCTGAAGATGGCATTCTCGGAGGCGACGCGGATATCGGTGGCGAGCAGTAGGGTCATGCCGCCGCCAACGCAGACACCGTTCACCGCCGCAATCACCGGCTTCCAGATTTCCAGGCCCCGGTTGAGCAACTGGCCCTTCTGGGTCAGCCACAATTCCGCCAGCTCGGCCTCGCGGCCGACCCAGGATTTCAGGTCGGCACCGGCACAGAAAGCCTTGTCGCCGGCCCCGGTGATCACCGCCACATTGATCGCCGGATCGTCGCGCACCTGCATCCAGCAGCGCGATAGGCCATCATAATGCTCGGCATCCAGCGCGTTGCGCCGTTCCGGCCGATTGATGGTGATGGTGGCAACGCCATCCTCGACAACGAAATCGATCGACATGCCTTAACCCTCCTCAGGCGGCACCAGACAGCAGCGCGCGCGCCACCACCATGCGCTGCACTTCCGACGGCCCCTCGCCGATGCGCTTGATGCGCAATTCGCGATACCAGCGTTCCAGCGGCAATTCCTTGGCGATGCCGAGCGCACCAAACATCTGTACGCAGCGGTCCACCACGCGCCAGGCGGTTTCGGTGGCCGTCACCTTGGCGATGGACGCTTCCAGCTTGATGTCGTGGCCAAGATCGGCCTGCCAGGCGGCCTGATAGACCAGCAGGCGGGCGGCGCGCAGCTCCATCTCGGAATCGGCAATCATCCACTGGATCGACTGGCGGTCGGCCAGCTTGGTGCGAAAGGTGGAACGCTGCTTGACCCAGGCTATGGCGAGTTCCAGGGCTTCCTGGGCAACGCCGATGACGCCGGCGGCATAGGGCACGCGGGCATGCACCAGCCATTTCTGACAGACGGCGAAACCCTCGCCTTCCTCGCCGAGGCGGTTCTCCACCGGAATCTCGACATCGTTGAAGTGAACCTCGAAGGGTTCGTAGGAGCGGATCACCGGGATCGGCTTGACGCTGATGCCGGGCACATGGCGGTCGACGATGAAGCAGGAAATGCCGCCACGGTCGCCGGCCTCGCCGGTGCGGGCGAAGACCAAGCCCCATTCCGCCTTGTCGGCGGCGGTGATCCACAGCTTGGTGCCGTTCAGCACATACTTGTCACCCTTGCGCACGGCACGGGTGGAAATCGAGCGCGCCGGGTCGGAACCGCCTGAGGCTTCCGAAATCGCCACAAAGCTTTTCTTGCCGGCCTTGATGCCGGCGACGCCGTAGCGTTCGATCTGCTGCGCATTGCCAAGCCAGATCACGCTGGGTGGATCGATGCCGAAAGCACCACAGGCTGGCACATAGGCGCCCATCTTGCAGCGCGCGGCTTCCTCGGCCACCAGCACCTGCGCCAGCAGCCCAAGGCCGCCGCCGCCATATTCAGAGGGCGACGCCAGGCACCACAGGCCAAGCGCCTGCGCCTTGGCCTGCAACATGCTGAGGTCGGCGGCCGGCAGGGCGTGGCAATCATGCGGCTGGCGGTCTTCGATGGGACGCACTTCCTCACGCATGAAGCGCCGGACCGTATCGCGCAGCATCACCAGTTCATCCGGCAACTGCCAACTACCCAACGGCAAACCCAACCCATCGGCCATGCGTGCAACTCCCAACGATTTTATGTCGTCCCGGCCAGCCCAGCGGGCCGCCGGTCATTTATGAACAAACATGCTCACCTAGTGAGATTACGTTTTATATAAAGAACCATCATATCGCAATATGATTTTCTGATTTTTCTGCCGACCTTTTTACCAACTCCCCACAAGATACGGTTAAGTCAATGATATAAAAAAGAGTTTCATTAGTAAACGCTGCTTGCAGGGCCACTGACACCTAGTCATTCGAGCATGAGCCGGCTAGTTTCGCGAAATTATAACGCGGAATCGTATCGAATTATGAACCAAACATTTGACTCGGACACAAAATTGACCTAGCAAGCCTGGGTAAGCCTGCATCACACCAGATCGACGAGTCGCCGAATGAGCACCACGCTGCGTAAAAGCCTGAGAATTCTTGAAGTGCTGGCCACTTCGGAAGCGCCGCGCGGCATTTCCGAGCTGTCGCGCGAGATCAAGATGAACAAGAGCGCGGTGCAGCGCATATTCCAGACCCTGGCCGATGAGGGCTATATCGAGAAGGCACCCGGCACCAGCCGCTACAAGTCGACGCTGCGGCTGTGGGAGCTGGGCGCCAGCGTCATTGCCCAGAATGAAACGCGCCGCCTGATCCGGCCGATCCTGCGCTATGCCGCCAAGGTCTCCAGCCTCACCTGCTATTTCGCCTGGGCGGATTTCCCGGACATCATCTATCTCGACAAGGTGGAAGGCGAGAAAGGCCGGCCGAATTCCTCCGATCCGGGCCAGCGGTCGCCGATGTATGCCGCTGCCTCGGGCCGCGCCATCCTGGCCTTCCTCGAAGAAGAGAAGATCGCCAAGGCATTGAGCCTGATCGAGACGCGCAGCGATGCCGGCGACTATGCCAACCTCGCCGCCGAATGCGCCATGATCCGCGAGCGGCATTATGCCACCTCGGAACGCGGCTCCACCTCGCGCATCAGCAGCGTGGCCGCGCCCGTCTGGGGTGCGGGGCCGCTGCCGGTCGGCTCCATCGTGCTGACCAGCGATGCCGCCACTCTGCCGCGTGAGGATTTCGACCGCGTCGGCCTGCTCGCGGTGTCGATCGCTGAACAGGCCAGCCGCGTGCTGGGCGGCGGCTTCCCCGCTTCCGCCTCCGAGGCGCCCTAACGTCTCAGCTTGCCGCCAGCGTGACGAATTTGGCGTTGAGATAGGCTTCCATCGCCTCGATGCCGCCTTCCGAGCCGTAGCCGGAATCCTTCACGCCGCCAAACGGCGCTTCCGGCAGGGCCAGGCCATGATGGTTCACCGACACCATGCCGCTTTCAAAGCCGGCGGAGAGCGTGGCGATGGTGTTGCTGGAGCGGGTATAGGCATAGGCCGCCAGACCATAGGGCAGCCGGTTGGCTTCAACCAGCGCCGCATCGAGATCACGAAACGGCAGGATCGGCACCACGGGACCGAACGGCTCCTCGTTCATGATGCGGGCATCCAGCGGCACTTCGGTCATCACCGTCGGCTCGAAGAAGTTGCCCTTGTTGCCGATGCGCTTGCCGCCGGCCTGGATCTTGGCGCCCTTGGACACCGCATCGCTGACGAACATTTCCATCGCCTGCACACGGCGGTCATTGGCCAACGGACCCATCTGGGTATCCTTGTCCATGCCATCGCCAACCTTGAGGCCTTTGGCGACCTGCACGAAGCCAGCGACGAAACGCTCATAGGCGCTCTCATGCACCAGAAAGCGCGTTGGCGAGGTGCAGACCTGGCCGGCATTGCGGAATTTCGCCGCCGAGAGCAAGGCCACGGCGCGGTCGATATCGGCATCCTCGCAGACGATGGCGGGCGAATGGCCGCCTAGTTCCATGGTGATGCGCTTCATATGCGCGCCGGCCAGCATCGAGAGGTGCTTGCCCACCGGGGTCGAGCCCGTAAACGTGATCTTGCGGATCACCGGATGCGGAATGAGGTATTCTGATATTTCCGACGGCACGCCGTAGACGAGCTGCACCACGCCTTCCGGCACGCCGGCATCCAGGTAGGCCTGCACCAAAGCGGCGCAGGCGGCCGGCGTTTCCTCAGGGCCCTTGAGGATGATCGAGCAGCCGGCAGCAAGGGCGGCCGAGACCTTGCGCACAGCTTGGTTGATCGGAAAATTCCACGGCGTGAAGGCGGCAACCGGACCCACCGGTTCCTTGATGACAAGCTGCTGCACACTCTCAACCCGCGCCGGGATGACACGGCCATAAGTGCGGCGGGCTTCCTCGGCGAACCAATCGACAATATCGCCGGCGGCATTGGCCTCCATGCGCGCCTCGGCCAGCGGCTTGCCCTGCTCCAGCGTCATGTTCTGCGCGATGGCTTCGGCACGGGCGCGCAGCAGGTCGGCTGCCTTGCGCAGGATCTTGTAGCGGTCGAAGCCGCTGACCTTCTTCCACACCCGGAAGCCAGCCTCGGCGGCGGCAAGCGCACGGTCAAGATCGGCCTTCTCGGCCTTTGCCACCGTGCCTATGGCCTCGCCGGTGGCCGGGTTCAGAATTTGAATCGTTGCGCCGGCGGCACCGCCGACCCACTGGCCTGCGATCTGCAACTGGATATTCGTGTACATGCTGCCGCTCCTGCCCGATCTATGTTAGCGCACACTCTTCCGTTTAACGCACACCGCGCGCCGAACCGCCATCCACCAGGATGCTCTGGCCGGTGACGCCGCCGGCGGCATCGGAAATCAGGAAAGCCACGGTCTCGGCAATCTCAGTGAGCTTCACCGCGCGGCCCAGCGGCAACGCCTGCAAGGCAGCTTCCGGTACGGGCCAATTCTCCACCAGGCCCGGCAGCAGGCAGTTCATGCGGATACCGGCGCGGCCATAGCGGTCGGCATAGAGCTTGGCGAAGGCATGCAGGCCGAGGCGCAGTACGCTGGTCGGATACGTCGCCTTCGGCTCCACCGCGATCTTGGAGGACACCGCCACAATGGCACCGCCGCCCTGGCGCATCATGATCGGCGTCACCAGGCGGGCCAGACGGATCACGTTCATCACATACATGTCGAGCGCCGCATACCAGTCTGCGTCGTCGATATCGAGCAGATGGCCGGGCGCGTCCGGGCCATAAGATGGGCCGACCTTCACATCAGTGAGGCCGGGGCCATGGCCGGTATTGGCCACCACGGCATCGATGCGGCCGGTCTTTTCCATCGCCAGGTCGACCAGGGCCGCAAGATCCGCCGTATCCGTCACGGAGCCACGCCTGGCGAAGCCACCAAGCTCGGCAGCTAGGGTCTCGCAATCCTGGGAGGTAGACATCAGCACCACGCGCCAGCCCTTGGAGGCCAGCATGCGGCTGCAGGCGCCGCCGATGCCGCGGCTGGCGGCGGTGATGATGACGGTCTTCTGCTCTGACATGGCGAACTCTCCCTTGGACGTGAATTCAATGCTAGTGCGCGGCGTAGCCGACGCGCATCTTCCGCTCCAGATAGGCGCCATAGCGCGAGAGCGTGAAGGACAGCGTGAAATAGATCAGCGACACGAAGATGTAGACCTCGATGTAGTATTCCTGCCACTTGCCGGTCTGGAACGCGGCATTGCCGGAGGCGGTCAACTCGAACATGCCGACGATGATCAGCACCGAGGTTTCCTTGAGCGTAATCACCATGTGGTTGATGGTGGCGGGCAAGGCGGTGCGCAAAGCCTGCGGCAGCACGATGAGAAACCGACAATGCCAGTAGCCCAAACCGAGTGCTGCGGCGGCATCATACTGGCCGGGCGACACCGCCTGCATGCCGCCGGTGACGATCATGGCGTAGTAGCAGGCGAAGAACACCGAGAAGCCAGCAATGACGCGATAGAGCGTATCGGGATTGAGCCAGCCCGGCAGGATGAACGGCGCGAACAAGGCGGCGCAGAACACCACGGTGAGAATCGGGATCGAGCGCACGAAATCGATCAGCAGGGTGATGACATGGCGGATCGCCGACAGATCGGATTGCCGCGCCAGGGCGAACAGGATGCCGAGCGGCACGCCGATGATCACGGTGGCGAGATAGACATAGAGCGTCAGCGCCAAGCCGCCCCATTTGTCGGTGGTGACGGGCGCCAGGCCGAGCAGGCCGCCGCGCATCAGCAGGATGAATACCACCGCACCGCTGAGCCAGATCAGCGCCAGACGCCGGGCCGTCCAGGAAAACGGCATGCAACTCAGCGCCACCACGCCGAGCGCCACGGCACAGGCCAAGGCCGAACGCCAGTGTTCCTCATAGGGATAGAGGCCAAACAGGATCAGGCGGTAGCGCGCCTTGATCACCGCCCAGCAGGCGCCGCTGACAGTGCCGCAATCGCCTTCCCGCAGCTCGGTCCACATGCTGTTGATGAAAGCCCAGCGCGCCACGTAGATCAGCGCCAGCACGATCAGGGCGGAAAACAGCACAGTGAGCAGCGTATTGCCCGGCGTGCCGAAAAGTTGCTTGCGCCAGGAAGGCAGGGCGGCGGGATTCTTCATACTGTCACCGCACCGGCTTGGGCTGGCCGCGCAGCAGCGCGCCGAACCGGCTGAACAAGGAGGGTTTGGCCTGCGTCGAGCGGTTACCCTTCAGCGCAAAACGCTGGTTGAGATACTGCACCCCTTGAGCGATGACATAATTGATCGCCAGGTAGCCGGCCATCATCAGCACCAGCAGTTCGATGGTCTGGCCGGCATGGTTGATGCTGGTGGAAATCACCGAGAAGAGATCGGCATAGCCGATGGCGGCGCCAAGCGACGTCACCTTCATGGTGATGAGATACTGGTTACCGAGCGGTGGCAGCGCGCTGCGCATTGCCAACGGCAGACGGATATTCCAGTGGATGCTGGATTCCTTGAGGCCGAGCGCACGGCCGGCCTCGATCTGGCCCTTGTCCACCGCCAGCAGGCCGCCGCGCACGATCTCGGCGATATAGGCACTGGCATAGATGGTGATGGCCATGTAGAGCGCCAGGAATTCCACCGGCATGCGATGACCGCCGCGAAAGCCGAAGCCCTGCAGGGCCGGAAATTGCAGCGACAGCGGATTGCCCTGCCACAGGCCATAGGCGAGCAAAGCCACCGGGATCGCCAGCAGCACCTGCGGCATACGGCGCTTCAGTGCCACCACGATGGCAGCCAAGGAGAGCAGCAGCAGCCCGAGCAGGTAATAGCCCTGCCCCGGCTCGATCTGCAGGGACGGAAAGTAGAAGCCGCGATTGCTGACGAAGAAACTGTTGAGAATAGAGAAAGCCTGCCGCTCGGCGGGTGCATGCTTGCAGACCTCGTACCAGAAATAGATCTGCATGATCACCGGTACGTTGCGGAGCAGATCCACATAGGCCGTGGTGACGGTGCGCACCATGAGATTGTCGGAAAGCCGGAGCAGGCCGATGCCGCAGCCGATCACTGTGGCGGTAATGATGCAGAGCAGGCCCAGCACCAGGGTATTCGCCACCCCCATCAGGATGGTCCACCAATAGGGATCGGTCAGACCCTGATCCAGCATGGAAACGGAGAGTTTCCAGCCGGTGGCCCGCCAGAGGAAGTCCCAACCATAGGCCATCCCCTGGCGCACTAGGTTCGCGTAAACATTGGCGAGCGAACTCGCCACCACAACCAACACGGCGCCGAGGAACAAACCCTGCAGCAGATAGCGCCGAAGCTGCCGATTAAACCAAAGGCTGCGCACCATAATCCAGATCGAACCACCTGCACTTACAGTGCGCATCCTTCAAGCCTCAGTCGAAAACCGGCGCGTACAATACGCCGCCATCTTTCCACAGCTTGGTCAAGCCCCGGGTGAGCTTGTAGGGCGACTGGCTGCCCAGATTGCGCTCGAAGATTTCGTTGTAGTTGCCGATATGCTTGATCACGTCATAGGCCCAGGTGTCGCGCAGACCGATGCCCTTGCCCAAGCCCGGCAGCTTGCCCAGCAGGCGGGCGACGCGCGGATCGGTGTCGTCCTTCATCTTCTCGATATTGGCGCTGGTGATTCCCAGTTCTTCGGCTTCGATCAGCGCCGCGATCACCCAGTTGACCAGGATCAGAAACTTCTCGTCGCCCTGGCGCACCACGGCCGAAACCGGCTCGTTGGTCAGCACTTCCGGCAGCACCACATGTGGCGTCGCATCATTGGCGCGACGGGCACCGAACACCGCCAGGGTCGGGCCCCAGCCCGCGATGGTGTCGCAGCGGCCGGCGATATAAGCGGCGCGGGCATCCTCGGTCTTCTCGAAAGGCAGCATCTTGAACTGCAGGCCCTTCGAGGTCAGGTAGTCGGCGGTCAGACGCTCGGTGGTGGTGCCGGCAGGCACACAGATGGTAGCGCCGTTGAGCTGCGTCGCGGTGGTGACGTTGGCGCTCTTCTTGATCATGAACTGGGTGCCGCCGAAGAAGTACGGCAGCGTGAACTGGAAGCCGAGCGAGGAATTGCGCTGCAGCGTCCAGCTCGTGTGGTTCACCACGATATCGACATTGCCCGACTGCAGGGCCGGGAAGCGCTGCGGCCAGCTCAGCGGCACGAAATTGGCCTTGTCCGGCGAGCCGAGGATGGCGGTGGCGACGGCGCGGCACATATCGGAATCGAAGCCGTGCCAGCGGCCCTTGTCATCGAGTTCGAAGAAGCCCGGCGAGCCGCCGGAGATGGTGCTGCACTGGAGCGCACCGCGCTGCTTGATGGCATCGAGCGTCGCGCCCTGGGCCATGGCTTGCTGGGAGGCGGTGCCGAAGAGCAGCAACCCGCAAATCAAAGCGATATTGAATTTCATACCGTACCCCCTCCGTTGCTTGTGTTTGCTGGCAGCTTGAGTGCCTGCTTACCTAATATAGTAATAAATATAATGGGTCAATATAGAATATTTTATATCATATTTCGATACGAACTATAGAAACGGCATAAATAGAAAGCGGCACACCACCGCTGGAGTGGCATGCCGCATCAATTCAATCGACCAGAATGAAGGATGCGGGGTCAGGGCCGCGAACGGCCGAAGCGCAACACATTCCACGGGCTTGGCATCGGGCCGACCGGCACGTCGATGATGGTCGGCAGGCCCGATTTCAGGCCCTGGCGCAGCGCAGCGCGTAACTCTTCCGGCGTCTTGGCGCGCAGGCCAAGGGCGCCGAAGCTTTCCGCCAGCTTGACGAAATCCGGGTTGTTCAGATTGGTGGCGATGCGGCGGTTGCCGAAATCCTCGGTCTGAGTGCGCAGCACATTGCCGAAGGCCCCATCATTCATCAGCACCACCACCACCGGGATGCGGTGCTGCACGGCGGTGGCGATTTCCTGCACATTGAACATGAAGCCGCCATCGCCGCTGACCGCCACCACCGCCTTATCCGGCATCGCCGCCTTCACGCCCATGGCAGTGGCAAGGCCCCAGCCTAGCGTGCCCTGGTAGCCCGGCGTGATGAAGGTGCGCGGCTTGTAGATCGGGAAATGCAGCCGGCTGACATAGCCGAGCTGGGTCAGTTCATCGACAAAGATACCATCTTCCGGCAATTCGGCGCGAATCGCATCGAGGAACGCCATCTGCGGCTGGCAACGCGCCCAATCGGCATCGGACAGCGCCCGCACCTGCTGCACCTCATCGGCACGCGAAGCACGTTTGGCCGCGATCTTGCCGAGTTCGCTGGCCAATGCCTGCAACGCCAGCCGCGCGTCGCCGACAATGCCGACAGTCGCAGCCCGCACGCGGTTCAGTTCATCGGCATCTGCATCGATGCGCACGATCTTGATCTTGTCGTCCAGGCCCCATTGCAGTTGCTGCAATTGCAGCCGCGTGCCGACGGCCAGCACTACATCGGCATTGCCCCAGAAACGATGCCCGATGGCGCTGTTGACGCTGAGCGGGTGGCGGCTGTCCAGCGCACCACGGCCGGTGCGGTGGCTCGAAACCGGCGCCTGCAGGATTTCCGCGACTTCGCGCAGAGACTCACCGGCATCCAGCGCACCGCCACCGACAATAATCAGCGGCCGTTCGGCGCCAGCAAGCAGCTTCGCCGCCGCCTTCACGGCATCGAGGTCGATCGGCGCCGTAAGCGCCTCGCCGGCCGGCAGCAATTCCACAGGCGCGCGGCGCGGCCAGACATCAAGCGGGCATTCCAATGCCACCGGGCGCGGCCGGCCGCTCTGCATCTGGGCAAAGGCTTCGTTAACCTTGGCCGGGCCTTCATGCGGCGCATGGATGCGGTCGGCCCATTTGGTCAATGAACGCAGCAGGCCAAGTTGATCGGGGATTTCATGCAGTAGACCAAGGCCACGGCCGATGGCATTGCTGCTGATCTGCCCTGTCAATGCCAGCACCGGCGCATTCAGCGCATAGGCGGTGCAGATCGCCGCCGTTGCATTCAGGATGCCGGGGCCTGGTACCACGGTGAAAACCTGTGGCTTGCCGGTGGCGAGTGCGGCACCCAGCGCCATATAGGCGGCGCCCTGCTCATGGCGGGTATGGATGAAACGCAGCCGGTCGGTGGCGCCGGCAAAGGCATCGAACAGATAATCGTTCTGCACGCCCGGCAGGGCATAGATCGTGTCGATGCCGTTGCGGATGATCTGTTCCACCACCGCTTCAGCGGTTGTCATCGCCTGCGGCGCGCCAGGTGTCATCGCCTGCGGATGTGTGGCTTTTGTCTTGCTGGTCACGTCTTGCTCCCTGGGCGCCGCGCCTGGTGCGGCAGGATAATCAGATAACTTGGGCGAGGAAACTGCGGGTGCGCTCATGGCGCGGATTGGAGAAGAAGTCCTCCGGCGCCGCCTCTTCCACGATGCGGCCCGCATCCATGAACACGACGCGGTTGGCCACTTGGCGCGCGAAACCCATCTCATGGGTGACGCAGAGCATGGTCATGCCGTCTTCCGCCATCTCGATCATGGTATCGAGCACTTCCTTCACCATCTCCGGATCAAGCGCGGAGGTCGGTTCGTCGAACAGCATTACGCTGGGATTCATCGCCAGCGCGCGGGCGATGGCGACGCGCTGCTGCTGGCCGCCGGAAAGCTGGCCGGGATATTTGCCGGCCTGCTCCGGAATCCGCACCCGCTCGAGATAGCGCATCGCCAGATCGGCGGCCTCGCGCCGCGTCATGCCGCGCACCTTGATCGGCGCCAGCATGCAATTCTCCAGCACGCTGAGATGCGGGAACAGGTTGAAGCTCTGGAACACCATGCCGACATCGCGGCGGATTTCATCGACGTTGCGGCTATCCTGGTTCAGTTCGATACCACCGACGGCAATACGCCCCTTCTGATGCTCTTCCAGCCGGTTGATGCAGCGGATCAGCGTCGACTTACCAGAGCCGGACGGCCCGCAGATGACGATGCGTTCGCCGCGCTGTACCTGCAGGTCCACATCATGCAGCACCTGATAATCGCCATACCATTTGCACACCTCGGCCATTTCCACGGCCAAGGGTGCCGCCCCGCTCCCCCCCTGCTGCACTACTGCCTGCTGCATCATCTGCACGGCTTAGCGCAGCGCGATCACGGCGATTTCCACCTTCGCCGTGGCCGAAACCAGTTTTGCTTCCACGGTGGCACGGGCCGGCGTGTGGCCCTGCGGCACCCAGGCATCCCAGGCGCGGTTCATCTCGGGAAATTCCGCGATATCCGCCAGCCACACCGTGGCACTGAGGATCTTGGTCTTGTCGCTGCCTGCGGCGGCCAGCGAAGCATCCAGTTGCGCCAGGATTTCCACGGTCTGACCGTAGGCATCCTTGGTCTTGTCGGTAGCCACTTCGCCGCAGGTGAAAACCAGGCTGTCGGTGTGGGTGGCCTTGCTCATGCGCGGCCCGGCGCCGATACGAGTGATGGTCATAGCGGCCTCCGCTTCAGCTCTTGGCGCCCGGCAGCGCATCCACCGGCACGGTATAATTCAGCGGCATGCGGCCGCCATCGATGTAGAGCACCTGGCCGGTGACATAGGAGGCATCGTCGCTGGCGAGGAAGGAAACCACGCTCGCCACTTCCTCAGGCTCGCCACAGCGGCCCATCGGCGTGCGCGACAGGATGCGGCGATAGGATTCCTCGTTCGAGAGCACGCCATTGCGCGTCAAGTCGGTGAGAATGGTGCCGGGACCGACGGCATTCACGCGCACATTCTGCTTCGCCAACGCCACCGCGAAGATGCGACTCATCTGGTTGATGCCGGCCTTGGAAATGCCGTAGGGCACATTGGTCGGGATGGTGAGGATGGCCTGCATCGACGACATGTTGACGATGGAGCCGCCGCCCTGCGCTGCCATGATGCGGGCGGCTTCCTGGGTGCCGTAGAAGGTGCCGTTGAGGTTCACGCCCAGCACGTGGCTGTATTCCTCATCGGTGAGGTCCAGCACCGACTTCGACACCGTGATGCCGGCATTATTGACCATGATGTCGAGCCGGCCACCCTTGGCCACGGCAGCGGCAACCACGGCGGCAACATCGGCGCGCTTCGATACATCGCAGGCCATGCCGAAAGCGGTCTTGCCTTCCGGGTCCAGCTTCGCCGCCGCTTCCATCACCTTGTCGGCCTTGAGATCGGCCAGCCACACCGTGGCGCCTTCCTGATGCAGCCGTTCGGCGCAGGCAAAACCGATACCCTGCGCGGCACCGGTGACGATGGCTATCTTATTGGCGTGCTTCATTCCTGCTGTCTCCCCAATGGTGCCGACAATGGCCAGCGCCCGAATATGACCAGGGATTCAGATACATGTTTGGATATTAAAGGTCAATATAAGATTTAATGTATTAAAATACGATACGAATACGCACAGGCTTCCAGGGCCCACATTCCCTGCCCCACCGCTGCCTAAAACCTAACTTTTTGAGTGGGATCGCGCCGCCGAACTGGCCACGCTACCGACGGAGCCGGCTCAGAACGAGCCTGGCTTGATGCGGAAGATATCCGGGTTCTTCGGATTCTCGGTGTAGGTAAGCACCACGACCGGAAGATCCTGCTTGCCCTTGTCGTCGGTGCGACCGATGGAATAGCGCAGCAACGTCATGCGGCCCTTCTCATCCAGGCCACGGAAGCCGACCTGGGTGCCGTCCTGCAGCGTGCCTTCCAGCATCACGCTGTCCTTCACATAGCCCTGCTGCGTGAAATAAGCCTGCAAAGCCGCCGCGATGTTGCGCAGGCGGGTATTTTCCTGGTCGTTGGCCTGTTTGCCGATCCAGGCGATGCTCACCTGCATCAGCTTCTGGCTGGTAAAGCCAAAGGTGTAGGACACCCGCCCCGGCCCGGTGCCCGGCACCAGATCATCGGCATTCAGCGACAATACCTTGGTCTTTTCGAGCTGGTTGGTTTCCACCGTGATGGCGGCAGCGGCCTTGCCAAAATCGGCGGTCGCGGCCTTGCGCACCGCCGCCTCGTCCATGCCGAACTTGGCGCTGCGGAAGCCTTCAACGCTGGCTTTGTCCTGGGCTTGCGCCGGCAATATACCGAGACCCGCAATCAGAACGAAAACCGAGAAGATGTGCTTGAGCATGACGATACCTCGCAAGCCGGCTTAGACGGCCTTCGGCACGGAGCGATCCACCAGAGCGCCCCAATTGCCTACGGAAATGAAATGGCAATAAACTAGGTGCAGCCAGCCGCGCTGGCGCCACTGCAGGAAGGTTTCATCCGGCAGGGCATTGAAGCGGGCTTCGTCGATCACCTGGAAGCCCGAGAGGCTGAGGCGTTCGCCATCCGCCAGGGTGACATCGGCGCGGTTATCGACCAGCAGATTGGCTTCATGCAGCGCGGTGGTGAATTCCGCCGTGAAACGGAAATGCGCCTGGTACTCGCGGCAGAAATCCAGCGCCGCACGAGTGAATTCGGTCGGCTCGCCATTCTCGAACAGGCGGTTGCCAATGCCAGTACCAACACCCGGGGCCGCCAGGTCTATGCACAGCGTGTATTCCGTACGCTCGTCATTTTCCAGAAAGATGAACGGATAGCGCCGCACATAGGCCGGAATGTAGCTGCCTTCGCTCCAGCGACCGTTGGCATCGACGAATAGGTTCTCGCCCGAGCGCAAGCCGAGCAAGGCGACCATCTGCGGCGCCGCCCCCTCGCTGAACAGGATCGGATAGAATTTACAGGCCAGCGGCAATTCGCTCGCCACCAGCGGCAACGAATTGGTGATACTGGCAAAACGGTAATCGCCAGTACCTGCCATGGTCAGCTCGGCATCACGGTCGGCAATAAGCGGGCTCGGCTGCTTATAGAAAAGCGGCAGCGCCGCCGCGGGGGCGGCACTGTCGGTGGCTGCTGGGGTGTTCAACGCGGAACCTCTTTTCGACTTACGCGGCATGGCAGCAGTATAGCAGTTTACTGCGCTGCTGCACCCTGCTGCTGCTGCTGCTGCTGCTGTTGCTGCTGTTGCTGCTCGGAGTTCGGCTGGCCAGGCTGGCTACCGCCAGTTGCACCACCGGTGCCACCGCCAGTACCGCCGCCCGTGCCGCCACCAGTACCGGCACCGCCGCTGCCGGTCGCGCCACCAGTGCTGCCCACCGGGCTGCCGCTGGAAGATGGTACGATGGCACCCGGATTTGTGCCGCCACTCTGCGAAGAGCCGCCGGTGCCCAGCGGAGAACCGCTGGTAGTCGGCGTGACGGTGCCAGGATTGATACCACCACCTTGCGGTGCGGAAGGCGTAACCGTGAAGGTTGGGGCCGGTGAGACGTTCAGCACGGTCGGTGCGGTGAAGGCCAAGAGTGCGTTCGGATTCAGACCACCAGCATCCACTGTGCGGGTGAACAGGGCACCGGCCTGCGGCGAGGTCGGGATGGTGGTCGGAGGCGGCACCACGCTCTGCGGGATGGTGACCTGATTTTCAATCGGACCCCAGCGCATATCGTTGATGTAATACGGCGGCCCCTTCAGCGGTCCGACGATGTAAGCGGCCGTGGCGTCGGAACGGTCAGCCACGGTGCCGTACATGTCGATGCTGCTGGCCTGGTCGGACTTCAGCGTCTTGACCACGATCTTCTTGGTCGGCTGCAGGCCGGTCTGATCGGTATCCTTGCTACCGATCTTGATATAGCCACCGCTGGAACTGATCGTCAGGTCGGTCTCACTGCCCGAAAGGCCGGCCATCACGATGTTGCCACCCGCTTTGATCTTGACCTCGCCGGCGGCCAGCGTCGGCGTGATACCGCTGATCGCCTGCGGTTCGCCAGTGGTGCTGGTGAGAACACCCACGGTGATCGCACCGCCGGCATTGATATCGGCCGGCAGCAATAGCGTGGTACCGCCGGTGAAGGTCAAATTGCCGGTGGTCTTGATCGTTGCCGTGTTATCAAAGCTGATGCTGCCATTGCTGCCAGCATTGATCGTCAGCGTACCCAGGGCATTGCTGGCACCCAGGGCGTGGCTGAAGGTATGCGCGACATCGCCAAGATTAAGCGTCAAGTTGCTGTGGCTGGTGCTATCCACCGTGCTGCCAAAGGTGATCTTGCCAGTGTTGGTGGTCAGAGAATGGTTGCCGGTGAGATTGGTCGCGCCGGTATAAGTCTGATTCCCGGAGGTGACGATGGTGCCACCAGCCAGCACAGTGGTGCCGCTGACCGAAACCGATGTCAGCGGGCCAGAGGTGGGAGCCGGTGCCTGTTGGCCCTGGAAGTTATTCGGCGCTGAACCTGCGCCGATATCGCCGGTGAAGACGGCATTGCCGACGACACTCAACGTCCTGTTGCCGCCAGCAATACCACCCTGGAACGTGACAGTCGTGCCGGTGAAGGTAGCATTCTGGTTCAGCGTGACCAAGCCCGTGTAGGTCTGGGTGCCGGTGGTATTGATCGTGCCGTTGTACAGCCTCGTTGTGCCACTGACCGTGAGGGTGCCCAGGTTTGAGTCGACACTCAGTTTGTCGTTCAGCGCCAGGTTGCCGGCAATCGCCAGGTTAGCGACGCCCTGCACACCCTTTTCCAAAGTAATGGTGGTGCCGGTAAGCGTGGTGTTGGCGCCCAGGAAAGCAATCTCGTTGTATGTATGACTGCCAGTGGCATCCACCGAGCCGCCATTGATCGCCAGCGTACCATCCTCATCGGTGTTGATCGACGCCACCTTGACTGTGCTTGCAAAGCTGGTGGCACCTGAGGAGTTGATCTGCAGATTGCCAAGCCGGGTGGTGTTGCCCACCGCGCCCACGAACTTGACGTTGCCGGCGCCGCTTTCGATGCTTAGGGCGTTGCCGCCATCGAGCGTGGAGTCGAAAGTCAACGCGCCGCCATTCGTGAAGATGGTGGTATCTCCCATCAGCTTGGTGGCACCCTTGAAATCGATAGCCCCTCCGATCGAGGTGTAGCTGCCAGTGATCTCGGTGGCGCCGGTGTAGCTCTGCGCTCCTTCTGTCTCAACGCCAACCAGACTAATCGTACCAGCAGTGATGCTCAGGATGCCGAGATTGAAAGCCGTGTTGCCGAAGCTGACCTTGCCGCTGCCAGCGGTGAAGGTGGCGTCATTGGTACGACCATCGAACTGCCCGGTGACCTGAATATCGCCGTTTGCTGCACTGGTATCGAAAGTGCCTTTGTTTTCCGAATACAGACCCCCGGTGATCTGAATCGATTTAGCGGTAAGGTTGCCCTGGGTAAAGGTATCGCCCTTATAGCTCTGGGCACCCGTGGTGCTGATCGTCGAAAGCGTGATGCCATTGCCTTCGATGGTCACGCCAGACTTGGCAGTATTGGTCCCATTGCTGGTATAGCCATTGTTCAGCGCCACAGCGCCGGTAGATTTCAGCGACAAATTGCCACTGTTACCGGCGGTGATCTTGCTGCCATCCACCGTCAAAGTGCCGTTGGCAGTGACATAAATATCGCCATCGCTGGTAATCAGCGTGCCGGTGGTGCCAGTGCCGCTGAAGCCAAGATGGATATCGCCGGCGCCAGTGACCTTGGCGGCGAAGTTGGCAAAGCTGGTGGTGAACGGATTGGCCGAGCTGCCGATGCTGGAGAAGCTGGTGATATCCAGCGTGTTGCCGGTCATCGACGGCGAAGTGCCCATCAACACCGATCCGGCCTCGGCGATCAACTTGATCGTACCGGTGCCGCCAGCATTCAGCGTTTCAACAGTGACATCACCGGTAGTCGCCTTGATCGTCGCCGTCTTGTTTGTACCGCCAACGCTAACGTTGCTGGCAGTTATGCCAGTGCTGCTGGTGACGCTTATATCGCCGTTGGTGGTGGAGAACTTGCCGGTGGCGAGGTTACCAGTGTTGCTGACAATCAGGCCACCGGTACCGGTGAGGCTGGCATCCAGGCTGGCGGTGGTGGTCTTGAGTGTGGTGTCGCCACCGGCCGAACCGCTGCTGAACTTCACCGTGTCGCCCGAGAGGGTGAATTCGCGGTCTGCGCCGCCACTCTTCACCACATCGGTGGTAGCGCTGATCACCAGCGCGCCGGTGGTCGAAATCGCCGCATTCGGCAGCGTGAGCGTGCCGCCCGAAACCAGCGCCAGGTTCGGGATCGAGGTATCGACCGCATGGGTCAGGGTCAGGTTGCCGGTGGCCGCGATATAGGCGCTGCCGCCACTGCCCAGGCTGAGGATGCCACCGTTCAGCGACAAATTGCCGGTATTGGCAATGTTGATCACACTGCTGGCGCCAGTGGCGGAGAGCGTGTTGATGCTGGAAACGTTGATTTTCACCGGGCTGCCGGTGCCGGCGGCAAAATTGGTGAGCGTGCCGATACCGCTGGCCGAAGTCAGCTTCAGGGTATGGCCGGTGATGTGATCGCTGCTGCCGGTAGAAAGAATCTTGCCGGCCGAGTTGATCTCGATCACGCCCGATGTGGTATCGGCAGAAACGCTGGTGAGCGTGATATCGCCGCTGCTGCCAACCAGCTTGACGCTGCCGACATCCGCCTTGAGCAAAGTGACCTTGGTGGCAGCCGCCGTCGTGATATCGGCATCGCCACCGCGTGCCCGCGCCGAAAGCGTGATTTCGCTGGTGCCGTTGTCGTCTATGAAAATGCCCGGGCCTGACGTATTGGAATTAGCCGTAAGCGATGCGGTGGTGGTCTGCATCCGCGCGGTGCTGGTGCCGACGCCGCCATCGCCTGTCAGACTGACCGAACCGCCGACAATGCGGGTATTTGTGAGGCCATCGTCCAGGATCTTGCCGCCGCTGGTCGAGGCCGTAATCGCGACAGAGCCAGTGCCGGCATTGAGATCGCCGAGAATCAGCGTATTGGCGCCACCCGTCATGGTGATGGCACTGCCGGAAATCTTGCTGGCGAGCAAGGTGAACGGGCCGGTGCCGGTGGTGATGGTAACGGCACCAGTACCCGCGGCCACCGAGGCCAGAGTCGTAGCACCCGTCACCTGGGCATAAATCGCGTTGTTGTTGGCCGACAGCGACACCGACTTGCCGGCTACGGCGAACGGTGTGCCCGAGGAACCGATGCCCGAGCCGGCGGTGATGCCGATCTTGCTAGCGGCAATCGACGTGCTGCCCGTTAGTTGGGTGATCGTGGTGCCGGCAATAAGATTTGCGGCGCCATAATTCGCACCAGCGGTGACTTCGCCGACAGACAGGGTGGTGCCAGCCTTCACCGTGATATCGTTGCCGATGGCATCGCCGGTTACGGTGGCGCTGGTCAGCTTCAGGCTGCCGCTGCCAGTGACATTGATCGGGCCGTTAGCGGAAGTGGCCGTGAGGCCGCCGGAGAGATTGCCTGAGATATTGAGGTAGGTACCGCCAGATCCGGTTGTGGTGGTGCTCAGCGTGCCGGCACCGGAAACGGAAATATCCATAGCATCGAAAGCCGAACCGATACCGGTGGCGGATTCGAGCGTAATACTTCCGCTGCTGAGCGTCAGTAAGCCGCCATAATTGATGGCGCCAGCGGTGGCCTTCAGCGTCAGCGCCTTGGTGGAACCATAGGACAACGAGTTGATGGTCAGATCGCCGGTATTGGCCGTAACGCTCAGATCGCCTGAACTGCTGAGCGTTGCGCTCAGCGCACCATCATTCTTGACATAGACATTGGTTCCGGTGGCGTTGAGGCTAGAGACATTCAGGCCCAGTGCCGTGCCAGACGAGCCGATATCGGCATTGGTCACGGAATTGGTTGAGAGCTTCAGGTTGCCAGCGGTAATCTTGTTAGTGCCAGTGCCGGTGATGGTGGCAGCGGTTGTGCTGACACCCTGCCGCGCCTGCAACGTGACATCGCCACTGCCGACGCTGATCTTATCGACAATAATATTTCCGCGCGACAGATAGGTGAAATTCAGGCCGGTGGTATCCGTCACATTGGTAAAGGTCGTGGCGGTGCCGTTGTCGGCAGCAGACCAGGTCAGATTGCTGGCCTCGATGGTGAGAGCGCCGTTGCTGTTGGACGTGCCGGTGCTCGGTGCACGGTCGATCGAAAGATCGGTAAGATCCCCAGTCGACGTGACGTAGATATCCTTGCTGCTGTTCAGGGTCAGCTTGGTCGCGGTGGTCTTGACCTTGGTGGTGCTGCTGGTCGATTCACCAATCGATCCATCCCTGCTGATCAGGGTCAGCGCGGCAGCGTCGATGCTGCTGCTGGTGGTCGACTTGATGGCGCCATTGATTGCCGTAAGGCTCACCGACTTTCCGTTAGCCGTGATCGCGCCGGCAATCGTCATATTCCTCGAGCTGCCCGAAGAGCCGCTCTGCAGCACGATATCCCCGGCCGCAGTCATCGACGACACGGTGAGGCCATAGCTTTCGGTGATATAGATACCGCCGCCATTGGCGGTGGCGCTCAAGGTTGTGGTGCCGCCACTGTTGGCCTGGAGCGACAAAACCTTGTTCTGCTCGCCAATTGAACCCGAAGCAGTGAGGGTCAGCGTGCCAGCGCCATAGATGCTGCCACCGCCATTGAGGATAGAGCCATTGGCTGCTTCCAAAGTAGTGGTTGCGCCATTCAGCGACAAATTCCCGCTACCAATTACCAGATCACCATCGCTGACCTTGTACTGACTGGTACCGCCGACCGTGGTGGTCAGAACGGTCCGCTGCTTCATATCGACATAGGCGCCGTTATTGGCGGTAACCGACAAATTGGAAGCAGTGACGTCAATCAGGCCGCCACCGGTGCCGGAAGTCT
The DNA here is from genome assembly GCF_038404985.1 of Ferrovibrio sp. MS7. Lineage (NCBI taxonomy): Bacteria > Pseudomonadati > Pseudomonadota > Alphaproteobacteria > Rhodospirillales > Rhodospirillaceae > Ferrovibrio > Ferrovibrio plantarum. The sequence goes on from NZ_JBBKBA010000002.1 coordinate 221,560, forward strand.
GACCAATAGCACCAGAAGCTGAGACAAGCGCCACATCGCCAGCAAGGATGCTTGAGGTACCGTCCGTCTCCCTGATACCCGGAGCAGAGGTTAAACTAAGTCGATTGGCTTTGCCGAGATTGATCGTGCCGATCTCAATGATGCGATCATTGACCAGTTCGAAATCCAGACCACTGGTGTCGCTGATAGTGGTGAACACCGTGCCGCCAGCATTTGTATGCGTAGCCTGCACCGACATGCCACTGCTGCCATCGAGCTTGAGACCCGAGATCGAGAAGGTGCGGTTCGCAGTGCTGTTGGTGCTGGAATTTGTCAGCTTCAGCTTTTCAACATGTACACCAGAATCGATATAGATATTGCCATCCGTGGTCAGCGTTTGGATCGGCGCATCGATATAAAGCTTGTCGGTGCTGGAACCCAGCGCCGCCCCCTTGAGCGTCACATTGCCGGCAGTAAGCCGGTCGGTGTTCGATGTACTGCCCAGGATGCTGTTTGTGCTGCTCAGAGTCGCCTTGCCGGTGCTGGTGAGGTTGATCACCCCCAGCTTCTGCGGCCGCACAGTGGCGAAGGTGAAGTCAAGGCCAGTGGTATCGCTCACCGCCACGGCGGCGGTACCGGACGTCTCGGCAATCGAGAAAGTCAGGTTCTCGCCAGTCACGCCGAAAGTCGGCGCTGAGCCGCCCGTGGCCTGGCTGCTGGTGATCGACAGGGTCTGCAGGTCAAGTGTGCCGTTGTTGAGGTGCACATTTGCAGCAGTATTGACGACGAGATCGCGCGCTACAGTCTGGATCGCAGTACCCGAAGCCCCGACGCTGCCCGTGGCAGTGAGCGAAATCTTATCCGCCGTCAACGCCAGGGACGTATTGGTGGTGGTGATGTTCTTGGTGGTGCCCGTGGTAGTGAGGCTCAACGCTCGGCCCGACTGCGCGGTGATCGTGCCCAACGCCAGGTTGGTATCCACCGAAAGCGTGAAATCGAGGCCAGACGTATCAAGGAACTGGGTGAAAGTGGTGGTGCCGGAGGCCGTACTGGTGCCAATAGTCGCCGACAGATTCTTGCCGGTAAAGCCGTAATTATTGGTGGTGGAGCTATGGCCCAGCGTCCAATTCAGTGAGGACAGGTCGGCGCTGTTGTCGAGATAAACATTCAGGCCGCTGGTCAGGCTCAACTGCCCAGCATTGATCAACACCGAGGATGTGTTGGTGCCAATGCTGCCATTGGCGACATTGAGGTTCACAACATTTGCCGATAGCCGCTCTGTGGAGCTGCTCGCCTGGGTCAGCGAACCACTATTCACCTTCAGCGAAATGGAATCGCTGGGCGTGGAGCCACTGCCGGAAATACCGTCTACCGCCAGATTGCCTTGGTTCTGGAAATTGATGCTGGACGCCACTGCCTTGAGCGTGCCGACTGTGCCATAAAAAGTCGAATAGCCGGTATTCGTGTTGCCAATCGAATTCGCCGTCAATTCAAGCCGGCCGGCAGTAATGACGCTGCTGCCCGTCGTGGTGGCGTTTATCGAAGAAGATCCATTATTGGCATTCAGCTTTACCGTGCCGCTGCCAACATTGACCGAGGTGACCTGGATTGTCCTGCTTGAATTGACATTCAGGTTCAGACCGGTTTGCGAAACATTGGTCAGCTTGAAAGCGGAGACGCTGCTGCTGACGATCACATCTTCCAGCGTTGCAGTCAGGCCGTCGGACACAATGTTATACGTATAGGTACCGCTGCTTGGCGTGCCGGTAGCCCTAAAGCTGACATCCAGGGAAAGATTAGTCAGTGTGGCGGTGGTATTACTGACATCAATACTACCGCCGGAAATCAACGTCAGTTTCGATGTCAGCATGCGCAATTGACTGGAACCGCCAATATTGGAACCAGTCGTATTTGCAGAAAGAATTATTTCAGCAGATGTAATTCCACCATTATCCCGATTGATAGTGCCGGCTACGCCAGTAGCGCCGCCAGTTGAAGTAAGGCTGACCTTGCCACTGTTTATATTACCTGTGGTTATGGTGCGGGTGAGAATCGCACGATCGACGCTATAGCTGAAATCCATGGCGCCACTGGACTGCATCTCCAGGGTCTGGACGCCAGAGGCATCTGCGACCGTGAAAGTACGACCGGTGCCGAGATTGCTGAAGCTGTAGGTATTGACGTCGGATGTGGCAGCGGTCTTGTGCGTGCTGGCAACATGCAGCTTAGTGACAGCAGTGCTGCTATTATCGATATAGATATTGCCATTGCTGGTGAGGTTCAGCGTCGCCGCGCTGGTCTTCACGGCCCGGGTGCTGTTGCCGATGGAGCCATTGCCGGTACCGGTGCCATTGGCCGAGAGGGTAACGCTCGAACCGGTGATGGCACCGCCGCCCACCATGGTGATGTTGGAATTCGCGCCGCCGCTCGCCGTGGTCAATACCACCGCGCCAGTGGCAACGATTTCCGAAACACTGATGTTCTTCTGATTGATCAGGCTGAAGTCGGTGATGTTGCCCGTAACATCAACAGTCTGGGTGGTGCCACTGTCGGTGATGGAAACGGCAGCGCCCGATGCACCGGTGATGCCGAACTTGCTCGCCGTGCCGCTAGCCGTCGTGCTGTTAGTGCTGGTGACGTAGACGTGAGTCAGTGCCGCAGAACTGTTGACATAAATGTCGCGACCAGCGCTCAAGCTCATCTTGCCAGTGCTGGTCTGAATGGCGGCGTTGAATGCGCCGATGGAACTGGTACTGCCGGCTGTCAGACTGACCTCACCAGCGACGATCTTGTCGCTGCCTGAACCGACATAGGCAATACCGCCACCGCTCGACAGGGTGAATTTGCCAGTGCCTACATTGGCAGCGCTGACATTCACGACATTGCTGCCCTGAGCGCCCAAGGCGAAGTTCAGATTGCTGGCACTAGTAAGCGTGCTGATGGTGTAGGCGCTGCCCGTTTCGGCCAGGGTAAAGGTCTGGCCCGTGCCGGTGATCGAAACGCCGCCCGAGCTACTGGTCCGCGTCACGCTAAGATCGGTGAGAGCCTGCGAAGAGGCAATATTCACCGCGCCAGAGGAAGAAGTAGTGAGCTTTGTGGTGTTCAGCTTCAACTGGTTCGTGTTGCCAAGGCCGCTCTGAGCCGACAGGCTGATTTCACTGCCCTGGATGACTGTGGCATCATTGCCGTCATCATTGATCGTGGAAGCGCCAGAAACCGTTATGCTGCTGGCGCCGGTATTGGCGATAATCTTGCCGAGTATAAAATTACCAGAACTGCCGGTGAGCTTGATGGCGCCGCCGGAAGTCACTTCGTTGAACTTGGTGTTGCTGCTTGAGGTGTAGAGAGCGACCACGCCATTGGTGGCTATGGCATCGATTTCGCTGGCAGAGAAGTTGACGCTGGCGGTTGCGGTGCCAATCGACTCGCTGGCCTTCAGCGTCAGCTTGCCGCTCGACGAAATTGAACTGCTGCCAAGAATCGATCCGACATCGGCCTGCAGGCTTGTCGTACCGCCGGATTGGATATTACTGCTGATCTGGATATCACCAACCAGTAGCTTGAGCGACACATTGCCGGTGGCGCTGAAGCCATTGGTCATCGTGCCGCCGGAGCCAACCAGCAACGGCGTATCAAGGCCATCGTTGTTAACGGTGCGGTGCGCGGTGATATAAAGGTCACCGGCCGTAGCCTGGGCAGAGATGCCCTTGGCCACGATATCGATATCCATATTCGCATCGGAAGCGCCGATGCTGCTGCCCTTCAGCCGGATATAGCCGGCCTGTACTGCCGTGCTGTCGCTGCCATCATCCTTGATCGCCCCAGTGGAGGTGAAGGAGACGGATGAATTCGTGGTGATGGGCTCGAAATCCGACGTGTACTCAACCTGCTGCGCACCGACATTGATTTTGCCAAGCGTAATGCTGCGGTCGCCGGAGAAGGTGAAGGTCTTGAGCGCGCCATCGGCGCCGTAACCGCTGTCGATCAGACGCGTGAAGGTGTAGCCATTCGCGGAATCCGTCAGGGCGATATCAAGATGCCGCCCAGTGATCGCGTAGGTGTAGTTGGCACCGCTGTCCTTATGCGTGCTGGTGATGCCGATTTCTTCGAAATGATTGATATTATCGATCAACAGGTTGCCGGCGGTGGTCACCACGAAGGAAGTGGTGTTGATGCCGATGGCATTGCCGCTCTCGCCGACATTTTCACCAGCCGTAAGCGTGATCTTCTGGCCGGTGATCCGGGTATTCTTGTTGGCGTCGTCGATGATAGAAGCGGCGCTGGTCAGTGCGACCGAAGAGGCATTCTCCAGATCAAGCTGCCCAACCACCAGGGTCTTGTCGCTGGTGAAGATCAGATTGGTCAGGAAGGCGCTGTTGATTTCCGAGAGCGTGGTCTTGCTGCCGTCGTCGGTGACGGTGAACGCCATTCCCGGCGAGGTCAAATGCAGGGTGTTCGGTGTCGAGCCGTTATGGCTATTCTTGATCACCAGGGATTTCAGCAGCGCGTTGGTATTATCAACATAGAAACTGCCGGTATTCTCGACACTAAGCGTGCCCACCGAGGTGTTGATATGGGTACTGGAGCTACCAACATCCTTCGATCGTATAGAAAGACCATCGCCGACGATCTTGTTGCCCGTAGCGCCGATGATATTGCCGCTGGTCGCGTTAAGCGTCACGGCAGTGGACGAGCCTTTAGTCGTCAGCTTGGAGACCGTGATATCGCCGCTGCCGGTAACCGAGATGCTGCCGGTCTGGCTGATGATCTCGGTCAAAGTCACATTGCCGGTATTATTGATGGTGATACCGGAAGAGATCGAGGCAGTGATGTCCTTGGCCGCTGTAGTTACATTGATCGCACCGCCGCTGCCGGAGCCCGTCATCACCAGCTTGTTCGCGGTAATACCGCTTCCACCACTGCTGGTGATCGAGTTGACGGAATTGAGCGTGACATCGCCATTGCCGGCATTCAGCGTGCCAATCGAGATGCCGTCAGACGCGGTGACGGTAACAGCACTGGTGCTGTCGTTGGTCAGCGACGAAATGGTGGCGTTGCCGCCAACATTCAGGGCGATCACGCCAGACGTGGACGAAACGCTGGAGAAAGAGGCAAAGCCGGAGGTGGTGATATAGATGCCACCTGTTCCGCCACTCGCAGAAATCGAGCTGGCCGAAGTGGTGAGTGCGGTACCGTTCGTGCCTATGCTGCCGCCGGCTTGCAACGCAAGCGAACCGGCCGTGATAGTGGTAGCAGCATTGGAATCGTTGAGAATGCTGCCACCCGTCGAAGCGAGAGTCAGCGCATTGCTGCCCAGCGCCACATTGCCGACCGTCAGCGTACCGCCTGACGAGATACTGCTACTACCACTGGCAATAATGTTATTCAGCGCCAGTCCGGAGTTGGCTTGATCGGCAAGATATATACCGCCACTGCCGGCAATCGCAGAAACATTGCCTGCCCCACTGGCCTGGAGGCTGAGCTTGCTGCCGCTACTGCCAATCGCGCCGTTGCTGCCGGTGCTGCCCTTCGCAGTGAGCTCATAGGACGTGGCACTGATAGAACCGCTGCCCTGCAGGATATCGCCACCAGTCGATGTCAGCTTTAAGGTGCCGGCGATGTTGAGGCCATTGCTCTTGATCGTGCGATCGCTGATCCAGCCAAGATTCATGCCATTGGTGACAGCGATGGCAGTTTCGCTAGTGGAATCGGTGATGGTGTAAGTCTGGCTACCTGCCGTCAGCACGTAGGCGTTCGTGGCGCTGGCCGAAGCATGCGTGGCGTTGACGTTAAGTGCATCCAAGCCGATGATATTATTAATGTAGAAGCTACCGCCCAGCTTGAGGCTCAGCGTGCCAGTATTCAGCGCCACCGACTGGCTGGCGCTGCCGATGCTGCCGCTGGCAATCAGATTAACGGTATCCGCCCTCAGCCGAGAAGAATTGGCGGTCGTGATGTTGCCATTGGAGGCCTGCAGCGTCAGCGTACCGCCAGCGGTAAGGATTTCATTGGCAAGCGAGATAGAGCCCGTCGACAGCAGAGTGATGTCGCCGCCATTGGTGGTCAGCTTGCCTACATTGGTGATGTTGCTGCCGGGACCATTGGCCTCCAGCTTGATGGCGCCAGATGCGCTGTAGATTTCGGTGGCGGAATCGGTGAACGTTATGCCGCCGCTGGTGGTGGAGCGCAGAGTGATGCCCTGCAGCACGCTCAGCTTGCCGTTGGTCATCGTATCGACGGTGATCAGGCCGCTGGCTTCCAGCACGATATTGGTGGTGAGGCTTTCCAGCAACGACTGAGAGATTGTGTTGGCGCCGCTGTCGCTGTCGCCAGCGGAAATGGTGCCATCGTTGCCCGCGGTATCCTGGGTGCCGCCCGAACCGCTGACGATCTTGAGCGTGGTCGGATCGATCAGCAGCGTGCCAGTCTTGCCCTGCGGCGCACGCATGTCGGCTGAGCCGGTGAGATGGATGTCCTTATGGCTGGAAATTTCGGCAAAGCCGCCATCGCCGCCCTGGGCACCGCCGCGCGCCGAAATACTGCCGGCAAACACGGTGCGGTCATTCGACAGCACCGTGACCAGGCCGCCATTGCCACTATCCATGGCATCGGCCTTGAGCTGTGCGCCACCCGCCACGGTGACGGTATCCGACCACACGCCATCAGCGCGGCCGCGTTCGCCACTGCCATCGCTGCCCAGCGCGATCTGGCCGCCGCCGGCCTGGCCGGAAACATTGATGCTGGCACCCTTGCCCACCACGATATCGGCACCAGTGGCAATCACCTTGCCGCCGGTTTCAGCGGCATTGCTGCCGGAGGCATCGACACTGCCGGAAATCTCCACCTTGCCGGAGGAGCCGCCAGAGAGAACAATCTTGCCGTTCTGTACGCCAACACTCTTGGCCTGCACCACGCCGGACGTGTTGATCACATTGTCGATCACGCCCTTCACGGCGCGGGCGGAAAGCTCCACCACACCGCCATCGGCGGCGATCTGGCCGCTATTCACCACCAGGGCGTTTGAGGCTTCAGCCCCGATGCCGAAGGAAAGCAGGCCGTCGCCATAGAAATCGAGCGTGAAGCTCTGGGCAGCGCCGAGCGTCACCTTGCCGAGCCGTGCACGGATCACACCGGAATTATGCACCTGCGGCGCCACGAGGGCAGCCAGACCGGTATCCTTGATGCTGATATCGCCCTGGTTCACCACCTGGGCATTGGCATTACCCGGCGTACCGAACAGGTACTTGCCGGCCATGAAATCGGCATCCTTGATATTCGCCGTGGTGGCGACAAGGCCGCCTACGTCGACGCGCGAGCCGGGGCCGAAGAACACGCCATTCGGATTCACCAGCATCACTGTGCCATTGGCAGTGAGCGTGCCGAAAATGGCGGAAGGGTCGTTGCCCAGCACGCGGTTCAGCGTGATGGAGCTGGCACTCGGCTGCTGGAAATTGACGCTCTGGCCGGCGCCAATGTTGAAGGACTGCCAATTAATGATCGCCGAATTGGTGGACTGGACGATGTTGAGCGAATTCGGCGTCGCCTGGTTGATGCTGGCCGAGCCCGCAACGACATTGCCGCCCTGCGGCAGGGTCTGGGCCTGCGCACCGGTGATAAGTGAGGACAGTGCATAAGCACCGGCAGCGGCGGTAAGCGCAGCGCTCTTGCGCCGGGCATTGCGGCTGCCGCCGGCAATTCCCGCTCGCTGCTGCGGCTGTGGTAGGAAACTGGTAACCGATGCCAGCAGACGGAACTTAAGGCTGTGGCCAGAGCAGGGCGAAGTGAAGTAGCGCGCGCGATCCATACTACCGCCCTCAGAAATGGGTATTGATGCTGAAGAAGACCTTCGGCTTATCCGAAATGGTCGCCTGCGGCCTGCTGAGGCCACGAGCCAGCTCCAGCGATGCAAACAGATTCTTCGTGATATTGACGCGGAAACCGCCGCCAGCGGTGGTGACGTTGATGCGGTCATTGGTCGGCGTAACGCTGCCGATATTCCAGACCTGGCCGCGGTCAATGAACGTGTAGAGCTGCATGCCATCAGGGAAGGCTGCCTGCAGCCATTCCGGCGTATAGCGCAATTCGAGCGAAACCGCCCAGCCATTGTCGCCGGAAACTTCGCCAGTATCGAAGCCACGGCCGAAGCTCGGGCCACCTAGCGCGATTTCCTCACTGGCCAGCAGAGGCGTGCGGGTATACTGCCCGGTGGCAGTGCCGAGCAGGCTGAAGCTGGCGGGCAGCTGCTGCACGCGGGTCAGGTCGAGGCTCCATTTGGTGTAGCTGCTATGGCCATCGCTGCGCGAGGCCAGCGGATCGCCGGCATCTGTGGCGTTCAGGATATCGAGGCCGCGATGCATGGTGGCGCGGATAGCGCTGATGCCATCGAAGCTGTCGGTACGGTCATAGCTGATGCCGGCACGCAGGATGCTCAGGCGGTCGCGATTGTAGGGCGCCTGCGAGAGGTCCGTATCCACCATGCGGTATTCGAATTCACCGGTAAGGCGCAGGTTTTCCATGCGCGAGCGGATCAACGGATAGGTGACCGAGGCAGCATTGGTCAGCACGTCGCTCTGGATTTCCAGGCGCTTCAGCTCCTTGGCCGGATAGGAACGGGCGAAGCTGGAATTGAAGCTGGCGGTGAGGCCATCGTCACTGAACAGCCCGCTATAGCCGCCACCCACTGACCAGGAACGGCCCCAGGGGGACGATTGCTTGAGCCGCAGGCTGAGCTGATCGGCGTTGCTGCCAAAGGAATTCCAGCTTGCCGAGCCGAGCCATTCCGCGCCGCCGAGATAGGGCGAGTTGCGGTTATCAAGGGTCAGCGAAGCGTCATAATCCTTGCGCTCAGATTTCACCACCATGACCGAGGCACCAGGCGTATTCGCAGCCGGTTCGAGGTTGCCACGGACGGTCAGGCCGGCAAGGTCATTCGCCAGCAGCAAGCGGCGCTCGATCTCCGCGACATTCACCGGCGTGACATTGACCAGCGGCGCAAGCAACCGCTCGATCGCGGCCTTGGCCGGACCGATATCGCCCTGCACCACAATGCTGGAAATGAAGCCTTCCACCACGGCAATGCGGAAACGTCCGCCCTCGATGGCCTGCTCAGGCACCAGTACACGACTGGTGACATAACCAGCACCACGGTATTTCAGCTCAATTTCATTGGCGATCTTGAAGGCATCAGCCACCGAGATCTGCTTGCCGAGCAATGCGGCATAGCTCGTCTGCAATTCAGCAGCGGAAAAAGCCGTGGCACCCTGGATATCGACGGCGGTGAGCGTGAAGGAAACCTGCTCGGCACCAGCCGGCGCTTCGGCAGCGGAAGCGCGCGGCACGACAATGCTGCCACCTGGGCCCGGCGGCGCCACCATCAGCGGCTGCGGCAATTCGCGGCCCGGCACGGCGCCGGAAGGCAGCTGCGAAGGCGCTTGCGCTATGGCCGATGTGATCGGCAGCGCAAGCAGCAAGCCGCCAGTCAAAGCCAGTGTCCAACACACAGCAACAATGCTGCTTCCCCGCCCCGCAGAGCCACGCAGATAAGGCCGCACTTCGCTCACCTTCTTCAATGCCCGTGCTCCGTCGTCGAATGAGTCATCCGCGCTTGCCGGCTGGTTAGACACCCGGAGAGCAGCGTGAGACTGCGACGCAGACACAGACCTTCCCCTGATAGTACAATCTCTGCATGTCTCTTTGGCACAGGCACCGGGTTCCGACAAGTTAAAACCACATGTCTGGATCAAGTATATAACCCAATGTAGATATTACATTTTTTGTCACAAAGTGGGTGACCAACAGGTATATTGCACCGCCGCACACGCGGAAAAATATCAACAGTTTTTTTCACACCCGAAAGTAAATATACGACGGTAGATTGTGTCAAAAGTTGACGGGGGCAGCTCGCCGAAAAGCCTGCCGTTCCCTCTTTAGTAGTATTTCTACGGCAATACACCACATAGTTTATGATTGAGTAATGCTCGCCCCAATACTCTGCGAATGGAGTGGGGCAAATTCTTACTTTCCTATTGGCTTCGCCTAGCCGGAAATATCCGCCAGGTCATCGGGCTTGAGCCAGTTGCGCAGCAACGACCCGTCGAGGTCTCGCGCAATCACCACCAGTCGCGAACGCCGATCCGCCGACGGCCAAGCATCCAGCAGCAAACGGTGAAACTGGTGCTGCACGCCATGCACCACCACCGGCCGCGCCTCGCCATCGACATTGAGAATACCCTTCACCCGGAGCAGCTTTTCCGCATGGCGGCTGACCAGAGAAGCCAGGTTGGGGCTGAAATAGCGCCAGTTCAGCGGCGCATCGAAAGTCAGGCAATGCGCCACGATGCGGGCATCATGCCGGTTCACGTCGCCGCCGTGTTGATGGCCCCGATCATGGTGAGCATGACCGTGATGGTGATCATGGCCATAGGCTTCCGCATTCAGCCAACGGATCACCTGCTCGCTCTTGCCGCTGGGATCATAGAGGCCGGCGCCAAACAGCAGATTGGCATCGATCTCGCCCTGCTGCGCCACATGCAGCGCGGCGCCAGGATTGAGCCGGATCAGCCGCTCGCGGAGGGCCGCCACTGCTTCGGGCGCTGCAATATCGGTCTTGGTCAGCACCAAGCTGTCTGCCACCGCCGCCTGCTTCAGCGATTCCGGATGCTCGTCCAGTTGTCCATCCCCATGCAGGGCATCCACCGTTGTGATGATCGTGTCAAAACGGAAATGATGCCGCACGAAGGAATCATCCATCAGCGTGTGAATGATCGGCGCCGGATCGGCAAGCCCCGTGGTTTCGACCAATACGCGGCGGAAACGCGGAATCTCGCCACGCTCGCGCTTGTCGTGCAGCAGGCGTAGAGTTTCGACCAGCGTGTTATGGATCGTGCAGCACAGGCAGCCGCTGCTCAGCAATACCATATGATCGTCGGAACGTTCGACCAGTTCATGGTCGAGGCCGATCTCGCCGAACTCGTTGATGATCACCGCCGTATCAGCCAGTTCCGGCTTCGGCAGCAACCGGCCGAGCAAGGTAGTCTTGCCGCTACCGAGAAAGCCGGTGATCACTGATACCGGGATACGGCCGCCATCACTCATGCCGCGGCCCACAGGCGGTCCAGCCCCGGCTTCAGCAATACCTTGCCGCAGGCATTGCCCTCTTCCACCATCGCATGCGCCTCAGCGGCGGCGGCAAAAGGCAGCCGCGCCGCCACTACAGGCGCGATGCGGCCAGCGGCAAGCGCGTCGATCACCTGCTGCATGATATGGCGGCGGCCTTCGCGGTCATGGTCATAGAGATGCATCTCAAAAATGCGGATGGCGAGGCATTTCGTGCCATGGTTACGCAACGCCTGCAGCAGGTTTTCCGGCGGCATGCCACCGCTGGCATTGTAGGAGACCAGCAGGCCCCAATTGCCGAGCAAGCCGAGCAACTGTGTGAAACCCGCACCGCCAACATGATCGACAGCCAGATCCACGCCCTCGCCCGCCGTCAGCGCCAGTACCCGCGCCGGCACATCCTCGCGCCGGTAATCAATCACATGGTCGACGCCGAGGCTTTTTGCGAAAGCCGCCTTCTCCGACGAACTGACGCTGCCAAACACGGTGATGCCGGCCGCCTTGGCAAGCTGCGCCAGGGCGCTGCCAACACCGCCAGCGACGCCATTGATAAACAGGCTGCGCACCGCCTGGCCGCGCGGCGCCACATGCAGCAGATTCCACGCCACCTGGTAATTCGGCAGACAGACGGCGGCATCGAGATCGACGCCTTCGGGCAGCAGAAACAGCGCTTCGGCCGGCACAGCCACCTGTTCAGCATAACAGCCGCCGCGCACCTTCAATTCACGAGCCGTGAGCAATACTGAACGGCCCAGCATCGCGGCATCGACGCCGGAACCGAGCGCAACGACGCGGCCGGCGAGATCGCTGCCGGGGCTGGTCGGCAACGGCGGCATCCATTTGTAGGACCCACGCCGGATCAGGATATCCGGCCAGCCGACACCAATGGCCTCGGCCTGTACCACGACTTCGCCAGGACCCGGCTGCGGTTCCGGCGCCTCGGCCATTTCCAGCACATCCGGACCGCCGGTCCGATACATGACAATCTTGCGCATCTTCAAACCCGGGCGGCGGCGTACATATCCATCAGACGGTCAGCTTCCTCGCCACGCAGCGGCTTGGTATGGCGGCCATAGCCCGGCTTGCCGACGATCTTGCCATCGCGATAAACGAACTGTCCGCGCACCAGGGTGTGATCCACAGCACCGGTCACTTCGCGGCCATCCCAGGAACTCCAGCCACACTTGCTGAGCATGTCCTCGTTGCGCAGCACCTGCTTGCGCTGAGTGTCTACCACCACCAGATCGGCATCAGAACCAACCTGGATTGCGCCCTTGCGCGGATAGAGGCCGAAAATCTTTGCCGGCGCGCTGGAGAATATTTCCACCAGCCGGCTCATCGAGATTCGACCGGCATTCACCTGATCGAGAAACAGCGGCAGGGTTTCCTGGATCTTCGGCGTGCCGTTGGCGGCAACGAACATGTTGGTCCAGCCGATTTCCTTTTCCTCGCGCAGATGCGGCGCGTGGTCGGAGCCGATCACGTCGATGACGCCATCGCGCAGGCATTCCCAAAGCAGATCGGTGGTATCCGGGCCGTTCCAAAGATTGAGGGCATAGGGGCCTAGCCGCTCGATCTCGTTCCAGTCATTGCACAGGAACATCATGTGCGGATTGGTCTCCACCGTCACCTTCTGCTTCTTGCGCTTGGCCTGGCGGATAACATCCAGCGAACGCGGCGAACGCAGATGCAGGATATGCAGGTGGAAGCCCAACACTTCCTGCAAGCGGCAGAGATAGCTGATGGCGGAATCGAACACGATGCCATCATAGGAAGCAGAAAGCCGCGCCACGGTCTGATAACTGGTATCACCTGCCTTGATGGCGCGATCAGACAGCGTGTCGATCAGCTCCTGGTTATTCGGATGCACCATCATCGGGCGGCCCGTCTTCTTCACCGCCTCGGCGATTTCGAACAGCCGGCCCTGATGATGCACGCCGAGTTCGGGCATATGCGGATAGACCGCGCCCTTGTCGGTGATCATGAAAACCTTGAAGCCCATGGCGCCGGCCTCAGCCAGCGGCCCCACTTCCTCAAGCCGGGTCGGCGACGGATTATGGTTGAAATCGACCAGGGAGCTTTGCTTGTAGCGTTCGATAGCATCGAGGTAGCGTTCCACCGTGGTGGTAACCGGATCAACATTCGGCATGCCGGAAACCATGGTGTAGCCGCCGGCCGCCGCGGCCTGGGTGCCGGTGACGATATCTTCCTTGTGGGTGAAGCCGGGCTCGCGCAGATGGGTATGGGTATCGACGCCGCCAGGCAGAATGGTCTTGCCGCTGAGATCGATCACTTCATCGGCTGCCGGGGTGAGTTCACCCGAGGTGAGGCAGACGATACGGCCATTCTTGATGGCGATATCGGCACGCACCACACCGCCGGGGGTCGCTACATCGGCGCCGGTAAGAACCAGATCGGCTTTCATTGTGTACTCCTGCTGGCAGACATCAACGGAACATCGAACGGTAGAAAGAGAATTTGCGCTCCAGGATCAGCATCACCGCGATGGTGCTGAGGATGGCGATGGTAGCAGCGGCGGCAACGGAGGGCTCCGCCAGCCATTGCATGCGGTTGAACAGCACCACCGGGAACGGCGCCGAGCCGGGCGTGGAGATGAATACCGAAACCGGCACATTGTTGAAGGAGATCAGGAAGGCGAAGGTGCCGCCGGCCAGCACGCCGGGCCGGATGATCGGCAGCGTGATATGCCAGAATACCCGCCACGGGCTGGCGCCAAGAATGGCGGCGGCGCGTTCCACCGCGCCATCGCGGCCCGCCAGGCTGACCAGCACCGAGCGCACGATATAGGGCAGCGTCAGGATCACATGGGCGATGATCAGGCCGCGCCAGTTGATCAGGTGCCATTGCGTGAAGGCGAGCAGCAGGGCAAAGGCAGTCATCACCGCCGGCACATTCAAGGGTGCCAGGAAGAAGGTGGAAAATGCCCCACGAAAACGCGCATTCGGCCGTTCCAGATAGAGCGCTGCGGCCGTGCCGAGACAGGTGGCGATGACGACACTGGCAAGTGCCACCATAGTCGAGAGCCAGAGGCCGTTCATCAGCGAGCTATCGGCGAAGGCAGCACCATACCAGCGCCAGGTGAAGCCAACCGGCGGGAAGGTGATATACCGCGTTTCGGTGAAGGCGGCGCCGATCACCATGATGATCGGCACAAGGATGGCAGCGTAGATCGCCCAGGCGAGGTAACTGACGATTGGGAATTTCATGCGCCACGCAGCCATGCCGCGAAGCGGCGTTCGGTATAGCGCCCCACCAGGGCGGTGAGTGCCAGGGAGATGACGAGCAGCAGGATGCTGAGCGTTGCCGCCATCGGCCAGTCGAAGGTGGTGACGGCCGCATTGTAGATCTGCAGCGGGATCACCTTGACGCGGTTGCCGCCAATCACATAGGGCGTGACGAAGGCTGCTGCCGATAGGGAGAAAACGATCAGGCCACCAGAGAGAATGCCGGGGAAACTCAGCGGCAGAATGATCGACCGGAACACCCGCCAGGGCCCTGCGCCATGCAATTGCGCGGCACGGATCACCGCCGGGTCGATCTTATCGATGGCGGTGCAGATATTGATGATCATATAAGGGCCGAAGCTGTAGACCAGCACGGCGATCACACCAGCCTCGGAATTCAGGAACTGCACCGGCTCGCTGGTCAGGCCGAGGAAGCTCAGCGTTCGGTTGATGAAGCCGCTGGGGCCGAGGATCAGGATCCAGGCAAAGGCGGTGACTACCAGGCTGATCATGATCGGGATCAGCAGAATCATGGTGTAGGCGGTGCGGGCGCGCTGCGACGTGGTCTGCGCGATATGCAGCGCGACAGGATAGCCGAGCAACCCCGACAGCAGCGTGACGATGGCGGCGATACGGACCGAGCGCAGCAGTGAGTCGAGATAGAACGGATCCGTCAGCACTTGGCGGAAATGCCCGAGCGTGAAACCGGACAATTCGAACGTAACCTGGTCCATGGTGCGGAAACTCATGCTCAGCACCAGCAGCAGCGGCCAACCCCAGGACACGACCAGCCACAGGGTCGCCGGCAGCACCAGGACGGCGGGCGAACGGCGGCTCATGGCAGCACGATCCAGTCGTGTGGCGCCACGGCAATAGACACCGGGGCATCGGCCACCAGTTCAGCCGGAGGCGGCTCAGCCAGATGCGCTACGATTTCGTCGCCCTGCCCCAGATCGACGCGCAGATGTGTGCTGGCGCCGGCGAAAATACGGTCAGATACGCGGCCACGCAGCGTATCAGGACCGGGTACCACCGGGCGGATACGGTCGGCACGGACACCAAGCAGCACTTCGCGGCCCACCGCCAGGGATGCGTCATAGGCCACCAGGACAGAGCCGGCATCGCCGACGCGGACCCGCATGCCCTGCCCCGTTACCTCCGCCACGATACCGCGCAGGAAACTGGACGAACCGATGAAATCGGCGACGAAGCGGGTCTGCGGACGGCAATAGATGCCTTCCGGCGTATCAATCTGCTCGATCCTGCCATCACGCATCAGAGCGATGCGGTCAGACAGCGTCAACGCCTCCTCCTGGTCATGGGTGACATAGACCATGGTGGTACGCAGCTTGGTGTGGATGCTGCGCAATTCGCTCTGCATGGCACGGCGTAGCTTGGCATCCAGATTGCTCAGCGGTTCGTCGAGCAACAGCACGCGCGGATTGATCGCGAGTGCACGGGCCAGGCCGACGCGCTGCTGCTGGCCGCCGGAAAGCTCGCGCGGGTAACGCTGGCTGAAATCCGCCAGCCGGACCAGATCCAGCGCCTGCAACACACGCTCGCGGATCACCTCGGGCGCCAGCTTGCGCATGCGCAGGCCGAAAGCGACATTGTCGAAACAGGTCATATGCGGAAACAGCGCATGACCCTGAAACACCATGCCGAGATCGCGCTGATGCGGCGGCACATCGTTGACGCGCTGGCCATTGATGATCACATCGCCGCTATCGGGCGAAGTGAAGCCGGCAATGATGTTAAGCGTCGTGGTCTTGCCGCAACCCGATGGCCCGAGCAGCGAGACGAATTCGCCCTGCTGGATATCCAAATCAATCGACTTCAGTACCGTGGCGCCACCAAAAGCCTTGGTGGCGCCACGCAACGACAGAACAGGACTCGAAGTCATGCTTACTTCTTCTCGATCTCGCGCTGCCAACGGCCGCTCAGTTCGGTGCGCTTGGCAAGATAGACATCCCACGACATCACCGAGGCCTTCTCGATATCCTCGGGCTTGAGCAGGAACTTGCTGACGAAATCCGGGCTGAGCTTGGTATTGGGGTTGACGTAGCCGCCGAACGCGGTTTCGGTCTGCGCCGCCTGGTATTCCGGCGACAGTACCAGGTTGACGAACTGGCGCGCCGCTTCGGCATTCGGGGCGTTCTTGGCAACGGCGATATATGCGGCCACGGCAATGGCGCCTTCCTTCGGCGCCACCCAGCGGATTGGCACGCCATCAGCAGCCAGGCGCTGTGCCGGGAAGCTGGCATTGAAGCCGATCCAGGCCTGGCGTTGCGAGAAGAGCGGGATCAACGTCGAGGCGCCGCCATGGAAGGTGCCGACATTCGGCGCCAACTGCGCCAGCTTGGCAAAGCCGGCATCGACCGACTGGGACGCCTTGCCGTCCTGCAGTTCATTGATCTTGAACAGCAGCGCATAGGAGAAGGTGCTATTGGCATCCGGGATCGTCACCTTGCCCTTGAGCGCCGGATTCCACAGGTCTTCATAGGAAGTCGGCGCCGGCAGCTTGGCATCGGCGAAGGCCTTCTCATCATAGAGCAAGCCCAGCAGGTAGAGCAGGAAACCGCTGCCCATGCCATCAGCATCGCGGAAGCGGGCCGGAATCTGCGCCATATTGGGCAGACCTTCCAGCTTGTCCCACAGATTGGCCTGCTTGCCCTGCAGCCACGGGCCTTCATCCAGCATGAACACGCTGATTTCGGGATTGGCACGCTGCGCCACTGCCTTGGTCAGGGCCTGGCCGCTCAGCACCGGGGTGATCACCACCTTGGTGTTGAACTTGTCGCGCATGATCGGCACCAGCACCTTTTCCACGGCACCGACCACGCCCTGCGGCATATAAACATTCAGATCGGCAGCCCGCACCGCCTGGGGCAGTGTGGCAAAGCCGGCAGCCACCGCCATGATCGTTCCGAAAACCAAGCCACGTGCGTTCATGTCAATTCCCCTTGCTTGCAGAAATATCGGATTTCTTGGGCGTGCAGCCGAGCGCCACGGACAGCGCATCAGCCATCACAGCGACGGTCTTGCCCAGTGCCTCGACCCGCTTGTAGACGCGGTGTTTCGGCGCCCAGATGCCAATTGAAGCCGCCATGCTGTCGGCTTCGTTGCGCGCCGCCGCTGCAATCCCCCACACATCCTCGAACCATTCACCACGGTTCACCGCATAGCCCTGCTGGCGGATGGTTTTCAATTCGCGCTGCAATACCGGCGCCGACGTGATCGTGCTGGGCGTCTGCCGCTTCATGCGCGAGGTGACACGGGCCACCTCGCCCGGCGCACAATAGGCCAGCGCCACCTTGCCAGTGGCACAGCAATAGGCCGGCGCACGACTGCCAACCTGGGTGACGCCGCGCACCGGATGCGTTCCGTCGCGCTTGTCGATGAACACTGATTCGCCTTCGTCATAGATCGCGAGGTGCACTGATTCGCCGGTCTCATTGGCCAGGCGATCAAGGAAGGGACGCGCCACTTCCACCAGCCGCTCCTGCGAGAAGGACATCATGCCCATCTCCCACAGCTTCAGCGTCAGTTCGTAGCGGCTATCCTGCTCACGGCGGCGCACATAGCGGCCTTCCACCAGGGTATCGAGCAAACGGAAGACGTTGCTTTTCGGCAGGCCGAGTTCACGGCCGAGTTCAGCAACGCCGCGCGGCTCGCGGCTGCGCGACAGCAGATCCAGCAGGACCAAACTCTTCTGAACCGTCTTGGCCGTCATATCGTTCCACTATTTAAAACGCTGTGCCAATATTAGAGCGAAGTGTAAAACACACGTCAACAACAAATGCGGCTAACAATACGTGCACGTATGAGAGCAGCGGAAAGCTGCTAATTTCCTGGCGATTTTCTTGTTGTTAGAAGCTGGCTTCGCGGCGCAGTGCCGCCAGCAGATGCGTGAAGCCAAGCAGTACCGGCGAACGCGCCTCGACATTCAGCACCACATGGCCCGTGAGCACATGCGCCGCGGCCGTTGCTGCCTCGGCCCCCGGATCGAGCACCGTCATGCGCACGCGATAATAGGCACGCAATGGTTCGGCACCGCCATTCGGTCGTGATCGCGCCTGTAACGGCCCACCATGCAGCGACAGCAGGTAAGGCTGATCGAACTCACGTAATGCCGTGGCATCGACGGCAATCACCCGCACCGGCAAAGCAGCGCGACTGCCATCACCGGCGACAAAGCGCCCCTCGGCGCCTGATTTGAGCCGCTCTGCATCGGATTCGGTGACGAACGCTACCGCCTCCCAGTCCTGCGCCCCGGTCAGCGTGAACAAGGCTTCGCCCTCACCGATCCACTGCCCCGGCGCCAGATCGGGGAGCATATCGCGCACCATGCCGGCGAAGGGCGCGGCAAGACGCGCACGATCAGCTTGCTGGCGCAGCGATTGCAACCGCGCCATGGTGGCCTGGAGATCGGCTTCGATAACCCCGCCGCGCCGCATCCAGGGCGGCGCCAGACTCTGCACCTCAAGCTGCCAGCGCAGCATGGCGGCGTTGCGCTCGGCCTGCCCTATCTCCAGCGTCAGATCCTCGGCCGCGATCTCGAGCAGCGGCGCCCCCTCTGCCACCTGCACGCCGTTGGCGGCACCAAGGGTGGCCACCCGGCCCGCCAGCGGCGCATAG
The DNA here is from genome assembly GCF_038404985.1 of Ferrovibrio sp. MS7. Lineage (NCBI taxonomy): Bacteria > Pseudomonadati > Pseudomonadota > Alphaproteobacteria > Rhodospirillales > Rhodospirillaceae > Ferrovibrio > Ferrovibrio plantarum. The sequence goes on from NZ_JBBKBA010000002.1 coordinate 240,537, forward strand.
ATCACCACCACATCACGCGCACGCAGATAGGATGGCAGCGACAGGCTGCGATCGGTGGGCAAAGCCAGCAGCAGCAGACCGCCCGCGAAAATACCGAAGCTGAGCCAGGCGCGGCCGCTGCGGATCAGCCGAGGCAGCAGCGGCGCCAACAGAGTCACTTCCTTCAGCATGGGTTTCAGCGCATAAAGCCAGAGCTGCCAGGCAAACAACAGCGCGCCAAGCAGCTTGAAGAAAAAGCTGTAGATGAAAGCCGCAATCGACAGGGTGAGCAGCAGGCGATAGGCCCAGGCGCTCAAGGCATAGATCACCAGCAGGTCGCTGGGCTTTTCCGGCGGTGCATCGCCCAGCCGAAACAGGATTTCGCGCAGTCGCCAGCGCGCCAGTGCAGTGGAGCGTTCCTGCAGATTCTCGATGCCGAGCCAATCGGACAATAGGTAATAGCCATCGAAGCGCATCAGCGGATTGAGGTTGACCGCGAAGGTGAGCAGCAGGCTGGTGGTGGAGACCATGAAGCAGACCGCCGCCAGCGGCCCTTCCGGCAGCACCGACCAGGCGAGCAGGGCCAGAACCGCTACCGCAATCTCTGCCTTCATGCCGGCAATATCGATCTCCACTCGGGCGGCGCGGGAATGCAGCCGCCAGGCATCGGTGGTGTCGGTGTAGAAGATCGGCCAGAAGACAATGAAAGCCACGCCCATCACCGGCACGCGGCAGCCGTGATATTTGGCGGTATAGGCATGGCCGAATTCATGCACGATCTTCACCAGCGCCAGCGCAAGGCCATAAAGCAACAGGCCGCCGGGCGTGAAATTCTCGGCAATAGTGGCGAAGAAGAGATCGAGCCGTGGCAACATCAGGCTAAGCCCGAGCAACCCGAGCGCCAGCATGACGTACTTCATGCGCGGATCGAACCACCAGCGCATATAGCCGACGGTGGCATCCAGGAAAGCATCGGGCCGCAGCACCGGCAGGCGCAGGGAAAGATAGCTGCGCGAGGCCCAGGTGAACCAACCGGGGGTCTGTTGCTTGCGCGATTGCAACAGGCGCTGGCGTTCGGCATCGCCAACCCCCTGCAGCAGATTCATCTGCCGCAGATAGGCCATGAAAGCCTCGACGCGGGAGGCGTTTGCCTTCAGCAGCGCTTTCGCATCCGGCGCATCGGGCCGTGCCATGGCATCCAGCAGGTCGATTTCGGTGGCGCCAAAACGGAAGAATCGGTGCTGGGCCGGATCGTGCAGCACCCAGGCTGGCTGGCCATCGCGGTCAGGTTCCACCGGCAGCAACGTGAGATCCTGGCGCAGCGCAAGCATGTCAGAAGCCGATCATCTCACGGGCGGCGGCCAGCGGACGACGCAGCAGGTAATAGCCGAGCGGGACCCTGTCGCCATGCAGCTTGGCGGTGCCGCGCAGGCCGATGCGCGGCGGTGCTTCGCCTTCCGCGAAACGCGCCGTGGCGCGGAAAGCCAGGATACCGGCGGGCGAATTCACCGCCTGATAGCTGACATAGGCCAGCCGGGCCGGACGTGGCCGACCGGGTTCGACATTGAGGAAGAAATCAACGCTGGCACCATCGGGCAAGGCAATGCTGTCGGCGGCCGCAATCCATATTTCCAATTCGGCGCGGGTCGGATCGGCCACACTCAAGATGCGCTCGCCGACCCGCACCGGGCGCCCCTTCAATCCCTCCGCATCGGCCAGCACTGCCACGCCATCGCGGTCGGCGCGCAATTCGACGCGCTCCAGAAGACGCTCGGCCTGCACCACTTCGGCACGGCGCTGCTCAATACGCTCGCGCAGGATGTTGAGATTGGCCTGGGCCTCGCGGCTGGTGATCGCGGCCTGCTGTGCCAGGCGGTATTCCGCCTGCGCCAATTCCAGGCCATGGCGCACCACATCCAGCTTGGCGCGGATTTCACGGTCATCGAAACGCACCAGCAGCGCACCAGCACTGACCGGTGCATTCGGTCGCACGGCGATTTCATCGATCACGCCATTGATCGGTGCCCGCACCACCAATGCCTGCAGCGGAATCACTTCCGCTGCGCCCTGCACGGTAAGCTGAACCGGCACGAACAACCCGGCAGCGGCGACCAGCACAGCAGCCGCGGCAAGATAAGCGCCACGGGCGGTGAGGAAGCGCCATAGCCGCAGCGGCAGGGCTTCATTGCTGACGACCGCATCAAGCGCCAGGCCCGCCGCATCGGCCCAGCTTGTAAGCAGGCGGATATCGCGCTCCGGCCAGGACTGATCGCGGCCAAGCAGCAGCGCACCAATCGGCCGGCCCGCCGCGCCGGTCACCGGCAGCCACAAGGCCTGGGCTGGGAAATGTTCGCGCCATTGCCGCCGCAGCGCCTCGGGCGCTGTATCGGCTGTCACCACTTTGGGCGTGGCGCGGCTGTCATGGCCGAGAAAGCGACAGAGTTTTGCCGCCCAATGGCCGTATGGACCATCGCGTGCCGGCAATGGTACGCCTGACATCGCCTCGATACGGCCACGTCGCTTAGCCCGATAGAGCCACAGGACGGCATTCCGGTAAGGCACCAGGAGCTGGCTGTCATTGGCCAGCAGGAAACCGATCTCGGCACGGCTCTTGGCTGCCTGCGCCTTGCGTTGCAGGGTCAACAGGGTGGCGAGCTGCCTCAGCGCCTCCCCTTCCCCCGCCGCGTCGGGCGACGCTTCCGATGCTGCCTTCATGGAAGCTCTACCGGCCACGTTGGAACTGGGCCAAGCCACTCATGCCCGGCAGCAGGTCGCGATGTTCGCCTTCCACACGGCCGATCAGGCGCACGGTCTGGCTGACCGGATCGACGCGGCCGCCGAAACGGTCGACAACGGCACGCACCGGCTTGCGCAATTCATCCACACTGATGGTGAATACCGCCCCAGGGCGCAGCCATTCCAGCCAGCGCGAAGCGACGATCAATTCCACTTCCAAACTGGAAGTGTCGTAAAGCTCGATCAGCGGCTCGCCCTCGCGCACATACTGATGCGCCCGCGCCGCCTGGGCGACGACCGTGCCGGCAAAGGGTGCCCGCACCTCGCATTTACGCAAAGTCACATCGATGGCAGCAAGCTCGGCCCGAGTCTGTGCTTCTTCCGCCTTGGCCAGTTCGGTCTCCAGCACACTCGCCATGTTGAGTTCGGTAAGGCGCTCATTCACCCGCGACTTTGCCTGGGTACCGGCAAGACGCGCCTCCACCACCTTCTTGCCGGCCTGCTGCGCGGCACAGTCCATCACTGCCACCAGGGCATTGGCCGCAAGCTGATCGCCTTCGCGCACCGGCATGCGCAGAATCACGCCAGGCATGGCAGCCGCCAATGTGGTGAAGGTGCGCGAGCGGAACTGCGCCCGCACCGTGTAATCACCCTCGGCTTGCTGTGCCGGAGATTGTGCATGGGCCGGCACTATCATGACACCGGTCAGCAGTAGCGCCGCCAGCAGCGCCGCCGACATGCGGCGGACGCCCCTCATGGCAGGAGACGCGCCTCGCGCAGATACCGTTCGGCAGCCGGATGCCGCTGCACGAAGGCCGGCGTTGCCGCCATGGCCGCCGCCGTGGTATCGCGCAAAGCCTGATGCTGGCGCTTGAAGGTTTCCACCTGTCCTACCAGCAGGCGGGTGAAGCGATAGACGTTTTCAGCCGACTGGTCGGCGCGGGTGACGACCAGGGAACCGACACCGATGGTGTTGATATCGGCGACCTGGCCACGATACTCATCGCGCTTCACCACCATGTGCTTGAAATGCGGGTTGCGTGCGATCATGCCATTACGCACCGCTTCATCCAGGCTGAGGATGATGCCGCCGCAGGCCGAAGCCGATTCCGCGACATAGCCGCTGGGCGGCGCCGAGACATAGAGTGCGGCATCCAGTTCGCCGGTGCAGAGCAGGCGCGCCTGCTGGCCGGAGGTAAGCGCCGGCACATCCTGCACATCGGCAATATTGATGCCGAGAGAATCGAACAGCCGCTGCGCCGTCGCCCGCTGGCCGGAGCCCTGCGGCCCGAGCGCAATCCGCTTGCCCTTCAGGCCTGAGGCATTGGTGATGCCACTAGCCGGATTGACGATCACGGTGAGCGCTTCCTGCGGCCCGGCGACAACCACCCGCAGCGACGATTCCCGGCCGGCCTGGCGCTCGCGTTCGATTTCGGCAGCTAGCACATCGGCCTGCACCAGGGCGAAATCGACTTGGCCATCCTTGAGCCGGGCGATATTCTGGCCCGAACCAGCCGAAGTCTGCACCAGGCAGCGTGTGGTGGACAAACTCTGATCTGCATTCCACAGCCGGCAAGCAGAAACACCATAGGGATAGTAGACACCGCCATAGCTGCCGGTGCTGACCCGCAGCAATTTTTCAGGCTGCGGCAGCTTGTCGTCGATGGCGCAGGCCGAGAGGGCCAGGAGCGCGGCGCAGGACAGGAAAAGACGTCGCATCATCATGGTCACTTCGCCCCCTGGCGCTCGATCGGCAGGTCAAGCGTAATCGGATCGGGAAACAGGCCCCGCTCCCAGGGCCGCATGGTGCTGCCGATATTCTCGGCAAGCTGCTTGATCGGCTTGCTGCGGAAATCCGCCGGCACCGGATTGAGGCCCAGAGCCAGGAAAATCTGTCCCAGCGCATCCTGGGCATTGGCGTAGGTCTCGAAGCGGCGAAGCTGCGCACGCAATGCCGACACCTCGTTGCGGATCCGCTCGATACGCGCACCGGCATCGGCAGCCACGCTGCCCTTGCTCAAGGCCGCGATCTCCATTTCCAGTTTCTCGATTTCCTCGCTGCGGCGAAGCTGCGACACCATGTCGACATAGCGCCGCCAGGAGAGATGCAGACGGCTGACCACCGCCATGTTCATCGCCAGGCGGCGGGCGGTTGCCAGTTCCTCGCGTGCATCGGCGATATCAAGCTGACTCTGGATGGTGAAGACGCGGAAAATATTCCAGGTCACGCGCGAGCTAAGCTCGGTCCAGGTCTGGTTGGTGAGGAAGGAATTGGTGTCGGAATTCCGGCTCGCCGAAAATTCCAGGCCGGGCAGCAGGCGCAGCAACGCCTTGCGCACTTCGGCAATCTCCACGCGGCGGGTATAGACCAACTCCTCGACATCGGCGGAATTCTGCAGCGCCACCTGCTCAAGCTGCTCGATGGCGACACCCAGCGGTGCCAGCGGTACCAGCGTAGCCGGAAGCTGCAGGCGTAACTCCGTAGTCGGGTCGATATTGAGCAGATTCTTCAGCTCGATCTCCGATTGGCCTAGTGCCTGATCGAGCGATTCAAGCTGGCCCAACAGATCGAGCAGGGTGCGCTTGAACTGCAGCACCGAGGCCGGATTCTGCACGCGCTCGTTCTGCGCCTTGTCGAGATCGCGCAGGGTTTCGCGCACCTCCAGCGAGATGCGGTTGATATCGCCACGAAGCTCCTGCGCGGCACCGGCACGCCAGAAGGCAGTACGGGTCTGCTGCATCAGGCGCAGCATCGCCTTCTTCTGCCGCATCTTGGCGATCATGAAGTTATTCGTGGTCTGAATCGACTGGAAATAGCTGACGCCGAAATCCAGGATGTTCCAGGACAGCTTGATATCGCTGGTGAAGCGGTCGCGGTCGGTGGAATAGGACGGTTCCAGCGACTGGCGCTGGGTTTCCAGCGAGCGGCTGGATGAGGCATTCATGCTGTCGCGATTGACGTAGCCCGCCGTGGCCGCCAGCACCGGCAGCATGTCGTAGCGCGCCAGGTTGGCCTGGCCGAGGGCCAACGCCTCTTCCATCATGCGGGTGCGATGATCGAGGTTGTAGGCCACGGCGCGGGCCAGGGCCTCGTCGAGCGTCACCGGACCATCGAGCGGCTCTTGGTTGGCATCGATTACCTGACGGTCGAGATTGACCATCGCTACCAGATCCTGCTTGGTCACCGGTACCGGCTCGACCGAACAGCCGGCAAGCATGGCCAGCATCGCCATCGCCGGCAGCACGCGCCGGGCATAATGTTGCGATTTCAACTGCATCTTCCCCCTCAACTCCATACTCACGCCGCGCGGTCCTGCAGGATTGCAAGCAAGGCATCGCGCTGCGCTTGGAACAATGATGGCCCGGTCTGGCGCAACTGCTCGGTCAAACCCGGCTTGCCAGCAGGTGCCGCATTCGCCTCGCGGGCGGCCGGTGTTGCGGCATCGGCCTGGTCGGAACCGGGCGCGCCATCGGCAGCCGGCGCCTCGGCGCCTTGCTGCCCGGGCGTTTGCTGCCCAGGTGTCTGCTGGCCCGGCGCCTGCTGCTGGCCGCCCTGCCCGCCACCCTGCCCTTGGCCGCCCTGGGGCGCCTGCGAGCCATCGGGATTGGTAAGGATAATGCGGAAATCCGCCGAAGCCTCATTGCCCTGCTTGTCGCGGCCAACCACCTTCACATCCACCGCTTCGACACCCTGGCTGCGGGCTTCCTGGGCATTGACGCTGAATTCGCCGGTCTGCGGGTTGAACTGCACGAAGGATGGCAATGCACTGCCATCAGGCTGCTTGGCTTCCTTGGCAATCTGTTCCGACGGGTCGGAATGGCGGAAAGCCGAGGCCGGAATCGAGAAGGTTTCGCTGGTCTGTTCGCCGAGCACGCGGTCCTGCATTGAGGCGGCCAACTGCACCGGATTGATCGGCAGCGAGAAGAAACTCTGCACGAAACCGGCAACCGTGAGCGGCGCGCCGCCAAGCTGGCCTTCGCCGGCGCCGACGATTGTAGTGGTGGAGCTGGAGGAAGAGCTGTTGTTGCCGCTGACGCTGCTCGGCAGATTCAGTGCCGCGTTGGTGAGGTCGACCGGCGCTGTCGGCGGCGGCGGCGTGATCACCACAGTCGGCGGCGGCGGCGGCGTGGTCGTCTGCGGCGGCTGCAGCGGTGCCGGATCGACGGTGATCGGCACGATACTGGTGGCGCTGAGCGGACCGCCTGAACCGGTATTGCCAAAATCGTTCACCACGATGGTGAGTTCGTTCAAGCCGCCGGCCGCCTTGCTGCTGAGATAGGACAGCCCCGTAAGCGCGGCATTGAGCTGCGACAGCGTGCCCGTAAGCGTGATCGTCTCACTGGCGTTGCGGCCGCCGGTAATCAGCGTTGTACTGGCCAGCGTCAACGTGCCTTCATTCACCGTCAGGGTCACGGTCATGTTGCCGCTGCCGACATCGACATCAGCCAGCGAGATCAGCTTGTCGCCGCTGATCTGGGTCGCAATTGTCGCGACCGCGCTAATCTTGTCCGGTGCCGTGATGGTTGGGGCATCATCCACTGGATCGACATTGATAGTGACCGAGGCTGTCGTCTGCTCGTCCGACGGGCCACCGGTCAGCAGCGGATCAATACCGGTATTACCGCGGTCGTTCAGCGTCACCGACAAAGTATCGACGCCGTTGAAATGCAGGTTGCCGCGATAGGTCAGGTTGGCAATGGCCGTGTTAAGCGCCGCCTTGGTGCCGGTAAGCGTCATCGTGGCGCCGCCGTTGGCCCCGCTATCGACGGTCAGGCCAGTGGTATCGGCAAGCGTCAACGTGCCATGGCTGACCGTCAGGGTGACGGTCATGTTGCCGCCGAGATCATCGACATCCGCGAAGCTGATACCGGTCAGCGGCAGATCGACATCTTCGTCCACCGTCTGCACGCCCGGCACGGCGATGGTCGGGGTGTCGTTGACCTCCTGCACCGTGATCGCCACGGTCTTGCTATCGGTCAGCGGGCCGCCGGAGCCGGTCTGGCTGTTGTCGTTGACATTGAGCTGCAGCGTGTCGCTGCCATTGTAGTTCAGATCACCCTTGTAGGTCAGGCCGGCGAGGGCTGCATTGATATTCGCCTTGGTGCCGGAGAAGGTCATCGTCGCGTCCGACGTGCCATCGCCCGCGGTGAAGGTAAGACCGGTGATGCCGGAGAGCGTCAGGACGCCATGGCTGACGGTCAGCGTTACCGTCAGCTTGTGATCGCCGCTGCCCTCATCGGAATCGATATCATCCAGGCTGATCAGATTGCTGTTTGTGCTGTTGAACACCAGATCGGTATCTTCCCGTACCGTCTGTGCGGTCGGCACCGTCAGTACCGGCGCATCATCCACCGGATCGACCACGATGCTCACGGACTTGGTATCGGTGAGCGGACCGCCGGAGCCGGTATTACCGTTATCGGTCACTTCGATCTGCAGCGTATCGTTTGCCGCATGATGCGAATTGTAGTTCAGGTTGCCGCGATATTTCAGGCCATCAAGGGCTGCCCTGATATCGGCCTGGCTGCCGGAGAAGGTCATCGTCGCATCGGACGTGCCATCGCCTGTGGTGAAGGTCAGGCCATTGGTGCCGGAAAGTGTGATAACGCCGTGCGCCACCGTCAGTGTCACCGTCAGCCTGTGGTCGCCGGTGCCTTCATCGGCATCCACGTCAGCAATGCTGATCGGGTTGCTGTTTGCGGTATTGAAGACCAGGTCGGTATCTTCGTTCACATGCTGGGCGACAGTCGGCCGCGTAATCACCGGCGGGTCGTTGATCGGACCGACTTGGATCAGCACCGATTTGGTATCGGTGAGCGGGCCGCCGGAACCGGTCTGGCTGTTGTCGTTGACGATGATGTCCAGCGTATCGGTGGAGGTGGCGCCGGAATTGTCGTCCGGATCGCCGCGATAGACCAGACCAGCCAAGGCGGCATTGATATTCGCCTTGGTACCGGAGAAGGTCATCGTTGCATCCGACGTGCCGTCACCGGCGGTGAAGGTCAGGCCAGAAGTGCCGGAAAGCGTCAGCGTACCCTTGCCCACGGTCAGGGTCATGGTCAGCTTGTGATCGCCGCTGCCTTCATCGGAATCGACGTCGTCGATACTGATCAGGTTGCTGTTGCCGACCGAGAAAGTCAGATCGGTATCCTCGGCAACGCTCTGCGTCGCCGGCACCGTAATCACCGGTGCATCATCCACCGGGCTGACCGTAAGGGCGATGGTCTTGGTGTCGGTGAGCGGGCCGCCGGAGCCGGTCTGGCTGTTGTCGTTGACATTGAGTTGCAGCGTGTCGCTGCCGTTGTAATTCAGGTTGCCCTTGTATTTCAGGCCAGCCAGGGCGGCATTGATATCCGCCTTGGTGCCGGAGAAGGTCATCGTCGCATCAGCCGTGCCGTCCCCCGTGGTGAAAGTCAGGCCGGAAGTACCGGAAAGCGTAATGACCCCATGGCTGACGGTGAGTGTCATGGTCAGCTTGTGGTCGCCGCTGCCCTCATCGGAATCGATATCGTCGATGCTGATCAGGTTGCTGTTGGCGGTCGAGAAAGTGAGGTCGGTGTCTTCATTCACCGTCTGCCCGGTCGGCACGGTGATCAACGGTGCATCATCGACCGGGCTGACTGTAATCGCCACGGTCTTGGCATCGGTCAGCGGACCGCCGGAACCGGTCTGGCTGTTATCGTTGACGTCGATGCTGAGCGTGTCGCTGCCGTTGTAATTGAGATCACCCTTATACTTCAGGCCAGCCAGGGCGGCGTTGATATTCGCCTTGGTGCCGGAGAAGGTCATCGTCGCATCCGACGTGCCGTCACCAGCAGTGAAGGTCAGGCCGGAAGTGCCAGAAAGCGTCAGTACGCCGTGCGTGACCGCCAGGGTCATGGTCAGCTTGTGGTCGCCCGATCCCTCATCAGAGTCGACATCCTCGATGCTGATCAGGTTGCTATTCGCAGTCGAGAAAGTGAGGTCGGTATCCTCATTCACCGTCTGGGTGGTGGCTGGCCGGGTGATTACCGGTGCATCATCCACTGGGTCCACCGTAATCGCCACGGTCTTGGCGTCAGTGAGCGGACCGCCGGAGCCATACTGGCTGTTGTCGTTGACGTTGATCTGCAGCGTATCGCTGCCATTGTAGTTCAGGTCGCCCTTGTACTTCAGGCCGGCCAGCGCCGTGTTGATATTCGCCTTGGTGCCGGAGAAGGTCATCGTCGCATCCGACGTGCCGTCGCCGGTCGTGAAAGTCAGGCCAGTCGTCCCAGAAAGTGTCAGCACGCCATGGCTGACCGTCAAGGTCATGGTCAGCTTGTGATCCCCAGCACCTTCGTCGGAGTCGACGTCATCAATGCTGATCAGGTTGCTGTTGGCGGTCGAGAACGTGAGGTCAGTATCCTCATTCACCGTCTGGGTGGTGGCCGGCCGGGTGATCACTGGTGCATCATCGACCGGGCTGACTGTAATCGCCACGGTCTTGCTATCGGTGAGCGGGCCGCCGGAGCCGGTCTGGCTGTTGTCATCAACCGCAATCTGCAGCGTATCGCTGCCATTGTAGTTCAGGTCGCCCTTGTACTTCAGGCCGGCTAGCGCCGTGTTGATATTCGCCTTGGTGCCGGAAAAGGTCATCGTCGCATCCGACGTGCCGTCACCGGTCGTGAAGGTCAGGCCCGTGGTGCCGGAAAGCGTGATGACGCCATGACTGACCGTCAAGGTCATGGTCAGCTTGTGGTCGCCCGAGCCTTCATCGGAATCGACATCGTCGATGCTGATCAGGTTGCTGTTGCCGACCGAAAAAGTGAGGTCGGTGTCTTCGTTCACCGTCTGAGTAGTGGCTGGGCGGGTAATCACCGGTGCATCATCCACCGGGCTCACGGTGATGGCGATATTCTTGCTATCGGTCAGTGGCCCGCCGGAACCATACTGGCTGTTGTCGTTGACGCCGATCTGCAGCGTGTCGCTGCCATTGTAATTGAGATCACCCTTGTATTTCAGGCCGGCCAGGGCAGCATTGATATTCGCCTTGGTGCCAGAGAAGGTCATCGTCGCATCTGACGTGCCGTCACCCGTGGTGAAGGTCAGGCCAGAAGTGCCGGAAAGCGTCAGCACACCATGGCTGACTGTCAGGCTCATGGTCAGCTTGTGATTGCCAGCACCTTCGTCGGAATCGACATCCTCGATGCTGATCAGGTTGCTATTGCCCGTCGAGAAAGTAAGGTCGGTGTCTTCATTAACCGTCTGCGCTGTCGGCACAGTGATCACCGGCGCATCGTCCACCGCTGCAACAGTGATCGCCACCGTCTTGCTATCCGTCAGCGGGCCGCCTGAGCCGGTCTGGCTGTTGTCGTTGACACCGATCTGCAGCGTGTCGCTGCCATTATAATGCTGATCGCCTCGGTATTTCAGACCGGCCAGGGCAGTGTTGATGTCGGCCTTAGTGCCGGAGAAGGTCATCGTCGCCTCCGATGTACCATCGCCGGTGGTGAAGGTCAGGCCAGAAGTGCCGGAAAGTGTCAGCACACCATGGCTGACCGTCAGGGTCATGGTCAGTTTGTGATCGCCCGAGCCCTCATCGGAATCGACGTCGGCAATACTGATCAGGTTGCTGTTGGTGGAATTGAAGATCAGGTCGGTATCTTCATTCACCGTCTGCGTCGTGGCCGGCCGCGTGATAGCCGGCGCGTCATCCACCGGGTTGACGGTGATGGTAACGGTGGAAGTGGTTTCCTGTGCACCGCCGGCACCGGTATTGCCCTGGTCATTGACCTTGATCACCAGCGAATCAGTGGTAGCGATATTGGAATTATAGTTCAGGTCGCCGCGATACTTCAGGCCGGCCAGGGCGGCGTTGATCTTATCCTCGGTGCCGGTGAAGGTCATCGTCGCATCCGACGTGCCGTCACCCGTGGTGAAGGTCAGGCCGGTGGTGCTGCTCAAGGTCAGCACGCCATGGCTGACCGTAAGCGTGACTTTTAGCGGCGCGCCGAAATCGTCCGGATCATCAACGCTTATCAGGTTGCTGTTGGTGGAATTGAAGATCAGGTCGGTATCTTCGTTCACCGAAACATTGTTGTTCGCCAGGGTGATGCCCGGCGCATCGTTGGAACCGGAAATCGCCACAGTGATATGCTTGGTTTCGGTGAGCGCGCCGGTGCCACCATTGGCCTTGTCGTCGATGGTAACGGCAATATCGACCGAGATATCCGGGTTGCCGGCAGCCGGCGAGAATTGCAGGCCTTGCAGGGCCGCATTCAGGTTCGCCATGGTGCCTTCGATCACCATGCTGCTGGCGCCATTGGTGCCGGTGATAAAGCTGATGCCGGTAGTGCTGCCAAGCGTCAGGCTGCCATAGCCCGAGGAATTGTAGGTCGAGGCCAGGGTAAGCCGGTAGGTCAGCGTCGAAAGTTCGTAAGGTGTGTCCTTGGCATCATCGAAGCTGATAGCATTGCTGTTGCCGGTACTGAAAGTAAGGGCGCCACCAGTGGTGAGATACTGTACGGCGGTCGGCGCCGTCAGGCTGGGCGCATCGTTCACCGGGTCAACAGTGATATCCACGGTCTTGGTATCGGTGCCAGAACCCGTGCCGGTATTGCCGTTATCGTCCACCGTGATGGTGAGCGTGTCCTTGACCTGGCTGTTGAAGGCGCCAGCACCGGTGCCGTTATAGTCTTCGTTGGCCTTGTAGCTCAGGCTGGCCAGCGCCGCATTCACCGCCGTGCGTGAGCCGGAAATGGTGATCGTATCGGAATCGTTGGCTGTGCTGTTATCGAAGCTGATGTTGCTGGTGGTGCCCAGCGTCAGCTTGCCATGCTGCACTTCCAGCGTGACCGTGATGTTGCTGCCAAACGAATCCGGGTCGGCCACCGAGATCAGGTTGCCGCTGGTGAATGTGAGGGAGGTATCCTCGGTCGCCGTCACCGAACTCGGCGCGGTGATCACCGGCGGATCGTTCGCATTCGAGGTGTTGATATCGATATTCTTGGTGACGATGTTGTAGCCGGCGGTGGCACCGCTCGGATCCGCACCGCCGTTGCCGTTATTGGCTGTGGTGATGTCATTAACCGTCACCACCAGGCGCAGGGTGGCGTTTTCATCGCCCGGCACCTGCAACTGCAGGCCATCCAGCGCCGCCTGCACATCGGCCTTGGTGCCATAGAAGGTCATGATCGAGTCGGCAGCGCCGTCACCCGTGGTAAAGGTGAGGCCCGTCGTGGTGCTGAGCGTCAGTTCCGCGGAGCCATAGGTGGAACCAGCCTTCTGGATATCCAGCGTCACCGTCAGCTTGTCTTCCGTCATCGACGGCGTGTTTTCGTAGTCGGGATCGCCTACCACGATACGGTTGCTGTTGCCGGCCGAGAAGGTCAGCGGCGTCACGGTCGAGAAGGTCTGGGTACCCGGCACCGTCAGGGTCGGGGCATCATTCACCGGCGTGATGGTGATGTTGTAGCTGCCATTCACCGAACCGCCAGCACCATCGCGCACCGTGAAGGCGAAGGTATCGGCGTGGTTCTCGGAACCATCGTGGGTGTAGGTGACACGGTTATTGTCGAGGTCGTCCTGCGTGAACACCGAACCAACACCAAGCACGGCCCCATTCAGCTTGAGGGTGCCATAATCGACATTATTGGTAATGAGGTACTGGCGCTGGATCGTGGTGTTGTCAGGATCAGTATAGTGCAGGTGGAATTCATCATCGCCGGTGCCGGCGGTATTGTCGGTGCCGAAACCATTGCTGCCCTTGATGGTCTTGGTCTCGCCCTCGCTGAGGGTCATGTCCTTCTGGCTGTACCATACCGGCGGATCGTTCAGCGGCGCGGCTTCGATGTTGACGGTGTAGACAGTTGAAAGGCTATCCGCCTTCCCGCCCCCGTCATTCACGCCCATATTGTCGTTGACCTGGAACTTGAAGCTGTCGGCGAACTGCTCATCGCCGCCATGAGTGTAGCGCAGATTACCGCCGTAGAGCTGCGCCTTGGTGATCACCGTGGTGAGATCCACCGTGGTCTCGAAGCTGCCGTTATTGTCGGCATCGAGTTCCAACACGCCATAGGTCGGCAGGTTGGTGATCTTGAAGGTCAGGTCGTTGGGATCGGCATAGCCGGTGCCGCTCTTGTCGCCGGAGCCATCCACATCCGCGAGGGTGAATACTTCCTCGTCGATGATGTAGCTGCCGCCTTCATTCACCACCGGCACTTTCAGCACTTCGGCAGTCGGCTGGTCGTTCACCGGCGTGATGTCGAAATCGAGATCCACCAGCGAACTGATATTGGTGCCGTCGCTGACGGTGAGCTGGATACGGTTGTTGGTGGTGAGAAAGTTTTCGCTGCCGTTATGCTTGTAGGTGATCAGGCCGTCATCCACGTCCTTCTGGCTGAAGGTGGCATGCAGGCCGAGCGCCGTGGCGCCACGATAGATGGTGCCATTATCGGAAACCGTCTCGATGCGGTAGACCAGCAACTCGACCGGCGTATCGCCGTCCGTCGTACTCAGATTGGCGGTGGCGATGGTGCCGCTGCTGCCTTCATCCAGCATCACGGTATTGGAGACGATCACCGGTGCAATGGTGTTGGCCGGCACATCATCCAGAGCTTCCGGGCCGGCGCCATCGCCGGCGATCAGGTTAGCCTCGATCTGGAAAACAATCTGCGTCAGGGTGGCACTGGCGCTGGGATCGTCGTAGATGCCGCCTTCACGACGGTCAGGATAGCTGCGCAGGCCGCCATCTTTCACCGTGAAGATCGCCTGTGTCACATAAGTTGCCACCGACAGGTCGGAATAGCGCAGCTTGCCGTCGTCAATATCCTGCTGCGTGAAAGTGGAGCCGATCGTGAGGTATTTCCAGGTGCTGCCATCGAGGAACTGGAGCTGGCCCTCCGGCGGCACGGCAACTACAGTGTAAGTAAGGTTGTCGGCACCGGAATCCGGGTCGGTCACCTGCAGCATGCTGTTGGTGATGACGATGCTGCCCTGGCCCGGCGCCATGATCGCGCCAGTATTCACAGCCAATATCGGGTCGTCATTGTTGTAGAGTACGTTCAGCTTGATATCGCTGGTCGTGCTTTTGTTCACGCCCTCGCCGCCACCATTGTCGGTCACCTTGACCTGGAAAGTCAGCGGCGTGCCGCTCGGCTCATCGGCACTGGCATCGTAGGTCAGGTTGGCCACGTCGTTGCTGGTGAAGGTTGCGCCGACCGTCAACGCAACGCCGTTCAGCTTCAGCACGCCGGCGGTGGGCAGCGACAGAATCTCGATGCTATGCGGACCGTCGCTGATATCCGGATCGGTGATGGTGAGCGTCACCTGTTTGCCGGTCTGGCCTTCATAGACGTCGGTGGTGCCGGCGGCTTCCGGCGCCTGATTCACCGGCGTGATGGTCACCGGCACAATGATATTGGTGACGATGCCGCCAGCGCCGTCTTCCAGCAGCAGCTCAAAATTGTCCGAGGTGTTGCTCGGCACCTGGCTGCCATCATGCTTGTATTGCAGATGCTGGATCTGGGTCTGATCGAACACAGTGCCGATAACCACCGGGCTGCCGTTGAAGGTCAGCACGCCGTCGGTTGGCAGCGTCACCACCTTGTAGATGAGCTGCACGGTCTGATTATCGGGATCGACGGCGGAAAAGGCGTAGAAGTTCGTGCCGTTGCTGAAGGCAACGGTGCCGCCTTCCGCAACGGTAACGCCCGGCGTCGAGACCACCGGCACGTCGTTCACCGGCGTGATGTTGACGTTGATCGCCTTGCTGTTGCCACCGGTGGCGGCCACTGTGATGGTGTCGTTGCCGGTATAGTCGTCGGTGGCGCCGGAACCTTCGGTCCCCTTGTACTTCATCTGATTCAGGGCGGCGTTGATCGCGTCCTGAGTGCCCTTGAAGGTCATCGTAGCGTCGGCGGTGCCATCACCGACGGTGAAAGTCAGGCCGGTGGTCTGCTTCAGCGTCACCGTACCGTTGGCGGCGGATACCGTCACCGTCATCTCGATAGTGTTGCCGCTGTCGTCGCCGTCGCTGACGGTGAAATCCGTGATGGCGAGTTCGGCTGCTTCGGCGATCTTGTAGATTTTGTCGGCGGCAGCGGACGAACTGATGCTCGGCACCGGGTCATCGAGCAGATCAGTGAAATTCGCCATTGCGGCAGCCGAGAATGGCAACGCCGCCTCGATACTGCCGGTGCTGTATTCCAGCACCCAGTCACCGCCGCGCGACATATCGCCGGTCAGGTTGGTGGAAGCCGCCACATCGGCATGGGTAAGCTGTGCCAGTTGCTGCACGAAGGCGGTGCCATCCGGGCTGGCGGCCACCGAGCAGCCATAGAGCAGCAGGTCGGCGCCGGCATTGAGCGACTGGCCCCATTGCGCCACCGCCTGAGCGAAATCGCCCTGCAGCGAGGCAGTATCGAGAATGCTGTTGCCGAGCGCGATGCGGCCTTCATCGCCATGCGCCAGGATATGCACGGCACCGACATTGCCGCCGAGCTGCGCCAGGGTGTCGCCGATCACCTGCACCCCATTCTCGTCGGCGCCGATCAGTCGTACCGTCACCGAGGAAGGCAGGTCGGCGATCAGCGCCGCAGCGCCTTCCACCTTGGCATCGATGAACACCACGGTCTTGGGCGTATTCTCCAGGCTGTCCTGTGCCGTCTGCGGCGGCGGCGCCACCAGATCGGCGCTGCCATTGCCCTGCTCTGTCGACGGCGCGGCATCGGTGGCCGCCTGTGTCAGCGTGGCAATCAGCGCCGCCACTTCCTGCTGCTGTTGATCCTGCTGCGCCGTATCTTGCGTTGTGGGGGTGGTATTATGGTCCGCTGTGGCAGCGGCAGCCGGCGCAGCAGCATCGAACAGGATGCGTGGCTCGAGCGCGCGCAATGTGAGGGGGCCTCGCGCCACATCGGCTGGCTGCAGAGATGGTTTCTTAAGCTGCGAGCCGCTGGGCTGAAACGTCATGGCCTTTGCCTCTACAACCACAGGCCAGTGCAATCTGGAACAAATGATGTTCTCATCGCCTCGGCTGCGGCCTCAAAAAATCGCAGGATCACCCTTTGCAAGGAAATTAACCGGCAGAAACCACCCCAGCAAGCACTATTCAGCAACCTCCATGCGATAACGCACGCGCGAAATATCCGTCAAGATTAGACATATTGCGTCGTTTTTTCAGAACAATTCTATAAATGACCTCGCGCAGGTATCAATCTACCGCATACACCCTCAGAGGGAATTATAGGATTATTATCTTATAATATTGACACAATATGCTTCTATGCGCCCCAAGGTAGAACGCATGCGAAAGATTCTAAAGTGCAGCTTCGGCGATAGGCACTTCAACCATCCAGGTCGAAGGAGCGAATGATCGATATAAATATGTACATAATCAACTTATGATTATAATCAGATGCTGGCTGCTGGCCCATTGATCAGGCCAATCACCACAGCAGGATGCTTCCATCACATCCAGGCGGCGGCTCAGCAAGTCGAGTAGGTACCAGGCAGGCCAGCAGCGGAGTCGCTGTGACGCTGCCGCTCCAGGATATTAAGCCCGCGCCTTGATCACCCCAGGGCTTTAATGAGGGTGGCCGACTTGGTGACAAAGCCGAAGCATTTCTTCACGTTCCACACTGTCGCCTCGGTGCAGAAGGCCGGCGACGAGGTGGCGCAGCAATCCTCCACCAGCACGCAGCCATAGCCGAGGAAATTCGCATCAGTGAGGCTGTGCAGCACGCATTGATCAGTGTTGACGCCGGAGAACAGCACCGTGCGGATACCGAGGTTGCGCAGGATGGAATCCAGCGGCGTGTCCCAGAAGCCGCTGATGCGGTATTTGTCGACCTTGATGTCTTCCGGCTTCTGCTCAAGTTCATCGACCACCGCCGCCGCCCAGCTATCCTTTTCCAGCACCCGCGCGCCGCTGCCGGGCAGCGGATCGCCCAGGCCGACGCCACTGCCGGAATTCTTGTAGAGATGAATCTGGTTCGGCGGCATGTTGGCGAGATCCGGCCGGTTGCCCCAATTGACCCAGATCACCGGAATCCTGGCCTTGCGCAAAACCGGCAGCAGCTTCTGCAGCGGCTTGATCGGGGCGCGGTCCGGCCGGTAGTCGCCGCCGATATGATCCACCCAGCCGCCGGGCGCGCAGAAATCGTTCTGCATATCGATCACGATCATCGCCGTGCGCTTGGCATCGAAAGTGATGTTCTGCGGCGCTGCCTTCACGGTCACCGGCTTTGGCGCCGGGGCCGGGGTCGCCATGTCGATATGGCTCGCGCTGGCGCCCCAGGCATAATAGGCACCGGGTGCCGATAGCGGCTTCAGCTTGGCAGCGGATTTCTTGCTCGGTTTGGCCATCATCTTCTCCCATGACACAGCCCATGACATCGGCTGGTCCTGCAGAAGCAAATAACCTGCCAGCCGCCAGCGCCAGATAGTCCAGGAATGACATGCATACGATGCCTGTTTTTTAGGCTTTGCATGCAATTATGCGCAGCGCATTGGCAGAGTCCCTCAGGCAAGACACTGAGCCCGCTTGATTCCACTCGATTCAATTATGAATCACGCTGGCACGCCGATTGCAGCTTTCTCCGACGACTGATCTGTCGCCATCCTGAGGGGGAATGCCATGCTTCACGTTGATCGCCGCCGTTTTCTCACCGGCACCGCCGCCGCCGCTGGTGTCACCTTTGCCGGTAGCTGGGCCCTGCCCGCCCGTGCCGCCGGCCCACTCACCGTGGGTGTGCTGATCCCTGGCTCGAAGTCCGACAAGGGCTGGATGGAATCGGGCTATGACGGCCTCAAGGCCGTGGAAAAGAAGCTCGGCGACAAGGTGAAGATCAGCTTCATCGAAAACGTGAAATTCGGCGAAATGGAGCAAGTGCTGGTCGCGCTTGCCGGCAAGAACGAGTTGATCATCGGCGTCGGCGGTCAGACCCAGGCTTCCGTGATGAAGGTGGCGCCCCGTTTTGCCAAGAAGAAGTTCGCCATCGTCGGCGGCAATGCCGATCCGAACAAGCCGGCCAATGTTTCCGGTTATGATGTGCGCCAAGCCGAGATCGGCTTCGTCGCCGGTGCCGCCGCCGCCATGCTGTCAAAGAACGGTGCCGTCTCCTATGTCGGTGGCCTGGAAATCCCCGCCATCGTCAACACCGGCAAGGAATTCGGCAACGGCGCCAAGTATATCAACCCCGGCATCAAGTATTTCGAGAACTACACCGGCGACTTCGACGACGTGGCGAAGTCCAAGGAAGCGACTTTGGCCGCCATCGCCCAGGGTGCCGATGTGCATTACCACATCCTCAATCTCGGCCTGCGCGGCATGGAACAGGCGGCGCGCGAGAAGGGCACCAAGATCATCGGCAGCTATACCGACCGCTGCGGCACCGATCCGCTCTATATCGCCTACTCGATCACCGGTGTCGGCTATCAGGTCGAATACGCCATCGAGCAGGCTGTCGCCGGCACCTGGAAGCCGGAATTCAAGCCCTTCGGCCTTGCCATGGGCCCGAAATCTTCCGACATGATCATCTGCGGCGGCGGCACGCCGGCAATGCTGGCCAAGCTGGACGAGATCAAGAAGGACCTGCTTTCGGGCAAGATCAAGGTGCTCGACGCCTGATGCAGGCCACAGCCGAGGTATCGGAAGCAATGGCGGGGGCCGATGCCGGTCGGCCCCTGCTGGTGCTTGAAGGTGTCTCGAAACGCTTCGGCAGCCTGCAGGCGCTGGCCGATATCAGCCTGGATTTCCATGCCGGCGAGGTGCATTGCCTGCTCGGCGAAAACGGCGCCGGCAAATCCACACTCTGCAATCTGATCTTCGGCACCCATGCGCCGGATACCGGCTTCATGCGCTATCAGGGCCGCGAATGGTTGCCGAGCGGTCCCGCCGAAGCCCTGACCAGCGGCATCGCCATGGTGCACCAGCATTTCAGCGTCGTGCCGCGCATGAGCGTGGTGGAAAACCTGATGCTCGGCCAGGTGCGCGGCGTGCTAAAGCACAAGGATTATGCCGCGCGCATCCGCGAACTGGGCAAACGCTACGACCTTGCGGTCGATCCCGATGCCATTGTCGGCGAATTGTCGGTTGGCGAACGTCAGCGCGTCGAAATCGTGAAATGCCTGATGCGTGAGCCGCGCCTGCTGGTGCTGGATGAACCCACCGCCGTGTTGCCGCCGGAGGAAATCGGCGCGCTGCTGGATATCGTACGCCGCGTGGCTGACGATGGCCGCGCGGTGATCATGGTGACGCATAAACTGGCCGAGATCGCCAAGGTGGCGGACCGCGTCAGCGTGCTGCGCGGCGGCCGCAAGATCACCACCGTGCGCATGGCGGAAGCCCAGATGGGTGACCTGGTGCGCGCCATGGTCGGTCGCGAAGTGGTGTCGCTGGAAAGTGCGCTACAGGCCAGTCTGGCCGAGATTGCGTCGCCACCCACTGCGGATGACGACAAGCCCAAGCCCTTCGCCCTGATCTGCGACGGCCTGACGGTGAAGGACCGTACCGGCGCCGTACGGCTGGATAATTTCACGCTGGAAATCCGGGCCGGCGAAGTGATCGGCTTGGCCGGCGTGGAAGGCAACGGGCAATCCGAGCTTGGCCGCGTGCTGGCAGGATTGCTGAAGCCCAGCGCCGGGCGGTTCCATATCGGCGATGAGGATCTGACCGAAGCCGGGCCGGCGGCGGTGACGGCGGCCGGCGGCGGCATCGTGCCGGAGGATCGCCATGCGGTCGCCTGCGTCACCGGCATGAGCGTGGCGGAGAATATCTTCCTCAACAAGCTCGGCGACTTCACCCGCTTCGGCATGCTGCAGCGTGGCGCCATGACCACGGCGGCGAAGGAACTGATGACGCAATATGATGTGCGCGCCGCCTCCGCCGAGGTCGCTTTCGGCGGCCTTTCCGGCGGCAACCAGCAGAAGGCCGTGCTGGCGCGCGAACTGACCCTGAAGAAGCTGGTTTTCCTGCTCGCTGCGCAGCCCACACGCGGCCTGGATATTGGTGCCGTGGAAGCGGTCTACCGTAATATTCGCGCCGCCGCGGCACGCGGCGTCGGCGTGCTGCTGATTTCCAGCGAACTCGATGAACTGATCGCGGCCTCCGACCGAATCCTGGTGCTGTATCGCGGCCGGGTGATCGGTGAGAAACCGGCACGGATGGACCAGCGCGAAGCCATCGGCGCCCTGATGTCGGGACACGCTGCATGACAAGGTTGGTTGCATGACAGCTATTGCGCTTTCTCGCCCCGCCCTCACCCGTACCGCGCTGCGTCTGGCGGTGCCACTCGGCGCCACTACCATCGCGCTGCTGTTCGGCCTGCTGATGATCGCCCTGTCGGGCCGCTCGGTGCCCGATGCGGTGGCGGCCTTCATCGATGGCGCCATCGGCTCGCCGTTTGCGTTTGGTGCCTCGGTGAACCGCGCCGTAGCGCTGGCCATGGTCGGCTTCGGCTTCATTATTGCCAACCGTGCCAATCTTACCAATGTCGGCGGCGAAGGCCAGATCGCCGTGGGTGGTATCGCCGCCACCGCCGTGGCGCTCTATGGCGGCGTGCAGGGCCTGCCGCTGGGCCTTGCCGTGCTGCTGCCACTGCTGGCCGGTGCATTCTGCGGTGCTGTCTGGGGCGCAATCGCCGGTGTGATGAAAGTGCGCTTTGGCACCAATGAAGTGATCAGTACGCTGTTGCTAGGCTTCATCGCGCTGCTGTTCGTCTATTGGTCCGTGCAGTCCGACAACCTGCTGCGCCAGCCACGCAATTCCTCGGCAACGCTTCCGGAATCGCTGCCAATTCCGGAAGCCACGCAATTGCCGCTGCTGACGCCCGATCCGGAATCGCCGCTGCATATCGGCTTGGTAATCTGCATTCTCTGCGGCATCGCCACCGCCGTGATGCTCGGTCGCTCTACTTTCGGCCTGAAACTGCGCGCCGTGGGCTTGAATGAATTGGCCGCGCGCCGCGCCGGCATGCCCTGCGACATGCTGCTGATCGCCGCCCTCGGCCTCGCCGGCGCGCTCGGCGGTCTGGCCGGCGCCACCATGATCCAGGGCGAGCAATATTACCTCAAGACCGGCTTCTCCTCGGGCTATGGCTTCGATGGCCTGGTGGTCGGCCTGCTGTCGCGCGGCTCGGCGATAGGTGTGCTGGCCGGGGCGCTGTTCTTCGGCTTCCTGCGGTCGGGCGGCATCTCCATGGAGATCATGGCCCAAGTGCCTGCCGCGCTTACTCTTGTAATCCAGGGCTTGATCGTCATTGCCGTCGCCGGTTCGGTGATCCTCTCCGAACGGCTTGCCGGGGAGGCCAAGTGATGATCGACCTGTTCGCGGTTTTCCTCGCCTCCACCCTGCGGCTGGCCATGCCGCTGATGCTGGCCGCCAGCGGCGAACTGGTGAGCGAACGTTCCGGCGTGCTCAACCTGAGCCTGGAAGGCATGATGCTGACGGCGGCCTTCTTCGGTGCGCTCGGTGCCTGGGGCACCGGTTCGCCGGTGCTGGGTATCCTCTGCGCCGTGCTGGCGGCTGTTGTGGTGGCGGCGGTGCAAGCGGTGCTGAGCGTGCGGCTGCGGGCCAATCAGCTCGTGGTCGGCATCGGCTTCAACATCCTGGCGCTTGGCGCCACCACGCTGCTTTACCGCATCATCTTCGGCGGCCTGTCGCGCGAGGAAATCCCGGGCCTGCCCAAGATGCATATTCCGGGCTTGAGCGACCTGCCGCTGATCGGCCCGGCGCTGTTCCAGCAGAGCTACCTGGTCTATTTCGGCTTCGGCTGCGTGCTGCTCTTGTGGTGGATGCTGAAATACACCGCCTTCGGCCTCGCCATCCGCGCCGTCGGCGACGATCCGCGTGCCGGCGACAAGGCCGGCGTGCCGGTGGCGCGCACGCGCTATCTCTCGGTGCTGATCACCGGCGCCATGGCCGGCTTGGCTGGCTCCTTCCTCTCGGTGGCCGATATCAACACCTTCACCGAGAACATGACCAACGGCGCCGGCTATCTGGCGCTTGCCGCCGTGATCTTCGGTGGCTGGACAGTATGGCGCACCATTGGCGCCTGCCTGCTGTTCGGTGCCGCTACGGCGCTGCAATTCCAGCTACCCGCCATGGGCGTGAACGTACCCACCGCACTGCTGCTGATGCTGCCCTATATCCTGGCGCTGCTGGCGGTGGCTGGCGTGGTCGGCCGGCTCGATCCGCCTGCCGCCCTCACCCTGCCCTTCCAGCGCGGAAAGTGATGCCATGCCAATCATTCCCGCCCAGCCTTATGAATTCGAGTTTCCCGCCGGCAAGCTGGCGCTGATCGTGATCGACATGCAGCGCGATTTCGTCGAGCCCGGCGGCTTCGGTGCCGTACTCGGCAATGATGTCAGCCTGCTGACCGCCATCATCCCCACGGTGGCCGAGTTGATCGCCGGTTTCCGCAAGGCCGGCCTGCCGGTGATCCATACCCGCGAAGGCCACCGCGCCGATCTTTCCGACTGCCCGCCCTCCAAGCGCGTACGCGGCAAGGGCAGCCTGACCATCGGCGATAGCGGCCCGATGGGGCGCATCCTGGTGGATGGCGAACCGGGCAACGACATCATCCCTGAGCTGGCGCCGGTGCCCGGCGAAGCGGTGATCCTCAAGCCCGGCAAGGGTGCCTTCTATGCCACGCCGCTCGGCGATATCCTGCGCCGCGCCGGGGTCAATCATCTGGTATTTGCCGGCGTCACCACCGAGGTCTGCGTGCAGACCACGATGCGCGAGGCCAATGACCGCGGCTATGAATGCCTGCTGGCCGAGGATGCGACCGAAAGCTATTTCCCCGAATTCAAGGCCGCCACCCTGGCGATGATCCGCGCCCAGGGCGGTATCGTCGGCTGGACTGCGCCGGTAAAGACCATCCTGTCGCATCTGGCATGAGCGCCTTCGTTCCGGGTGGCACCTTCGTCATACCGCCAACCGGCGCCGGGCTGCTTAACGGCCGCACCTTCGCCGTAAAAGACCTGATCGATATTGCCGGCCATGTCACCGGCGGCGGCAATCCCGACTGGGCCGCCGCACAGCAACCGGCGAAACACCATGCCCCGGTGGTGGAGCGAATGCTGGCCGCTGGCGCCACGCTGATCGGCAAGACCATCACCGATGAACTGGCCTTCAGCCTGGAAGGCGAGAATGCGCATTTCGGCACGCCACTGAATCCGCGCTGCCCTGACCGCCTGCCTGGCGGCTCCTCCAGCGGCTCAGCCTCTGCTGTTGCCGCCAGCCTGGCCGATCTGGCGCTCGGCACCGATACCGGCGGCTCGGTGCGCGTACCCGCCAGCTTCTGCGGCCTGTTCGGCTATCGCCCCAGCCATGGCCGCCTGCCGCTGGACGGCGTGATCCCCTTCGCGCCGAGCTATGACACGGTTGGCCTGTTCGCCCGCGATGCCGATACGTTGCGGCGCGGCGCCCTGGCGGTGCTGGTGGATACCGCGCCCGCCATGCCGATCACGCGTGTCATGTGGGCCAGTGATGCCTATGCAATGACCCAACCGGCTGTGGCCGCCGCCCTGCCCCAGCTTGGCGAAGCCGTGCAGCTTTATGATGGTGAGGACGTCGACTGGCTGGAGGCTTATCGCGTGTTGCAGGCTGCCGACATCCAGGCTTCGCTTAGGCCCTGGATCGCCACGGCTAGGCCGCGTTTCGGCGAAAACATTGCCCCACGCTTCAGCGAAGCCCTGGCGTTGAGCGAAGCCGAGATCAAGCGTTACCGCCCGATCCGGGCAGCCATCCGGGCCAAACTGGAAGCGATGCTGCCGCCCGGCACGGTGCTGCTGCTGCCCACCGCACCCTGCCCGGCGTTGAAGCGAGACAGCGATGGCGCGGCGCGCGGGGATTTCTACCGCAGGGCGCTGACGCTCACTTCAGCCGCCGGTCACGCCGGATTGCCGGCTTTGAATATTCCGGCAGCGGAAGTCGATGGCTGTCCGGTCGGTCTGTCGCTGCTCGCCGGCGCGGGTCAGGATGAAGCCTTGCTCGACTTCGCCTTGGCGGGCCCGCTGTAGCCGCCCTTCTTGCGGTGCTTCTTGTCCCATTCCGGCTTTTTCAGCTTGCGCGGCTTCGATGCCTCGCCTTCGCTGCCCGGCTGCAGGCGCAGGATACGCAGATTCTCGCCAGTACCCTCGCGCTCGATCTGCTGCCAGAAACGCTCGGCAACATTCGCCGCCACCTCGAAATGGGCCTCGGTGTGGAACACCTTGATCGCACCGATATCGCGCCGGGTGAGATTGCCGACGCGGCAGATCAGCGGCAGCAGCCAGCGCGGCTCGGCATTCTGCTTGTGGCCAGCCGAGATGCTGAACCAGACACCGCCGCTGAAAGCCTCGCGCGGCTTCTTCGCCGTTTCGGCTGCCGGCGCGGTGGCAGGCAGATTTTCCGACAATTCCTCCGGCGCCGGCAGACTGGCGCGTTGCAGCCGCAGATAGGCGGCAGCGATCTGCTCCGGCGGATGCGCCGCCAGCAGGGCCTGCACGAAATCCGGTTCATCCCCGCTCAGCGGCGCCTGCAGCACCGCATCCTCCAGCATGCGCTGGCGGTCGCGGGCGGCGACATCGGCGGCACTGGGTGGCGAGCCCCATTCGGCGCGGATATTGGCACCAGCCAGCAGCCGCTGCGCCGTCTGGCGCCGGTTATACGGCACCATCAGGGCGCAAAGGCCCTTGCGACCGGCGCGACCGGTGCGGCCCGAGCGATGCAACAGCGTCTCGCCGTTGGTCGGCAGGTCGGCATGGATCACCAGTTCCAGGTCCGGCAGGTCGATGCCGCGCGCCGCCACATCGGTGGCGACACAGATGCGGGCACGACCATCGCGCATTGCCTGCAAGGCATGGCCACGGCTGGCCTGATTCAACTCGCCCGACAGCGCCACCACCACGAAGCCACGGTTCGCCAGCCGCGCGGTGAGATGATTCACGCCCATGCGGGTACCGCAGAAGATCAGCGTACTTCTCGGCTGCATATGGCGCAGCAGGTTGATGATGGCATTCTCGCGGTCACCCGGTGCCATCTGCAGCACGCGGTATTCGATATCGCCATGCTGCACCCGCCCCTGCTGTGCCGAGAGGCGCAGAGCATCACGCTGGAAGCGTTTTGCCAGGGCGGCAATCGGCTGTGGCACGGTGGCGGAGAAAAGCAGCGTGCGGCGCTCCGGTGGCGCGGCACTCAGGATATATTCCAGGTCTTCGCGGAAGCCGAGATCGAGCATCTCGTCAGCTTCGTCCAGCACCACGGCCTGCAACGCGCGGATATCCAGCGAGCCGCGCTCGATATGGTCGCGCAGGCGGCCCGGTGTGCCGACAACGATATGTGCCCCGCCCGACAGCATCTGGCGCTCCTGGCGCATGTCCATGCCACCAACACAGGAGACCACGCGTGCGCCGGTCTGCTCATAGAGCCAGGTCAGTTCGGTGCAGACCTGCAGCGCCAGTTCGCGGGTTGGCGCCACCACCAAGGCCTGCGGCAAGCTGCCGCGCTCGAAACGCTCCTGCCCACGCAGCAGGCCGGGCGCCATGGCCATGCCAAAGGCCACGGTCTTGCCCGAGCCGGTCTGGGCCGAGACCAGCAGATCGCGGTCCGCCGTTTCCGGCGCCAGCACCATTGCCTGCACTGACGTGAGTGTATCGTATCCACGCGCGGTAAAAGCCCGGGCCAAAGCCGGGACCACGCTTTCCAAACCATGCATTGCTAGAAACTTCCAGGAGGCGCCAACGCGGGCGCAGGGCGGGCCACAGCCCGAGTTGGCGCGTCTTTTAAGCCCTGGATTCGGAAACGTCAATTGCGCCGGCACCAATTGTAACCGGCATTACCGTCTGCTTATGAGAACAGCCTGCCTACGAAAACAGGTTAAGCAAGTAGCTGCTGCTGCCGCTCGAGGTGCCGCTATCCTTGAGCACCAGATAGCGGGAAACCAGCTTTTCTACCGCATTACTGTCGCTTTTCAGCTCGGCGAGATCGACCTTGGCCTCAACGGCTGCTACCTGGGCATCCTCTTCCTGGTAAGCGATTTCCTTCGGAATCGCATTCGCCACCGTCACCACCTCGCGCATCACCGAATCCGCCAGCAGGCTGACCGTGGAGCTGGCCGACTGGATGCGGCGGCTGAACTCGATTGCCGCGCGCACCCCCGGCGCCTCCTCGTCCAGATGCCGCTCGTATTCGATCTGCTGATATTTCTGCACCAGACTGTCGGTGGTGCCGGAGCTGGTGAGTGCGGTTACACCATTCACCGCGACATTGAGATCCTGGGCCAACTGCTTGAAGCGGGAATCTTCGAAGCGGTTAGCCAGTGAGTCAACATCCGACAGATCGCTTTCCAGGATCTTGCGGATCTTGCCGGGATATTGCGCTTCGTCCTCCAGGTCATAGGCACTGAGCACGAATTTCAGCAGCCGGCTATTGGCGAACAGGTCGTCCAGCGACTTCACGCTGCCGATATTATCCTTGTAGTAGGTGATCTCGCGCTGCACATCACTGCGGTTGATGAAGATCTGATAATCCTGCCCATCATACTCATAAGCCTGGCTGGTTGTGGTGCTTGCCGCCGTCTCGGTCAGCAATGTCTTGGTTTTAGCCTTGGCGTAAGCGGCGGCATCATTGCCCGCGATATCGCCGGCCTGGATGATCTTGCCGCTGGAATCAAGCACCGCCTGGCCGTTCAGGCTGACCGTGACGCCCTGCAGCTTCGCCAGCCCTGCCGGCAGGCCCGCCACCACATTGGCGCTGTTGGACAACGTGCCATCGGTCTCGTAGCCGACCAAATTGCCGTTCACATCGGTAAGGTCGCCCTGGGCGCCAAAATTATACTTCTTCGCCAGCTCCAGTTCCTTGGCACTGCCCTGGCGTGCCGTCGACGTCAGGTCGTTGAGATCGCTGGTGAGAACATCCTTGAGTCGCTGCTTGTTACTCAGGTAGAGATCGCCCATGCCGTTGGCTTCGGCCAGCACGCGCAGGAAGCGGTCGTCATTGATCAGTTCGTCAACGGTGGTGGCCGAGGCGGCACGGTTCTGGAAATACTGCGCATCGCTGACGACATTGGCATTGTCCTGCTTGTAGAGGACATTGCGCGCCCGGATGGCGGCATTGTTCATCTCGCGGATCTGCTCCGCCACCACACTGTCTTCGATGCTGGCCGCCGTAGCAGAGCTATTGGCTTCCGCCGTCTGCTGCAGCTTCTTGTACATCGCCAGCGCCGAGGCCGAGCCGGTGTTGCTGGAGGAGGATGAGCTATATAGGACACTGAGATCGAGTTCCATGACCCGAGGCTAGCGTGCAGGCCGCAGGCCGCCGAGGCGAAATGCGTGTCAGCAATGCTGCGTTACACAAACGGCTTCAGCCTCCGTTAACCAGCAAGCGTAAAAGCCTGCAAAAGCAAAGGCCTTTCCATGTTTCAGGCAAGGCCTTCATGTAACAGAGCGTAGTATTGTTACAGACGCTTTTAGATCCTTGGGCCTCAGAGGCCGAGGATCAGTTTCGACATGATATTGCGCTGGATCTCATTGGAGCCGGCATAGATCGAAACCTTGCGCATGTTGAAATAGCGCGGCGCCACGCCATCGGCATAATCGGGGCCGACACCGGGCAGGTTCGAGCCTTCCATCTGCGGCGTGAAGGGCAGCGCATAATAGCCCACCGCCTCGGCGGCAAGCTCGGTCACCATCTGCTGCAATTCGGTGCCACGGGTCTTGAGCA
The DNA here is from genome assembly GCF_038404985.1 of Ferrovibrio sp. MS7. Taxonomy (NCBI): domain Bacteria; kingdom Pseudomonadati; phylum Pseudomonadota; class Alphaproteobacteria; order Rhodospirillales; family Rhodospirillaceae; genus Ferrovibrio; species Ferrovibrio plantarum. The sequence goes on from NZ_JBBKBA010000002.1 coordinate 268,919, forward strand.
GCGAGGATGCGGCGCCAACATTCTGGCCGCTCTTGAACTGGCCGAGCACGCGCAGCTCGGTCATTTCCAGCGCCATGATCTCGATTTCGCATTGTGCCAGCTTGGCGCCATAGGCGGGATCTTCGATCAGCGGCGTGCCATCGGGGCCGCCCTCGGCACGGGCAATCTTGCGCACATGCTTGAGGCCACGCTTCAGCATGCCGGAATAGGCATTGCCGCGCTCGAATTCCAGCAGGTACTTGGCGCAGGTCCAGCCCTGGTTCAGTTCGCCGACCAGATTTTCCTTCGGCACCTTCACATCGTCGAAGAAAACCTGGTTCACCTCCTGCATATGCGGGCCGGGCTCATCCAGCGTGACGATCGGCGCCACGGTGATACCGGGCGACTTCATGTCGATCAGCAGGAAGGAGATGCCTTCCTGCGGCTTCTTGCTCTGGGCGGTGCGCACCAGGCAGAAGATCATGTCGGCATGCTGTGCTTCCGAGGTCCAGATCTTGCTACCATTGCACAGGAAATGGTCGCCCTTGTCCTCCGCCTTCATCTGCAGCGAGGCAAGATCGGAACCCGCGCCCGGCTCGGAATAGCCCTGGCACCACCACACCTTGCTGGCCAGGATATCGGGCAGGTATTTCGCCTTCTGCGCCGGGGTGCCGAATTTCATAATTACTGGTGCCAGCATGCGCGGGCCGAACGGCACCACGATGGGCGCGCCGGCGGCGGTCATTTCCTGCTCGTAGATATACCGCTCGGTCGGCGTCCAGCCCGGTCCGCCATGCTCCACCGGCCAGTTCGGCGCCAGCCAGCCCTTGGCCGAAAGCCGCTCCTGCCAGCGCTGGTGCAGATGCTTGGCGATATAGCCGGTGCGCGTCCTGGCCATGGCGGCGCGCATCTCGTCATCGAAATTATCGGCGATGAACTGGCGCACTTCGGCCTGAAAGGCACGTTCTTCGGCAGTGAATTCGAGGTCCATAGGCTCCCTCCCGCTCGGCTTCTTTTGCCCCAATATAGGCTTGCGCCGCGGCGCCGCAAAGCGCCGCCCGCCGCCAGTTGACGGGAATTCACCCGAAGCAGGTATCTAGCCGAATACCTTGCGTAAAAGCTCGGTGCTGCGCGCTGCGGGATTGGTGCGGATCGCCGCCTCTTCCTTGGCAATATAGTGGAACAGGCCATCCAGCGCCTTTTCCAGCACATGGTCGGTAATATCCAGGGCCCCCACCCCGCCGCCCGGCAATGCAGAAAGCTTGTCCGTGACCGCGCGGTAGGATTGCAGTGCGCCGACATCGCGCATGGCATTGTCGATCACCGGTCGCATCGCGGTGCTGAGCGGCTGGCTGGTGGTGCGGCGAAAATACTGCGTGGCGGCATCCTGCGGCCCCTGCAGAATACCCTGGGCATCCTGCAGCGACATATCGGTGATGGCCTTGACGAAGATGTCCCGCGCCTTTGGCACCGCCGCCTCCGCCGCCCGGTTCATACGGGTTTCAAGATCGTCCACCAACCCGGCGCCGCCGACCGCCTGCAACAGCGACTTGCCCTTGGCCAGCATGCCGGGCAATGGGATATGGATTGCCGGATCCTTGAGATAGCCATCGGCCTTGCCGACCTGGCCGATGGTGCGTTCGGATGCCACCTTCAACGCCTCGCGCAGGCCGGCAGTGGCATCGGCGTCGCTCACCTTGGCGCTGCCACCGCTGCCGCCGAGCTTGCCGGCAAGGCCGGAAAGATCATTGGCCGATTTCGGCAGGCTGAACTGCGCCGCCGCCGGCAAAGCCAACAGAGCCAGAGTCAAACCCAGTGCCGCGGATCGTTTCATGGCATCAACCTCCCACAGGATAGCTTGGCATCATTATAGAACAGGATGGATCGGTTGACATCGTCCGGTCTGGGGCGGAAAACAGGTCATGGCGACCAAAACTCTGTTCCCGACGCAAATATACAGCGCCGCCCTGAAGCGGACCGGCCTAGCCGTCCTGAACCAGCGCCTGGCCGATGAAAGCATGGCACTGGCCGATGCCGATGCCGCCGGCCAGGATTGGAGCACGCGCAACTATCTCGGCGGCTACACTTCCTATGGCAGCCATTGCCGCCTGCACCTGATCTCGCCGCTTTTCGCCGAACTGGAGCGCGCCATCCGGCCGCATGCACGCCGCTATGCCGATGCGCTGCATTATGACCTGCGCCAACGACGCCTGGTGATGACCGATTGCTGGGTGAACATCATGCCGCCGCAGGTGATGCATGGTTCGCACCTGCACCCCCTCTCCTTCATCAGCGGCACCTACTACGTGCAGACGCCGCGCAATGCCGCGCCGCTGAAATTCGAGGATCCGCGCTTAGGCCTGTTGATGGCGGCACCGCCCCGCCGCGCCGATGCACCGGCGGCAAAAAGGCCTTTCGTGACGTACAAGGCACGGGCCGGGCATCTGGTGCTGTTCGAGAGCTGGCTGCGCCATGAAGTGCCGGCCAGCGACGTGAAGGGCGAGCGGATATCGGTCAGCTTCAATTATGCCTGGGAAGACGTGACGAAGGGGAAATGAGCATGCGCGTGGCGATCATGGGCGTGGGCGGCGTGGGCGGTTATTTCGGCGGCCTGCTGGCGGAAAGCGGCGCCGATGTGGTGTTCATCGCGCGCGGCGCACATCTCAAGGCATTGCAGCAGGATGGCCTGAGCATTGAAAGCAATGTGCGGCCGCTGAAAAATCTGCCGATCCAGGTGACCGACGACCCGGCGAGCGTCGCCCCGGCCGACCTGGTGCTGCTTTCCGTGAAGCTGTGGGACACCGACTCCGCCCTGCAGCAGGCCAAGCCGCTGGTGAAGCCGGGCGGTGCCATCGCCTCGCTGCAGAACGGCATCGAAGCCGTGGACAAGGTGACGGCGGTCTATGGCAAGGCCGCCACGCTGGGCGGCGTGGCGCATATAGCGGCGCTGATCGAAAAGCCCGGCGTGATCCGCCACAACGGCACCATGGCCAAGGTGACGCTCGGCGAAGTGGATGGCGGCAGGAGCGCCCGGCTCGATGCCTTCGCGGCCCTGGCCGAGAAGGCGAAAATCGAGCTGGCCCTGCCCGACAACATCCATCGCGCCATCTGGGACAAGTTCGTGTTCCTCGCCAGCTTTTCAGGCCTCACGGCACTGACCCGCAGCAGTATCGGTCCGATCCTGGCCGAGCCAAAGACCCGCGCGCTCTATATCGCCGCGCTCGAGGAAGCCTGTGCCGTGGCCCGCGCCAAAGGTGTTGGCCTGGCTGCCGATCACCATGAGCGCGCGCTGGGGCTTTCCGAAAAGCTGCCAGGCAGCATGAAGGCGTCGATGCTTGGCGACCTTGAGCGCGGCAACAAGCTGGAACTGCCCTGGCTGTCTGGCGCCGTGGCGCGGCTCGGCGCCGAACTCGGCGTGCCGACGCCGACACATGCTTTCATCCAGGCGGCATTGCAGCTTGCCGCCAACGGCCGGGCGTGACGCCATAGGCGGCCTTGAACTGGCGCGTGAAATGCGCCTGATCGGTGAAGCCTGAGGCCAACGCGGCATCGGCTAGGCTGGCGCCGGCAACAATGCGGCGACGCGCCTCGCGCAGGCGCTGCTGGCGGCGGTATTCGCTCGGACTCAGGCCATAGAGGCGGCGGAAACCACGCGCCAGATGGAAGCGGCTGATGCCGGCTTCCCGCGCCAGGGCAGCGATACCAATATCCTCCAGCAGACTGGCCTCCAGCAGGTCGCGGGCACGGCGCAGGCCCGGTGCGGCCGGCGGTGCCTGGCGTGGCGCCAGGCCGGCATAGCGCGGCAGCAGGATGCCCAGCACGCCAAGCAGGGCTTCATCGCGGCGTAGCCGGGTATCCGGTTCAGCCAGGCTGTCGAATGCCTCGGCAATCACCCGCGCCGCCGTCTCGTCCTGGGCCAGCGGCTGGCGGAACAGCGGCTCGGCACCCGGTGCGCCGAAGCCTTCGCCGCCGAGATCGCGCAACAGCGGCACCGGCAGGTAGAGCATGCGATAGGTGAAGCCGCCAGCATCGGTGGGGCGACCATCATGCACTTCCGCCGGATTGAACAGCATCAGCGCGCCAGGCCGGGTGCTGTAGCCGGCACCCCGGCAGCGATAGCTCTGCGAACCGGTCTCGGTCATGCCGATGGCATAGGTTTCATGGGCGTGGCGGTCATAGGCATGCTGCACGAACCGGGCACGCAGGGCCTCCAGCCCGGTGGCAGGGTCCGCCACCAACCTTACCCATTCTTCTGCCTGCCGGATGCTCATGGATGGATTCTGGGGCCGGCCGCCGGACTTGGCAAGGTCACATCCGTGCAAGACCGGCAGTCCCCGGACCGGCAGACTGATGCTATGCAGTTCGATACCAAGATCGCCCTGGCGCTGCGCGCCGATCTCCCTGTCTGGCAGAAACTCAATGTCGCCGCCTTCCTGGCCAGCGGCATCACCGGCAGCGACCCTGCCCTGCTCGGCGAACCCTACCAGGATGCCTCCGGCAACCAGTATCTGCGCATGGTGCGCCAGCCGATGCTGGTTTTCGCCGCCGATGCCACCGACCTCGCCCGCGCCCATGCCCGGGGGCTGGAGCGCGGCGTGCGCATGGCAGTCTATATCGAGCCGATGTTCTCAACCGGCCACGATGCCGCCAACCGTGAGACGGTGGCCGCACGCCAGGCCAGCGACTTGCCGCTGGTCGGCATCGCCCTGCATGACGAGCGCAAGCTGGTCGACAAGGTGCTCAAGGGCCTGAAACTGCACCCTTAGCCAGAATACGCCTTCAGGCGTTTGGCAGCTTCATCGAGCGTCGCGTTGGTCTTGGCGAAGCAGAATCGCACCACGTTGCGAACATGGTTCTCGGCATAGAATGCGCTGACCGGAATAGCGGCAACGCCGGCCTCTGCCACCAGTTTCTGGCAATAGGCGGCATCATCGGCATTGGCGCCGAGATCGACATTGACAAAGTAGGTGCCCTGGCTCGGCAGCACAGTAAAGCCGGCTTCGCTCAGGCTTTTCGAGAAGCGGTCGCGCGCCGCTTGCAGTTCGGCGCGCATGCCAGTGTAATAATCATCGTCCTTCATCAGGCCATAGGCCACGGCAGCCTGCAGGTTCGGCGGCGTGGTGAAGGTGACGAACTGATGCGCCTTGGCCAGCACGCGCATGATCTTCGGTGCAGCGACAACCAGACCGACCTTCCAGCCGGTGAGCGAGAAAATCTTGCCGGCCGAGCCGATCTTGATGCAGCGCTCGCGCAGTCCGGGCAAGCCGATCAGCGGCTGATGCTGGCGGCCATCGAAAATCACATGCTCCCAGACTTCATCGCAGATCGCGATGGCATCATGCTCGATCAGGAAGCGGCCGAGCAGTTCCAGGTCCTCGCGCGGGAAGATGCTGCCCGCCGGATTGAGGGGGTTGTTCAGCAGCACGGCGCGGGTCTTCGGGGTGAAGGCGGCGCGCAGGTCTTCTTCCGTGATGCGCCAATGCGGCGGCTTCAGCGTGACGAAACGCGGCACGCCACCGGCGCGCTGCACCAGCGGCAGATAGGCATCGTACATCGGCTGGAACAGCACCACTTCATCGCCCGGCCGCAGCACCGCCATCAGCGAGTCGGCCAGCGCCTCGGTGGCGCCAGAGGTCACCATCACCTCGGTTTCCCAGTCGATATCGAGGCCCTGGAAGCGCTTGTAATGCGCAGCGACAGCCTGGCGCAGTTCAGGGATTCCCATCATCGGCGGATACTGGTTCCAGCCATGCACCACCGCTTCCGCCGCCTTTTCGCGCACATCCAGCGGTCCTGGATCATCGGGAAAACCCTGGCCCAGATTCACCGCCTGGTGCTCGCGCGCCAGCCGGCTCATGGTTTCGAAGATGGTGGTGGGGATATCGGCGAAAATCGGATTCATGGTGACGCTTACTTGTAGAGGTCCTTGAACTGATCGCGGAGCAGGTTCTTCTGCACCTTGCCCATGGTGTTTCGCGGCAGGTCTTCCATGAAGATGACGCGCTTGGGCTGCTTGAACTTGGCCAGGCGGCCTTCCAGCGCCTTAAGCACGGCAGCTTCGTCCAGCGGCGAAGCCTTGTCCTTCACCACCACCGCCGTCACGCCCTCGCCGAAATCCTTGTGTGGCACACCGACCACGGCGCTTTCGATCACGCCCGGCATGCCATCGATCTCGGTTTCGACTTCCTTGGGATAGACGTTGTAGCCACCGGAGATGATCAGATCCTTGCCGCGACCGACAATATGGACATAACCGCGGTCATCAACCTTGCCGAGATCGCCGGTGATGAAGAAACCGTCATCGCGGAATTCAGCCTTGGTCTTTTCCGGCATGCGCCAGTAGCCCTGGAACACATTCGGGCCCTTCACCTCGATCATGCCGATATCGTTGGTGCCAAGCAGCTTGCCGCTTTCCGGATCGGCGATGCGCAGGGAAACCCCCGGCAGCGGGAAACCCACCGTGCCGGCAATGCGCTCGGCATCATAGGGGTTGGAGGTGTTCATGTTGGTCTCGGTCATGCCGTAGCGCTCGAGAATGCGATGCCCGGTGCGGGCTTCCCATTCGCGGTGCGTATCGGCCAGCAGCGGCGCCGAACCGGAAATGAACAGGCGGATATGCTTGACCAGATCCTTGTTGAGGTCCGGATGCTCCAGCAGGCGGACATAGAAGGTCGGCACGCCCATCATGCTGGTGGCGCGCGGCAGCAGCTTGATCACCTGATCGGCATCGAATTTCGGCAGAAACAGCATCGAGGCGCCGGCCAGCAGCACGACGTTGGTGGCGACGAACAAGCCATGGGTGTGGAAGATCGGCAATGCATGCAGCAGCACATCCTTCGCCGTGTAGCGCCAATAGGCCTGCAATGTCTCGGCATTCGAGAACAGGTTGGCATGGCTCAGCATCGCGCCCTTGGAGCGCCCGGTGGTGCCAGAGGTGTAGAGGATCGCCGCCAGATCATCCGACTTGCGTTCGACCGGCGCGAAGCTCTCGGCAGCGCCCTGGATGGCCTCCATCAGCGTGCCATCGGCCTTGCTACCAAGCGTGAGGCAATGCGCCACGCCAAGCCTGCCGGCAAGGGCGGCGAGCTCATCAGCACCCTTCGGCCGGCCGACGACGATGCGCGGCTCGGCATCACCGATGAAGTATTCCAGTTCGGCCAGCGTGTAGCCGACATTGAGCGGTAAATAGACACCACCCGCCGCAACCACACCGAGATACAGAATCAGCGCTTCCGGCGACTTGTCCAACTGCACGGCGACCCGGTCACCCGGCTGCACACCCAGGCGAATGAGCGTGTTGGCGAAGCGCGCCGCCAGCTTGAAGGCATCGGCATAGCTGAACACGCGGCCATCATCGGCCTCGATGAAAGTCTTGGAGGGGTCGCTGACCCGCGCCTGAACTAAACTGACAAGATTGTGATTCATCCCGGTCGTCCCGTTATCCCCTTCCAGGGGTTCGATTTCGCGCCCCATTACGACCAAGGCAGGCTGCTCATGCAAGCCTTGGGGTGATCTATCCTGGCTGATTTTCCGTACTAAAAGTGGTAACTAGTCGGTCGCTCAAGGAGGAACCTATGCGCCCTGTCACCTTTACGCGTCTTGCCTTGTCCCTCGGCCTCGGCCTTGGTCTCGGCACCGCCATCGCCCAGCCGGCCCAAGCACTGGACCTGGCTGGCCTGAACAACCGCAACGAGTTGGTGCTGTTCACCGACAAGGCGCCCGGCAAGGCCAGGACCCTGCCGGTCACCGGCGTCGAGGGCAAGCTGCTCGGCATCGACCTGCGACCGGCCACCAACACGCTCTATGGCATCAGTTCCTCGGGCGTGCTCTACACCATCGACACCAAGACCGGCGCCGCCAAGGCCGGCCCGAAGCTGAGCGTGGCGCTGGATGCCATCGATGCCCTGGTGGTGGACTTCAACCCGCAGGCCGACCGCCTGCGCGTGATCGGCTCGACGGGCCAGAATCTGCGCGTGAATGTCGAGACCGGCCAGACCATCGTGGACGGCAAGCTGGCCTACAGCGCCAAGGATGGTGCTGCCGGCAAGGCGCCGATGGTCACTGCCGGCGCCTATATCAATTCCTATCCCGCGGCGAAGCAGACTCAGCTCTTTGAATTCGACAGCGGCTTGCCGGCCTATATCGTGCAGGACCCGCCGAATGACGGTCAGCTCCGCACCATTGCCGCCGTGAAGCTGAACAAGGGCGCGGTGATCAGCGGTATCGATATCTACACCGATACCAAGGATGACTATCACGGCTTCGCGGTGATCGGCGCCGCGCTTTACCGCTTCGATGTCGGCACCGGCAAGCTTGGCCGCATCGGCACCGTCGGCAAGGGCGACGCCGCCCTGATCGATATTGCCGTGCTCAACCTGCGCTGATGGCCCTGATCCGTCCGCGCGACCTGCTGCTTGGCCTGGCCCTGGGCATCCTGGGGCTGGGCCTTGCGCTGCTGCCCGGCACGGGCATCGGGCAGGCAAATCAGGCTGTGATCCGCCAGCAGGGCATCGCCTTCGCCCCAGCCAGCGCGCGCATCGCAGTGGGCGGCAAGGTGGTGTTCGAGAACCGCGACCCCTTTGCGCATAATGTCTACTCACCCACTGCCGGCGGCACTTTCGATATCGGTCTGCAGGAGCCTGGCGCGGAAACCAGCGTCAGCTTCGCCAAGGCCGGCGCCTATGAAGTGCGCTGCCGTATCCACCCCAAGATGCGGGCCGAGATTACCGTGCAGTGAGGAAGCAGCCGGTCTGCTCAGACCCGAGCCGGCCGCTGCGGTTGGTAATCGTGGCGGCGCGCGCCTCGATATAGGCGGTGGGCCGTGCCGCGCTCCAGCGGATCGGATTGGGCAGCACGGCGGCAAGACGCACCGCCTGTGCCTGGGTGAGGTCCGCAGCCGAGCGACCGAAATGGGCCTGAGCGGCGGCTTCAGCGCCAAAGATGCCTGGCCCCCATTCGGCGATATTCAGATAGATTTCCAAAATCCGCCGCTTTGGCCATAGCATATCCAGCGCCAGGGCCAGCGGCGCCTCCAGTGCCTTGCGTACGAAGCCGCCGCCATTCCATAGAAAGAGATTGCGCGCCACCTGCATGCTGATCGTGCTGGCGCCACGCAGCCGTCCGGATTCCTGATAATCCTCCAGGGCATCGCGCACCGCGCCAAGATCGATGCCGGCATGCAGGCAGAAGCGGGCATCCTCGGAAGCCACCACTGCCTGCCGCAATGGCCGGGCAACCCGCTCCAGGGCAACAGGGCGAAAGCGGATGCTTTCGCCCTGCACGGCGCGGATCGCCATCAGCGGCGTTGCCGGCGGGTCAACCCAGCGATACAGCACCAGCCCTGCGGCCCAGAGCAGCAGCAGGAAGCAGAAGGCCAGTAGAGCCATGCGCAGGAGGCGACGGAACAGTCCAATCATGACGCCAGGAAAACCGCGAAACTGGGCGATTTCAAGGAATTGATGCCTGGACAGGGGCTGCCCGCCGGGGGTTTACTCGGCCCAGGCGCAACAACTATGGGGAGGCATGGCGCGGGATGCTGCAGGGCACGGCAATTTTGCTGCTGTCGCTGGCCTATCTCGGCCTGCTATTCGCCATCGCCCATGCCGGCGATCGGCTTAGCCCACGCTGGTATACAGGCCGTATCGGCGCCATCATTTACTCGCTGTCGCTGGCGATCTATTGCACCTCCTGGACCTTCTATGGCTCGGTCGGCCGCGCCGCCACGGTAGGCGCAGACTTCATCCTGATCTATGTCGGCCCGATCCTGGCGATCACCGCCGGCTATCCGCTGATGCGCAAGATGATCGCGGTATCGCGGCGCCAGAATGTCACCTCGATTGCCGACTTCCTCGGCTCGCGCTACGGCAAGAGCCGCGCTGTTGCGGTGCTGGCGACCCTGACAGCCGTGATCGGCGTGCTGCCGTATATCGCGCTGCAGATGCAGGCGGTGACCATCACCTTCGAGGTGCTGGTCGGCACCGATGTGGCGCACCTGCTCAACGCCACCCTGCCGCCGCCCTGGCGCGACACTTCGATGTTCGTCGCCGCCATCATGGCGCTATTCACCATCCTGTTCGGCGTGCGCAGCGTGCAGGCGACAGAGCAGCATCGCGGCATGATGCTGGCCATTGCCTTCGAATCCCTGGTCAAACTGGCAGCCCTGCTGCTGGTCGGCAGCTTTGTTGTCTTCGGCCTGTTCGACAACCCGGTACGGCTGCTGTCCGCCATCGTCGATGCTCCCGACCTGACGCAGCGCCTCACGGCCGGCTTCGGCACCAACTGGATCGTGATGACGATCCTCTCCGGCTTTGCCTTCCTCTGCCTGCCGCGTCAGTTCCATGTCGCGGTGGTGGAGCATGGCGACCCCTCCTCGCTACAGACCGCCCGCTGGCTGTTTCCGGTCTATCTCATCGTCATCAACATTTTCGTGGTGCCGATTGCCGCCGCCGGCCTGCTGCTGATCGGCAAGGGCGCCAACCCGGACCTGTTCGTCATCACCCTGCCGCTGCTGGCGGAACAGCAGGCGGTCGCCGCCTTCGCCTTCATCGGCGGCCTGTCAGCGGCCACCTCGATGGTGATCGTCGCCTGCATGGCGCTATCGATCATGGTATCGAATGAACTGGTCACGCCCTTCCTGCTGCGCTCGCGCGCCGGCGGCTCCGGCGAGGTCGGTCGCCTGGTGCTCAATGTGCGCCGTGGCGCCGTGGTGGTGATCCTGCTGCTGGCCTATATCTACCATTCCTGGATCGCCGGCCATCTGCCGCTTGCCTCCATCGGCATGATCTCGTTCTGCGCCGTGGCGAATTTCGCGCCGGCAGTGCTGCTCGGACTCTACTGGCGCGGCGCGCATCGCTATGGCGTGATCGCCGGCCTCACCGCCGGCTTCGCAGTGTGGCTCTACACCTTGCTGCTCCCCTCCATTGAGGGCGCCAAGCGTGGCACGCCAATGCAGCCGCCGCTGGCCGATTATCTGCCGGCGCCACTGGATGGCTTTGATCCGACCCTGCAGGGCTTCATTGCCTGCCAGATCGTCAACCTGATCCTGCTGGTGCTGGTGTCCTTGCTGGCAGCACCGCGCGCCCGTGATATCGAGCAAGCGGAAATCTTCGTCTCTGGCGGCGATGGCGATCTGCCACAACCGCCAGTCAATGACGACGCCACGCATGATCCGCGCATCGAGGAACTACGTGCCGTTGCTGTCCGCTTCCTTGGTGTCGACCGCGTGCAGCGCGCCTTCGGCAACCGCCGCATGAGCCTGCCGGAAGCCGTTGCCTTCACCGAGCATCTGCTTTCCGGCGCCATTGGTGCTGCCTCGGCGCGCATCGTGATGGCCTCGGCCCAGGCCAAGGGCAATCTCAGCCCGCGTGCCGCCCGCGCCATGCTGGGCGAGGCTTCGGAAGCGATCCGCCACAATCTCGATCTGCTGCGCACCACACTCGACCATATCGGCCAGGGTATCGGCGTGTTCGATAACCAGCGTCGCCTCGCGGCCTGGAACCAGCGGTTCTTCGACCTGCTCGGCTTGCCAGCCAATCTCGCCGAGATCGGCGTGCGGGTGGACGACATGGCGAGCCACGGTACGCCGGAGTTGACCCAGATCCTGGCTACCCATGCGCCGCGCTCGGGCACCGGCAGCCGCATCCATGAACGCCGCCGCAGCGATGGTGCTGTACTGGAAATCCGCATCGACCCGATGCCGGACGGCGGTTTCGTCGCCACCTGCACCGACGTGACCGAGCGCGTGCGTGCGGCGGAGGCCTTGCGCGCCTCGGAACGCGCCATCCGTGTCTATACCGATAACGTGCCGGTGCTGATCGCCTATGTGGATCGCGATGAGCGCTACCGCTTCACCAACATGCCATTCCGCCGCGCGCTGAACCTGCCGCAAGAGCAGATCGACGGCAAGCCAATCCGCGAGATGCTATCGGCGGAACGCTACGAGCGCCTGCGGCCCTATATCGATGCGGCGCTGGCCGGACGGCGCCAGAGTTTCGAAATCGAATTCCCCACCAACGACGAAAAGATCGAGGTGGCGCAGGGCACCTATATCCCGCACCGCGATGCCAGCGGCAGCATTGCCGGCTTCTTCCTGTTGTATCAGGACATCACTGAGCGGCGTCGGGCCGATGCCGCGCTGCGCGCCGCCTATGCCAGCCTGGAACGCCGCGTCGCCGAGCGCACCGCCGAGCTGGAAAAATCCCGTGCCGAGGCAGAGGCCGCCAATCTCGGCAAAACCCGCTTCCTTGCCGCTGCCAGCCATGACCTTTTGCAGCCGCTGCATGCCGCACGGCTATTCACCGCCGCGCTGGCCGAGCGCGAACCGGAAAACGATCTGGTCGCCCGCATCGACCATGGCCTTGGCGCGGTGGAAGCCCTGCTCGATGCCCTGCTCGATATCTCCAAGCTGGATGCCGGCGCGGTGCGGCCGGAGCCGCGCCCGGTGGCGCTCGACCCCTTGCTCGGCTCGCTGGTTGCCGCCTTCGCGCCCTTGGCGGCGCGGCGCGGCGTTTCGCTCAAAATGGTGCCGACACAGTTGACGGTACAGAGCGATCCGGCGCTGCTTCGCCGCGTATTGCAGAATTTCGTTGCCAATGCCATCCGCTATTGCCGCCTGGATGCCGGCAACCGCCGCGTGCTGATCGGCTGCCGCCGCAGCGGTGAGTCCGTACGCATCGAGGTATGGGATAACGGCCCCGGCATTCCCGCCGACAAGCGCGAGGTGATCTTTCAGGAATTTGCCCGCCTGGAAAATCCGCAGGTGGATGCCGGCGAACGCGGCCTAGGCCTGGGCCTCGCCATCGTCGAGCGCGTCGCCCGCATGCTCGACAGCCCGATCACGTTGCGCTCCGAAGTCGGGCGCGGCTCGGTTTTCGCCATCACCGTGCCGTTGGCCGCCGCCGAAGCGTCGCCGCAGCCGGCGGCGCAGCCGGCACCGAGCATGGCCGCCGCCAGCCTGGAAGGCTGTTTCGTGCTCTGCATCGACAACGAGGCCGGTGTACGCGAGGCGATGCATACCCTGATCGGCGGCTGGCATTGCGATGTCGCGGCGGTGGAAAACCTGGAAAACGCCCGCCAGGCAGCCGCACAGCGCGGCCGTGGCCCGGATATCATCCTGGCCGACCTGCATCTCGGCGATGGCATGGAAGACCGCGCCGATGGCCTGGATGGCCTGGAGGTGATTGCCCGGCTGCGCCAGGATTGGGGCCGGCAGATTCCGGCGGTGCTGATCACCGCCGACCGCGCCCAGGATCTGCGCCGGCGTTGCCAGGGGCTGGGGATTGACCTGCTGCACAAGCCGGTGCGCCCGGCGGCTTTGCGGGCGCTGATCAGCCAACGCTGGCGCCCGACCGCGAAACTCGACGCCACCGGCGACTAGGAGCTATTCCCCACTCACCGAAAAGCGCCGCGCCAGGATCACTGCCTGGGTGCGGCTGCGCACGCCCAACTTCTTCAGGATGGCGGTGACATGCGCCTTCACCGTGGCCTCGCCGACGGAAAGCTCATGGGCGATCTGCTTGTTCAGCTTGCCCTGCGAAAGCAGGTTCAGCACGCGCAATTGCTGCGGCGTCAATTCCGCCACGCGGCGCGGGAAATCATCGCCCGAGCCTTCCGCTTCCTCAGCTTCCGCCGGCAGCCAGACATCGCCATCCAGCACCGCCTGCAGCGCCGAGGAAATGGTTTCAAGCGCCGCCGATTTCGGCACGAAGGCGGCGGCGCCAAAATCCATGGCGCGGCGCATCACCGCCGGCTCGCGGGTGGAGGAAACAATCGCCACCGGCACGGCCGGATAATCCGCCCGCACCCCGGCCAACCCGGCAAAACCATCCATGCCTGGCATGTCGAGATCAAGGATCAGCAGATCAACACTTTCCAGGCGATCCAGTTCAACCCGGGCCTCATGCAGGTTCGCGGCACCGACAACGCGGGCGCCGGCCAAGGATTGCCGCAATGCGCCGGACAGCGCCTCGCGCACCAGCGGATGGTCGTCGGCAATAACGATGGTAAGCGGCGCTTCAGCCACGGTCACCCAGTTCCTTCCCCTGGGGCCAAACTAACGGGCAGCGGTGGACCGCGCAAGCGCGTGGGCCTACCATGGCCCCACGACCTTGGGAGAGGCCCTTGTATCCCGCTCCGCTGAATAACTGCATGCCGGAACTGCGCGCGCTCTACGATTACTGGCGCGGCAAGCGGCACGGCAGGCGATTCCCGTCGCGCGCCGATATCGATCCGCTGGAGATACCCCGCCTGCTGGAACATATCGGCCTGATCGACGTGATGGAGGGCGGAGAGGAATTCAGCTACCGGCTGGTCGGCACCGGCATCGCACGCGCTTTCGGCGAAGACCCGACCGGCAGGCAGGTCGGCGCCTCCACCGGCGGCAGCTATGCCAATGTGATCCGCGAGGCCTGCCGCCGTTGCTGGGAAACTGCGCAGCCGGTGCTGTTCCGTGGCATCTACCGCACCCGGGAGCATAACGACCTCTGGGCCGAACGGCTGCTGCTGCCGCTAGGCGTAGCGGCACAGCCGAACATGCTGCTGTTCTGCCTGGTACTGCGCCAGCCACAATCCGATTACCGGCTGGAGAATACGCCGATCGACCTGCTAGCCGAAGCGCCGGAATGACAGCGGTTTCGGCGGCATCCCGGTGCAGCCCGAGAGCGTGAAGGCCTCGAACGGCTCGGCGCGATAAACCGCCACCGCCCCAGCCTGGCGCAGCCGCTCGGCAAAGCCCGGCGATCTGTCCTCCACCACCAGCATGTTGGGCAGCCATAACTCGCGGGCGATGGCGCCGCCGGCCCGGCTGGCGGCGGCAAAGCTTTGCTGCCCGCCATGGCGCAGCGGAAACACCGCCAGCAGGCGGCCTTCGGCGCTATCGGGCAGATCGGCCTCGGTCAGCGTGGCGGACAGGCTGAAACCCCAGGCAGCCAGTGCCGCCAGCAGGAAACCCGCAGCGAGCAGGTGCCCGCGCATGGCCGCCGCCGCCGGTTCAGGCCGAGGCGGGCGCCGCACGTACCAGCGGCCGCTCGTCGATCGGGTAATGAACAATGGCGGAGAAGATGCCGAGCGCAGCGCTGATCCACCACACGATGTCATAGGAGCCGGTGAGGTCGAACAGCCGGCCACCGAGCCAGACGCCGAGGAAGCCGCCGACCTGGTGGCTGAAGAACACGATGCCGAACAGGGTGGCCATGTAGCGCGGGCCGAAAATCTGCGCCACCAGGCCGGAGGTGAGCGGCACGGTGGAGAGCCACAGCAGACCCATGAAGAAAGCGAAGATCAGCACGCTGGTCTGGGTCATCGGCATCAGCACGAACACGGTGATGACGATGGCGCGGGCGAAGTAGATGAAGCTCAGCATGTATTTCTTGCTGTGCTTGCCGCCGAGCACACCGGCCGTGTAGGAGCCGATCACGTTGGCGAGGCCTACCAGCGCCAGTGCCCAGGCGCCGGTGCGCGGATCCAGGCCACGGTCGACGACATAGGCCGGCAGATGGGTTTGGATGAAGGAGACATGGAAACCGCAGACGAAGAAGCCGGCGATCAGCAGCCAATAGCTGCGCTCACCGCCCGCCTCCTTCAGCGCCTCGCCCATCGACTGCTTCGGCCCGGCGGTTTCCGGCGTCTTGCCGGCCAGCGCCGTGGAGAGCGGCACGATGGCCAGCGCGAACAAGCTGAGCAGCACCAGGGCGAAGGCCCAGCCATGGGCGGCGATGAAGGCCTGGCCCAGCGGCACCATCAGGAACTGGCCCAGCGAGCCGGCTGCCGTACCAAGCCCCAGCGCCCAGGAGCGGCGCTCCGGGCTGACCATGCGGGCAATGGCAGCCAGCGCCACGGTGAAGGAAGTGCCGGCCAGACCCACGCCGACCAGCACGCCGGTGGTCAGGGTCAGGGTCAGGGGGTCGCTGGAAATCGCGGTCAGCGCCACACCGACAGCATAGAACACCGCCCCCACTGCCAGCACGCGGCCAGAGCCGTAGCGGTCGGCAAAGGCACCCGCAAACGGCTGCCCGAAGCCCCACAACACGGTCTGCACGCCGATGGCGAAGGCGAAAACCTCGCGGCCCCAGCCATTGGCTACGCTGATCGGCTCCATGAACAGGCCGAAGCCGGAGCGGACGCCGAAATTCAGCAGCGCAATAGTGCAGCCGGCAACGATCACGACCAGCGGGGTACGCCAGCCGAAGGCAGGGGCGGATTGGGCACTCATCTCGGGACTCCGGGGGTGTTATTTATGACGGGCATCCTGAAACTAGGGCCGCCAAGAAGCAAGTCCAGATTTAAAACTTTCCCGCGGTTCAGGTCTGTAGCCGGTTCAGCCCGTGATACGGGCCGACTCAATCATCCGTTGCACGTTGGCCTGCCGCAACTGAAAGTGATGCAGCTTGGTACCGGAATAAAAAATCATGTAAAGGCGGTCACCCTTGACCGCCACATACGCCAAGCCGGTACGGTCGACCTCATCCTTGGTTACGAAGTGGAAGTCGAAGCGGAAACCTTGAACGCCGCCGAAAGTGACCGGCTGGATATTGCTGCCCTTTGCAATCGTTGCACTATTCACCTTGGTAATGGTGGCTTCCCACAGTTCGACAATTTCCGTTGGTGTCATGGCCGAGCGAAAGATCAAGGGCGACTTGTCGGTATCGTTGGATATCCGCAACACCGCGCCGCCATCGCGCACCCCACCAATGAACATAATGCTGTTCAGGGTCGGCGAGTCAGCGGTCCAAACAGCAAGCGGGGCACTGCTTTCAACCCGCAGCATGTTGGCCTTGTTCCAGGGCATATCCACATCGACGCGGAAATTCGCCACATCGCTGCTGGAAGCCGGCACCAGGGTGTAGGGTGCGCAGGCCGCAACAAGCAGCAGCACAACCAGGGCCAGAGAGCGCAGGCAGAAGATACGGATATGGGTCATGAAATTTTTTCCAGGTAGCTAGAGATGATCAAGCGATCTTCGGCATCGGGCCGTAGCTCAAGGTATTTACGGAAGGATTTTACCGCTTCTTCGTGCTGGCGACGGCGGCGCTGCAACAGGCCAAGCGCGCGCCAAGTCTCCGGCGGCGGGTTATCGGCTGCTATGGCACGCTGGTAGGTTTCCTCGGCCTGGGTGGTGTCATTAGTTTCTTGCCGCAGGCGGTAGACTTCTGCCTCGAAGAAAATCAGTTCGCCATCATTGGGCTGTTCTTTTTGCAACCGGCGAAGCAGCACCAGCGAGCGATCATACTGGCGCAGCCGTAATTCATCTTCGAGCATCATGAAACGGATGTGGCGCACATGGTCGCGGTAACGCGAGGCGAAGTCTTCCCCCTTATTGCCAAGTTCGTTGGCCCGCGTTTTCAAGGTATCCATACGCTCCTGCGAAGCGGGATGGCTCGCAAACAACAAGCTCTGCCCCTTGTAATTCTTGTCAGCCTCAGTCTCCTCGATCATCTGCTGCCAGACCTCAGAGGCTGCCATGGGCTGGTATCCGGCGCGCGCCATGGCATCGATGCCATAGCGGTCAGCCTCGCGCTCATGCTCGCGGCTATAGGCAAAGTTACCCGCAATCAGAATCAGGTTGGTGAGGTTGCCCACCGCACCAACACCGGCTGCCGCCAATCCCATGCTCAGAAACACGCTGAAATCAGCGCGCGCCCTGAGATCACGCATACGCGCCAGCGAATGCTTATGCACATAATGGCCTATTTCGTGGCCGATTACGGCCGCAAGCTGCGCCTCATTCTTCACGCGCAGCAGTAATCCACTCCACACCTGCATCATGCCGTTGGGATACATTGTGGCATTGAAAAGAGGCGTCCGGATCAGGTAGACTCGCATGTCATTGCGGAATTCTGGGCTGAGTCGCCCGATAATATCTTCCAGATACTGGTTCCACTCGGCATCGCGCATACGGTACCGTGACCGTTGGGTTTCGCGCTCCGCCTTCTCAACGCTGAGCCAAAGACCACCTTCATCGGTATTCGACGCTGGCCGATAGCCGGAGACCATCGGTGCTTCATTGCCCGTGGTCGCATTGCAGGCCGCCAATCCGGTCAGCGAGCAGGCGCAGAGCCCACGCAGCACATAGCGGCGATTATGGCTAGTCATTTCGGCAATTGTGCCATCAGATTTTCTGCCGTGTTGGCGGCACCCTCGGCGCTACGCAGATCGCCATGCCCGCGCGCCAGCAGGTTGAACCACACGATATTGCCGGTTTCGAGTTCTACCAGCGAGGCAAAGCCAAGCTGCTGTCCGCCCGGCAGTGCCACGCCAAAGGCCGCCGCCGCCAGGAACATCACCACGGCACGGCCGCCGCTGGTGTAGCTGTCGCGCACCCAGACGAACAGGGCGTAATCCGCGCCATACACCTCCTTGAGCACCTTGGCTGAGCTGCCGAGACTCCATTCGAAAGCACCTGCCTTGCTCGGCAGAGGTGGCTGTCCCATATAATGGTGGAGCAAGATCGATTGGCCCACCACGCCATGCAGCTTGATCAACTGGTTCGCCAGATCGTTGCGGGCCTCATCGGCCTTGCCGTCGCTGAACACCGCCATCTGGATGTTGCGATTCTGCTTTTCATTGCGGATCGACTCCAGCAGCAGCTTGTTGGCGGCCTCGGTCCAATCCGCCTTAACTTCCGGCATGCCACCGGCACTGAGCAGCGACAGCTCAACATCCAGAGGCATCAGAACCACCGTGGGCTGCTTCTCCGGATCTCTCTTCAAGGTAGTGGTGAGCTGATGGGTCCTGGTGTTGCAACCGGCAAGAATCAGTACGGCAGCGATCAGAAGTATATATTTACGCACGAGCTCCCCCAGGAATCACGAATATAGACAAAGTATATCTACTTTGACCTGCATAACAATAGGTTGCGTGAGTTCCGTGAGGGACTAAACTAATCGCTAGACGTTCACTCCTTGTCGCGCTCGGCATCGATGATCACCGGGCCGGCGGCCTGGGCACGCTGCTGCGCTTCCGCCGCCAGCAGGATCAGGCCCGCGAACACCCCCATGCAGAGGCCGAGCCAGGCGCCATAGAGCCCGAGGCCGAGGCCCAGCAGCACGGCGCCGATGCCAGCGGGATCCTGGCCCACCCAGTCAGCGAGCAGCAGCCCGGTGGCCAGTCCGACGCTGAGGCCGGCCACGCCATAGGGCGCCAGGCCACGCAATTTTGCCCAGGAGATCAGCAGCAGCAGCGGCAGGCCGCCGAGCAGCATGGCGCCGTACATCACGGCCGCGGCGCCGAGCGCCAGGGCGAAGCCGGCCGCCATCAGCGACCAGCCGAGCGGGCCGAGGACGACCAGCAGCAGCAACGGCGCATGGGCGGCGACCAGACCCAGCGGCGGTGCGATCAGCAAGGCGATGAGAAATTGCAGCGGCCGCGAAGATGGCACGCCGCGCACCCGCCAGCGCTGTGGACGTCGCGTCGTGCCGCTGTCTTCGGGGCCGTTGCTTGGCGCGCCGGGAAAACCGGGCAGATCGCTCACCGGAGAATGCTCACGATAGCGGCCTTAGACGCCCTGGCTTTCGCGGATCTTCTTGTCGGTATTGTACTGGCTCAGCGTATAGACCGCCCAGAGGGCGGCCGGAATCCAGCCGATCAGGGTGAGTTGCAGGATCAGGCAGATGATGCCGGAGAACGGGCGGCCGATGGTGAAGAACAGCAGGAAGGGCAGGAAGATCGCGATCAGCAGGCGCATGTTGGGTTCCCTGGAGAATGATTACGCCCAGTTTATCCCGAGGCAGCCGCATTGCGCCAGCCAAACAGGATCAACACTTGCGCCGCCACATAGATGATCCAGATTGCCGGGCCGGCCCAGGCGATGGGTTCCACGAATTTGTCCAGCGCAATAAGCGAGTCTGACAGGATGAAGCTGACCGCGCCCAATCCAACCAGTGGTTTGCCGGGCAAGAGCAAAGCCGCCACGCCCATGGTGATGATGGCGGCAACATAGCCATAAACCGGCAGCAGCAGCTTGCCGAGGCCGGGCGTCAGCACTGACAGCATGATGGCGGCATAGGCCAGCAGCAACACGATCAGCAGCCATTGCCGCAGCGACGGCCGCGCACGGTGTTTCAGGAACAGCGCCAGATAGGCGAGATGCGCCAGCAGGAAACTGGCCAGCGCCGGCACGAACAGGCGCACCCGGTCGAGCGCCAGGAACACGTCGCCGGCGGCGGAAAACATCAAGGCGATACAGAGCAGCTTGGCTATCGCATCGCCGCCGCGCCAGCGCCAGATGCTGAACGCCAGCAGCGGGCAGACGGCACCCTTGACCACAACGATGGCGATTTTCGGCACGGCCAGCAGCGGCAGCGCCAGATACAGCGCCGCCAGCAGCAACGCCAAAACAAACGGCGCGCCCAACGATGCCGGGCGCGCCGCGATAGTCATAGCCGGATAAACTTACTTGCCGAGCGACGGATCGATCGCCTTGCAGGCATCCACCAAGCCCTTTACGGCGTTGGCGGAATGCTCGAACATCTTCTTCTCTTCGGCGTTCAGCTCGATCTCGACAATCTTCTCGACGCCATTGGCACCAATCACCACCGGCACGCCGACATACATGCCGGACTGGCCATACTTACCACCATCCAGCCAGGCAGCGCAGGGTAGCACGCGGCGCTTGTCCTTGAGGAAGCTCTCGGCCATCTCGATGGCGGACGAAGCCGGGGCATAGAAGGCCGAGCCCGTCTTGAGCAGGGCAACGATCTCGGCACCGCCATCGCGGGTGCGCTGCACGATCTTGTCGATCTTCTCCTGGGTCGACCAGCCCATCTTGATCAGGTCGGGCACCGGGATGCCGGCAACGGTGGAGTAGCGGATCAGCGGCACCATGGTGTCGCCGTGGCCGCCCAGCACGAAGGCGTTGACGTCATTGACCGAGACATTGAATTCCTCGGCCAGGAAGTGGCGGAAGCGGGCGCTGTCGAGCACGCCGGCCATGCCGATCACCTTGTTGTGCGGCAGGCCGCACACTTCACGCAGCACCCACACCATGGCGTCGAGCGGGTTGGTGATGCAGATGACGAAGGCACCCGGCGCATGCGCCTTGATGCCGGCGCCGACCGCCTGCATGACCTTGATGTTGATGCCGAGCAGGTCGTCGCGGCTCATGCCGGGCTTACGCGCCACGCCGGCGGTGACGATGATGACATCCGAACCCGCGATATCGGCGTAGTCCTGGGTGCCTTTCAGCTTGGCATCGAAACCCTCGACCGCACCAGCCTGCGCCATGTCGAGCGCCTTGCCCTGCGGCAGGCCTTCGACCACGTCGAAAATGGTGATGTCGCCCAGTTCCTTCATGCCAGCCAGCAGGGCCAGCGTACCGCCGATATTGCCGCCGCCGATAAGGGCGATCTTCTTGCGCGCCATGGGGAAAACCTCCGGATTTTTGCTAGGGAAAAAGCCGGGCCTAGGCGTAGCGGGAAAAGCGCGGGCGGGCAAGGCCCGCGCCCCCGGTTTTCAAGCGTATTTTGTTACTTCGGCGCCATGCGGATGGCGCCGTCGAGGCGGATGGTCTCGCCGTTCAGCATCTGGTTTTCGCAGATATGGCGGGCCAGCGCGGCATATTCCTCCGGACGGCCGAGGCGCGACGGATACGGCACCGACTTGCCCAGGCTTTCCTGCGCTTCCGGCGGCAGGGCGAACATCATCGGGGTGCCGAACAGACCCGGCGCGATGGTGCAGACGCGGATGCCAAAGGAGGCGAATTCACGCGCCAGCGGCAGGGTCATGCCATGCACGCCGGCCTTGGAAGCGCCATAGGCCGGCTGGCCGATCTGGCCATCGAATGCAGCGACGGAAGCGGTGTTGATGATGCAGCCGCGCTCCTTGCCATCCATCTCGGCCTGCTGCTGCATGTGATGCGCCACCAGGCGGATCATGTTGAACGTGCCGACCAGGTTGATCTGCACCACGCGGATGAACTTCTCAAGCGCCACCGGGCCGTCCTTGCCCACCGCCTTCATCGGCGTGCCGACGCCAGCGCAATTGACCAGCACGCGCAGCGGGCCGACCTTCTCCGCCGCTTCCTTCACGGCGGCCTCGCCGCCCGGGCCATCGGCCACGTCGCACTTGATGGCAACGCCGCCGATCTCCTTGGCGGTCTGCTGGGCGAGTTCGAGATTCATGTCGAAGATCGCAACCTTGGCACCGGCCTTGGCCAGTTCACGCGCCGTGGCGGCACCCAGACCCGATGCGCCGCCGGTGACGATGGCGCCCACTCCCTTGAGATCCATGTTCTTCCCTCCTGATAGTTCACTAGCATTACAAAAAGCTGCCGGCCTTATAACCGAAACGCCCAAGCCTTGGCGATAGCCGGGCCAGCCCCCATATCCGGGGCATGGCCGATATCGAACCCGCCCGTTTCTGGGCCAAATTCAAGGCTGCCCTGAGCCACCTGCCCTGGGCCGACCAGCTCCTGGCAGCCTATTACTGCGCCACCGACAGCCAGACCCCGGCCCGGGTGAAAGCCATCCTGGCCGGCGCCATCGGCTATTTCATCCTGCCGCTGGATGCCGTGCCGGACTTCTTCGTCCTGCTCGGTTACACCGACGACCTTGCCGTGCTGCTGCTGGCCGCCAAGGCCGTGGAAGGCCATATAACCGAGGCCCATCGCGAACGCGCCCAGGCGGCGCTCAAGGCCGCCCGCGATGAGGCCGGTTCAAGCTAACCAATCAGGCCGCCAAAACGGATATTGCCCTTGGCCAAGCCTTCCTGGACAATGCTCACACCTCCTGCCCGCAGCATCCAGTCGAGCCGGTAATCGCGATACTGCCGCTTGGCCTGCGACCCGGCATAGGCTTCAGCCATTGCCTTGAATTCCGCTATGCCGGCCTTTGCCTCAGCCATGGTCTGCTGCACACTCGGCCGCTCCAGCGCGCGGGTCAGCCACGCGGCGAGCTTGCTGCCTTCTGGCGGCGGCGTGCGCTGGCCGCGCGCATTCATCACATGCGGAAACACCGCGCAATCGGCGCGGCCCCAGGCCTCACCGCCAAAATACGGTTTATCCCCGAGTTGCTGCTCGAGATAGGCGAAAAGTTGCTGCAGGCTGTTCTTTGCCTCGGCCAGGATTGCCGCCTGCAACTCGCCCTGGGCCCGGCGGAACACCGTCACCTCGCTGGTGCAGAAGATCACCGCCTCGAACGGGCCGTCGCAGAGTTCCTCAATCTGTCGGGCCCGGGCGCGGCCCAGCGGGTCCTTCGGCAGCAAAGCCGGCTCCGGCCATTTGTCCTCGATATAATCGAGGATGATGCTGGAATCCCATACCGCCGCATCGCCATCCAGCAGCAGCGGGATTTCGCCGCGCGGGTTGGCGGCGCGCACCGGATCGGCGGTCGTAAGATCAGTGCCCCGGATCTCAAATGGAATATTCTTTTCGCGCAGCGCGATTTTCACCTTCTGGGCGAAGGGCGACAACGCCACGTCAATAAGCACCAGGGCCATCTGCTTTCCTCCCACGTTACACTGTTACGGCAAGTGTCCGCGGCAGTGTGACGGCGGTCAAGCGTTCCCGACAAAACCGGGGGTAGCGAACTGCCGATGGATGAAGCCCCGGGGCCGGCCATGCTATAAACGTGGCCATGCGATTCCGCCCAGCCTCCCTGCTTCCCATGGCGGCCGCGTTCTGGCTTGCCGCCACCCCGCTGGCGGCGCAGAACCCGCCTGCCCCACCGCCGCCGCTCAAGGCCGCCCCGACCATCTTCCTGGCCGAGGGCACCGTGCTGGCCACCGGCCATGTGCTGGGCGGCGCCACCACCATCCCGGCCAATCCAGGCCAGGTGATCGTGCGCTTCGAGGACAACAGCACCGAAATCTGGACCGTGGAAGTCAGCGAGGGGGAGACCCGCGTGTTTCGCCCCGGCAATGTGCTGGTGGCCAAGGCGGAATTCGTCGCCCGCGAGCGCGACGGCCATCCGTCCTGCTTCATCTACCAGATGCATATCGCGCCGGAATGGATCGGGGCGCCCGGTGGCAGCAGCACCAGCGGCAAACCGGATATCAGCACCGCCGACGACAAGGTCTATTCCTTCCGCGAAGCGCCCTGCCCTAAATGAGTCAGGCGGATCTGACACTGGCTGACCTTCCCGCCGCGCGCCGCGTGCTGGAAGAATTGCGGAACCAGGGCAGCAGCAATCCAATGGCTGGGCCGGTCAGCCTGCATCAGGCGCTGCATCACTGCGCCCAGAGCCTGGAATACGGGTTGCATGGCTTCCCGCAGCTCAAGCCCGCCTGGTTCCGCGCCAGCATCGGCCCACTGGCGGCGCGTGTGTTCCTGGTGCGCGGCCGGCTGAAGCATGGCCTGGATGCGCCGATCCCGGGCGCGCCGGAAATTCCCCGCGAGGGTGACATGGCCGCCGCCTACACGCGGCTATTCGCTGCCATTGATGCCTTCGAGGCAGCGGCGCAGAACCGGGGAGCGCTGCAGCCGCATTTCGCCTATGGCGATGTCGCTCCTGCCGAGTATGCCCGGCTGCAGGCCTACCATATCGCCGAGCATCTGAACGCCTTGCGACGCTAGAGCGTGATGACGCTTGATTGATGCACGACGCTCGCCTGGTGGCGAACGGCCATGTGGACACAAAAACACGGCGGCGATGCTAGCACCGCCGCCGAAACCGTCTCAAGTTGACGTGGGGTCAGGCGTAAACGCGATGTTTATTCCGCAGCCTGGGCCATGGTCGGGTAATCGGTATAACCCTTGGCGCCGCCGCCATAGAGCGTGGCGCGCTCCACCGCATTGAGCGGCGCATCGCGGCGCAGGCGTTCCACCAGATCAGGATTGGCGATGAATGGCCGGCCGAAGGCGATCATGTCGGCTTCGTTCTGTGCCAGTACCGCCTGCGCCATGGCGCGGTCATAGCCGTTATTGGCGATCCACACGCCGTTGTAACGCTGGCGCAGCGCCTTGTAGTCAAAGCCGGCGCCGAAATTGCGGTCGCCGCCGGTGGCGCCCTCGATGATGTGGATATAGACCGGCTTCAGCTTGTTCAGTTCCTCGACCACATAGTTGAACAGCGGCTGCGGATTGCTGTCGGCGGCATCGTTGGCCGGCGTTACCGGCGAGATGCGGATGGCGGTGCGGTCGGCGCCCACGGCATCGGTGATCGCCTTCATGGCACCGAGCAGTACCTTGGCGCGGTTCTGGATCGAGCCGCCATACTCGTCGGTGCGCTGGTTCGAACCATCGCGCAGGAATTGATCCAGCAGATAGCCATTGGCGCCATGAGCCTCAACGCCGTCGAAGCCGGCGGCAATTGCATTCTCCGCCGCCTTGCCATAGGCGGCGATGATCGCCGGGATCTCGCTGGCGTCGAGCGCGCGTGGCTCGGACACATCGGCGAAGCCGCCATTCACAAAGGTCTTGGTCTTGGCGCGGATAGCCGAGGGCGCCACCGGCGCCTGGCCACCCGGTTGCAACGACGAGTGGCTGACGCGGCCGACATGCCAGAGCTGCAGGAAGATGCGACCGCCCTTGGCATGCACCGCGTCCGTCACCTTGCGCCAGCCGGCGATCTGCTCCGGTGAGTGGATGCCGGGCGTATCCTGGTAGCCCTGGCCTTCCGGCACGATCTGCGTCGCCTCGGCGATGATCAGGCCGGCATCGGCGCGCTGGCCGTAATATTCTGCCATCAGCTCGGTCGGCACATTGCCTGGGGCGGCGCGGTTGCGGGTCAGCGGCGCCATGGCGATGCGGTTCTTCAAATCATAGCGGCCCAGGCGAATGGGCGAGAATAAGTCGGTCATGCTGGGAATCCTGTGATCTGTCCGGAATGGGTTGCTGAGGCGGGCAGGCCTAAGATAGGGGTGGATCAGGGATAGGCAACAAGCCGCCGGGTGGCATTTTAATAGCCGCCATGTCGGGCGCCAAATGACCACCACCAGACGCCAGCGCAGAACGGCGCTTGACTCCTGGCGTGGCCATTATATGTTATTCGTCGAATAACGAATGGACTCGCCGTGACCACCCGCTCCACCACGAGAAAGCCGAAACCCAACGCCGATTGCTGCCCCCCTGGTGCGGCCCCCTCGGAACTGGTGGAGGCTCCGCGCCCAGAGGATGACGAACTGGCCGAACTGGCCAAAGCGCTTGGCCATCCGGTTCGCATTCTCATCATCCGCAACCTGCTGCGGATCGGCGCCTGCTATTTCGGCAAGCTCGCCGACCTGCTCCCCGTGGCCGCGTCAACCGCCTCGCAGCACCTGACCATCCTCAAGGAAGCCGGGCTAGTCAAAGGCGATATCAGCGATGCCCGCCCCTGCTATTGCGTGGATGTGAAGAAACTGCGCCGTCTGCAACACCTGATCGGCGACCTTTAAAAAATTTCCCCAATCATTCGCCCTTCGGCGAATAACGAAAGACCATGTCATGAATGCGATCAACCACCCCAATCTCGGCAACGACCTTCCCGTGATCGTCATTGGCGCCGGCCCTGTCGGCCTTGCTGCCGCAGCGCATCTGCTGGCGCGCGGCATTGGCGTCAAGCTTCTCGAAGCTGGCCCGGATGTGGGTAGCCATGTGCGCGACTGGGGCCATATCCGCCTATTCTCGCCTTGGTCCTATAACATTGATGCCGCCAGCCGCGCCCTGCTGCTGAAAACCGGATGGCAGGCCCCACGCCGAAGCCAGCACCCGACCGGCGCCGAGTTATATACCCAATACCTGAAGCCGCTGGCCGAAACGCCCGAGATTGCATCAGTTGTGGAGTATGATGCCCGCGTCATTGCCGTAAGCCGCCTGGGTTTTGACAAGATGAAATCGAGTGGCCGTGACCTGGCACCATTTACTATTCTGGTGCGGAAACCAGATGGCGCCGAACGGATCGAACTGGCCCGCGCGGTGATTGACTGCTCCGGCACTTGGAGCCAGCACAATCCGATCGGTACCAATGGCTTGCCTGTGCCTGGCGAAATCGCCGCCCGTGACCGCATCGCCTATGGCACGCCAGATGTCTTGACCGACGCGCGTTATGCCAACCAGCGGATACTGGTCACCGGCGCCGGTCATTCGGCGGCGAATGTCCTGCTCGACCTGGTGGCGCTGCGGCAGCGGGCGCCGCAGACGGAAATCATCTGGGCCGTGCGCGGTGCAAGCCTTGCCCGCCTGTTTGGCGGCGGCGCGAATGATAAGCTTGAGGCGCGCGGCGCACTCGGGCGCAGCCTGGAGAACATGGTGGCCGGCGGGCAGATCACGGTTCATATGCAAAGCAGCATCGCGCATATTGAGACCGGCGAACCCTTGACGGTTACGCTCCGTCGCCAGCACCTTGATCCAATGGTGATAGAGGTTGACCGCATCATCGTTGCCACCGGGCAGCGCCCTGACCTTACGATGCTGCGTGAGGTTCGGCTGGATCTTGACCCCGCCACGGAAAGCCCGCGTATCCTGGCGCCGATGATCGATCCGAATGTGCATTCCTGCGGCACCGTGCGCCCGCATGGCCATCGGGAGTTGGCACAGCCGGATGCCGGCTTCTATATCGCCGGCATCAAGAGCTATGGCCGCGCCCCCACATTCCTGCTGGCAACAGGCTATGAGCAGGTGCGCTCCATCGCGGCTGCCATCGCGGGAGATCTTGCGGCAGCGGATGACATCCAGCTTGAACTACCCGAAACTGGCGTGTGCAGCACGAACCTGCCTGTCGAAACCTCCTCCTGTTCGTCTTCGTCCTGCTCAACCCAATCTGAGTCGCCTGCGGTTCAAGTCGTGTCCGGCTGCGGCACCAGCAAGGGGAAACAGACCACCACGCAAGGCTGCTGCTGATCCATGCCCATTGCAAAAGAGCGCCGCACCCTGATCGTCATCGCGTTGGGTACAGCGCAGACACTTGCCTGGGGTTCGACCTACTATCTGCCAGCTATTCTCGCAGCCCCCATGGCCGACACTTTCGGGGTTTCGACCGGGTTCGTGTATGGCGTTTTTTCCATCGCCATGCTGATCACGGCTTTCTTCGGCCCGGGTGTCGGCCAGCGGATTGACCGCTTCGGCGGGCGCGGTGTTCTCACCACGTCCAGCCTGGTCTTTGCGCTGGGCCTGATCCTGCTTGGCGCCTCTCCCAATCTGGTGGTATTCGTCATCGGCTGGCTGGCAATCGGTCTGGGCATGGCCATGGGCCTGTATGAAGCAGGCTTCGCCACCCTTACCGCCATCTACGGCAAGGATGCCCGCAGCGCCATCACCGGCATCACGCTGCTTGCCGGCTTCGCCAGCACCATCTGCTGGCCGATCTCAACCATCGTGGAAGCGGAATGGGGCTGGCGCGTTGCCTGCTATGTCTGGGCAGCCGCCCATCTGCTGATCGGCCTGCCGATCAATCGCCTGTTGATACCGAAGACGGACTCTCAAGCATCCGTCAGCGCACCATCCGCCAGCAGTGAGGCGCCATCGAATCCTGACACATCCATGTTCAGCCGCCCGATGATATTGCTCGGCATCTCTTTCGCGGCCATGTGGATCACCAGCACGGCCCTGGCCGCCCACCTTCCCCGGATACTGGAGGCAGCCGGCGCGACAAAGACCGTGGCAGTTGCCGCAGCCTCGCTGGTCGGGCCGGCGCAGGTGGCGGCGCGCATACTGGAACATAGCGTGCTGCAGCGCTATCACCCGCTACTCTCGGCAAGGCTGGCGACAATCACCCATCCGATCGGATTTGCCATGCTGCTGATCTTCGGACCGGCCGCAGCCTATGTCTTCACGATCCTGCATGGATCCGGCAACGGTGTAATCAGCATTGCCAAGGGCACCCTGCCGCTGGCGATCTTCGGACCGATTGGCTATGGCCGCCGCCAGGGATACCTCGCGGCGCCTTCGCGCTTCGGGCAGGCAGCGGCGCCCTTCGTCTTCGCCTTGCTGCTGGAGCAATACGGCCACTACGTCCTGCTATTCACCAGCGGCCTCTGCGTGATCTCGCTGGCCGCCCTGATGCTGCTGCGCAACACCAATGAGCAAGCCTCCTGATTGCACCGGGATGCGCTACAGATAGGCAATAAGCCGGCCGCAAATCACCACACCGGTCCAGAACAGCAGCGAGGCGGCGGCCGCGATCTTGGCGGCGCGCGGCGGCTCAGTGCTCCAGGCGGCGATTTTGCCCCAGGGGCCGTAATGAAACAGCAACACATTCAGCAGCCCGAGCGCGATCAGCACCAGCTTGATCTGGAAAGCCGGGTTGGCGGCGAGGTGAGTCGCCTCGGTGCTGAACAAGAGCAATCCCATGGCGATGGCGAGACCGAGGCCATAGCCGGCCAGCGGTATGCTGATCCGGGCCAATTGCACCGGCGAGAGTGATCGCCCGAAGCCGAGCAGGCGCAGGTCGAAAATGGCAATGCCGGCAAACAAAGCCACGAAGCCGAGGATATGCAGTACTTCCACCGCCGGATAGAGCAGCAATTCCTCGCGCATGGCGCGGCCAAGGCTGGAATGCTCAAGCGCGAGCAGCAGTGGGTGCTGGATGGCGCCGTGATCGGCCATCAGCGCAGTTCGACCGTGAAGCCGTTATGGGTCAAGCGTTCGGCACGCATCTCGTCCGTACGCGAGCGGCTGGGATACCCCACCGCCACCACCTTGTCGCCGACCTTGATATCCGCTATCGGCTTGCCACGCGCGGCCATGCGGGCCGGCGGGGAAAGTGTCACCGTCCAGGTCTTGTCAGCCGTCTTAAGCCGTAATTCGCCATGCGGATTGTTCGGATCGATTTCCGCCACCACACCATCGAGCGTCAGCACCGTGGCGGCATCATAGGAACCCCAGCCATGATGCGCCAATGCCGGAGCGGCGAGCAGCAGCAGGGTAGCGGACCCCAAAAGTATCTGGCGGCGGCAAAGCGGCATGATTTCCCCCTGGTGGCAAATTCCCTGGCGACAAAACGAGAGAAGTATAACCGGAAAAAATACGGGCGGCGACTCAACAGAGAGCCGCCACCCGCTTTACTCCACTAGACTGCCGCCTAAAGCTTCAGCTTGGGAATATTAATCCCGGTAGTTTAGCGGGGTGTCACATAGACGCCGCCCGGAACGATTACGGTGGTGGTGGCAGGAGCCACGGTCACCGTCGGCGAGTTCTGGATCACCGCAGTCGGCGTTGCGGCGACGGGTGCGGCGGCATTCGGTACCAGCACGGTGCCGGCAGCCGGCACCAGGGTGACCTGCACATTGCGGTAAGGTGAGTTGCGCGTGATCACCGAATAGTTCTGGTCGTTGATCAGCAACAAGCGGCCAGCCTGCTCCACCTGCGCCTGCACATAGTAGGTGCCGTTCGGATTGATTGTGCCAAAATAGTAGCGCAGATCGAAATGGGCCGGCAGCGGCGCCGCAGCAATGCGCTGCTCTGTCACCGTATAGGCAGCCATGTCACCGCGCGTGGCGTCGAGCAGGCGCACCACCAGCACCGAGTCAGCCGGCAGCACCATGCTTTGGCGCGTGGCAATGGTGCCACTTACCGACTCCTGCGGCCCGGAGGCACAAGCGGCCAGTGGCATCGCGGCGATAAGGCCCACCAGCGCCAGCGTGGTACGACGCGAGGGGCGCGGATGATTGTTGATATTCTTTGCGATAGTCTGAACAACGGTCATGGGAAACTCCCTTATTCTTGGATGGCTATATGACTTCGGTTGAGGCTCCGGGTTTCATGCAGTCCGGCGCTGGTTCCATTGCGGCCCTGGAACATGGTCCGAATGTGTCCATAGCAAGGAATGATTGTGTGCACCCGTTGCTTGAATTGGCCTTGCTGCATCCCTATCTGCATCAGCGATGACGATGCGTTTCCGTTTCACCGCAGATATTTGGCAGGAAACCGCCGAGGCAACCGCGCGGCGATTTTCCGATCAGGCAGCACGCGTGCAATCGCTGCTCGAGCGTGGCACAACCCTGAAAGTGCTGCGGCTTGGCAGCGATGTCGGCGTCGCCATTGGCAGCATGCTGCTGCATCACGGCCGCGAAAGCGCCGCGACGTTGCTGGATTCGGCGCGCGGCGGCTCACTCGGCGGCGCCATGAGTTCGGCCGCCATTGCCGCCCTGCTCAACCTGCATCGCCAGGCGCGCGGCGAGCAGAACTGGCGCACGACATGCAAGGCCGCCGGTCGCGACGCCTTCAGCGGCGCCGGCAGCGGCCTTGCCGCCACGCTCGCCGCCAGCACATCGAAGATAGCCTTAGCCGGTGTCGCGGCACCGGTTCTCGCCAAAGCCGCAGCGCCGGTCGTTGCTGCCGCCGTTGCCGGCTGGCTGGCACAGGAAGCCGCCGAACGTGGCCTGAAACTGGCTGGCGACTGGATGCTGGTGCCGGATCACGCGCTGCCGGAACAACGGCCCCACTCTTCCTAAAAGAAAAAGCCCCGGCGGTTACCCGCCGGGGCTTGGCTATTCAATGCAGCGAACCGCTTACTTGGCGGTATCGGCGATGCTGTAGGTCGCTTCGGTCTTGGAAGCGATTTCCTCGAGCGACACGCCCGGCGCACGCTCCAGCAGCACCATGCCGCCGCCCTTGCGGTCGACGGAGAACACCGCCAGATCGGTCACCACCATATCAACGACACCGGCGCCGGTCAGCGGCAGGTTGCAGCGATGCAGCAGCTTCTTCTCGCCATCCTTGGCGGCATGCTCCATCACCACCACCACGCGCTTCACGCCGGCAACGAGGTCCATGGCACCGCCCATGCCCTTCACCATCTTGCCCGGAATCATCCAGTTGGCCAGATCGCCATTCTCCGACACCTGCATGGCGCCGAGGATCGACAGGTCGATATGACCGCCACGGATCATCGCGAAGCTGTCGGCGGAGGAGAAGTAGCTGGAATAGGGCAGTTCGGTGATGGTCTGCTTGCCGGCATTCACCAGGTCCGGGTCTTCCTCGCCCTCATAGGGGAAGGGGCCCATGCCGAGCATGCCGTTTTCCGACTGCAGCACCACATGCATGCCGTCGGGAATGTAGTTCGACACCAGAGTGGGGATGCCGATGCCGAGATTGACGTAGAAACCGTCCTTCAGTTCCTTCGCGGCACGGGCGGCCATTTCATCGCGGGTCCAAGCCATGGTCAGATCTCCTTAAGCCGGGCGCTTGCGCGTGGTGCGGTTCTCGATCCGCTTCTCATAGGGGGCACCGCAGATCAGGCGCTGCACGTAGATGCCCGGCGTGTGGATCTGGTCGGGCGGCAACTGCCCGGCTTCCACGATCTCCTCCACTTCCACCACGGTGACGCGGCCGGCGGTGGCCATCATCGGATTGAAGTTGCGCGCGGTCTTACGGTAGATGAGGTTGCCTTCGGTATCAGCCTTCCACGCCTTCACCAGCGAGAGGTCGGCCACCAGGCCGGTCTCCATGATGTAGCGCTCGCCGTTGAAGACGCGTTCTTCCTTGCCCTCGGCGATCAGCGTGCCGACGCCGGTCTTGGTGTAGAAGGCCGGGATGCCAGCGCCGCCGGCGCGGATGCGCTCGGCCAGCGTACCCTGGGGATTGAATTCCAGTTCCAGTTCACCCGCCAGATACTGCTGCGCGAAGATCTTGTTCTCGCCGACATAGGACGAGATCATCTTCTTCACCTGCCGCGTCTCCAGCAGCAGGCCGAGGCCGAAACCATCGACGCCGGCATTGTTGGACACGCCGGTGATACCCTTCACGCCACTGTCGCGCAGGGCAACCAGCAGCTTTTCAGGGATGCCGCACAGGCCGAAGCCGCCGCACATCACCATCATGTCGTCGCGCAGCAGGCCGTCCAGCGCCGCCTTAGCGTTTGGATAGACTTTCCCCATAATTTCCCGGTCCTCACCGCTATTGTGTTGATCGCGCGGACCTTACATGTTGCACCGCAAAGTGGCAATGCCCGACCTGACGGACACGTCATATCTCCGGCCCAGCCCAGGGGCCGCTTGACGCCTGCCGGCCCGGCAGGCAGAATAACCCTATTATGAAGCGCGACCGGCGACTTACGCAGCTGCTCCTTATCAACCCGATCCTGTAAGCAGGGTCGGGCAACAGCAGCGCACGCGTTTAAGTCCCCTTATCCTCCCCAAATTCCGGTCGCCTACCATGTCCAGCCATTCGTCTACCCGCATTACCCCGGCGCATAGCCATATCCCGGCCCGCATTCTCCCGGCCCTGGCGGCGCAGCTTGGCGCGCTACGACTTAGCGGCGGCCGCTGAGTCTTTTCCGGGCCACTCGGCGGCCGTAATCGGGCCCCTCACCCTTATCGCTACAAATTCCGACTTTCAGGAGTGTGCCATGAGCACCGCCAACACCATGCCGTTCCACAAGTACCGCCCGTTCCAGCCGATCAAGCTGCCCGACCGCACTTGGCCGAACCGGGTCATCACCAAGGCGCCGATCTGGTGCAGCGTCGATCTGCGCGACGGCAACCAGGCGCTGATCGAGCCGATGGGCCCGGAGCGCAAGCGCCGCATGTTCGAGACCCTGGTGAAGCTGGGCTTCAAGGAAATCGAGATCGGCTTCCCGGCCGCCAGCCAGACCGATTTCGACTTCTGCCGCGAACTGATCGAGCAGAACCTGATCCCCGATGACGTGACCGTGCAGGTGCTGGTGCAATGCCGGCCGGAATTGATCGAGCGCACCTTCGAGAGCCTGAAGGGCGCCAAGCGCGCCATCGTGCATTTCTACAATTCCACCTCCACGTTGCAGCGCCGCGTGGTGTTCGGCATGGAGAAGGAAGGCATCACCCAGATCGCTACCGATGCCGCCAGGCTGGTGAAGCAGCTGGCCGCCCAGGCGCCGGAAACCGACTGGGTGTTCCAGTATTCGCCGGAAAGCTTCACTGGCACGGAAGTGGATTACGCGGTGGAAATCTGCGAGGCGGTGATGGACGTGATCCAGCCGACGCCGGAGCGGCGGATGATCCTCAACCTGCCGGCCACGGTGGAAATGAGCACGCCAAACATCTACGCCGACCAGATCGAGTATTTCCTGCGCAAGGTGAAAAACCGCGACAGCATCATCCTCAGCCTGCACCCGCATAACGACCGCGGCACCGGTGTTGCCGCCGCCGAACTGGGCGTGATGGCCGGTGCCGACCGCGTGGAAGGCACGCTGTTCGGCAATGGCGAGCGTACCGGTAATGTCGATGTGGTGACACTGGCGATGAACCTGTTCAGCCAGGGCGTCGACCCGACGCTGGACTTTACCGACATCACGGCCGCGGCCCGCACGGCGGAATACTGCAACCAGTTGCCGGTGCATCCGCGCCACCCTTATGTGGGCGAACTGGCCTTCACCGCCTTCTCCGGCTCGCACCAGGATGCGATCAAGAAGGGCATGGCGGCACAGAGCCAGCGCAACGACAATGTCTGGGAAGTGCCCTACCTGCCGATCGACCCGGCCGATGTCGGCCGCGCCTACGAGCCGGTGATCCGCATCAACAGCCAGTCCGGCAAGGGCGGCATCGCCTATGTGATGGAACAGGATTACGGTTTCGAACTGCCGCGCCGGCTGCAGATCGAATTCAGCCAGGTGATCCAGAAGATCGCAGAGAACACCGGCAAGGAAATCTCGCCTGACCTGATCTGGAACAGCTTCAAGGGTGAATATCTCGAGCAGCCGGAAGCCGCCTACCGCTTCAAGGGCCACCGCACCCTGCCGGATGTGCACGCCTCCGACCGCCGCCTGCTCACCGCCGAAGTGGAGGTGAATGGCGAGAAGGTTTCGCTCGAGGGCAGCGGCACCGGGCCGATCGACGCCTATATCGACGCGCTCAGCCGCCATAGCGGCCTGACGCTGAACCTGATCGACTACCGGGAGCATGCCATCGGCAAAGGCAGCTCCACCGAGGCCGCCGCCTTCGTCGAGTTGAAGCGGCCGGATGGCTCCACCCTGTTCGGGGTCGGCTGTGACCGCAATATCGTCGCCGCCTCGCTCAAGGCGGTGACCTCGGCGGCCAATCGCCTGATGACCGGCGGCTAACCACAGGGTATCGGCACCACTGGGGCGGGAACCCGCCCCAGTGGACCACCCTGGGTATTTATTGCACAAAATGCGCGTTTTTTAGGCGGTGATTCGTCACCTGCTTGCGGATGTCCTCCGCTTAGGCGCTGAATCTGCCTCTAACCCCGCTACGACTCGGACTTGCCAACCGGGTTTCAAAGCGGCACGGTTCTTGAAGGAGTGATGAGGCGAAACGCCCGAGCCCGATTTCCGCCCTTAAGGCGGCCGGGGCGGGCCGGCGATAACGTTGAGGAGTGCGAGACATGAAACTGGTCACGGCTGTCATCAAGCCATTCAAGCTCGACGAAGTACGCGAGGCGCTTACCGCCCTCGGTGTCGAAGGCCTCACGGTAACCGAGGTCAAGGGCTTCGGACGGCAGAAGGGCCATACTGAGATTTACCGCGGCGCCGAATACGCCGTCAGCTTCCTGCCCAAGGTGAAGATCGAAGTGGCGGTGAAGTCGGCCCTGGCCGACCGCGTGGTGGAGGCGATTCAGACCGCCGCCAAGACCGGCCAGATCGGCGACGGCAAGATTTTCGTCCTCGACCTGGAAAAGGCCCTGCGCATTCGTACCGGCGAAACCGACGACGACGCGCTCTAAGTATCTCTGTCCGGCTTAATGCGCCGGCTGCCGTTGCGTCCCACTCCTCCGGGGACCCGCGCCTTGCAAGCGTGACGGCAGCCGGTTCGCATGTCTGCCGCCTGCCTTCGTTCCACAGCCTTCAATGCTTGAGACCATAGCGCGCGGCAATATCCGCCCGCGCTTCGGTCATAACATCGCCGAGTCTGCTCGCCGCCCCTGCCGCATCTCCCTCGCCACGGCAGCGTGCAACCAGTTCGTCGGCTGCAGCGGCCACCCCATCGAGCCCCAATGTGCCGGCGCTGCCCTTGATGGTATGCGCCAAGCCGGCCAGCGCGGCGCGGTCTCCCGGCGCCACTTCCGCCAGCCTGGCGCTGAAATCATCCAGGAAGCCGGCCAGCATCGCCGCCGTTTCCTCGCGGCCAAGCCGGCGCTCCAGCCGGGCGATGCGATCCTCCTCGAACCGCTCCCCGCCTGCCGCTGCCGCCTCGCCCGGCGGCAGAGCCAGCAGACCGGCAAGCACGCGGTAAAGCGTTGCCGGCTCGAAGGGTTTGCCGAGATGGGCATTCATACCAGCGGCGAGGCAGGCTTCTACATCCTCGGGCAAGGTGTTCGCCGTCATCGCCACGATCGGCAATGAGGCGAAACGGCCGCCAAGGGCGCGGATACGGCGAGTGGCTTCCAGGCCATCCATACCCGGCATCTGCATATCCATCAGCACCGCATCGAACGGCTCGCTGCGCACCACCGCCAAGGCCTCGAAACCATCGCTGGCCACCACAACGGCATGACCATCCTCGCGCAACATCGTGGCGGCGATGCGCTGGTTGACCAGATTATCCTCCACCAGCAGCAGGCGGCGCGGCGGCAAGCGCAGGGGTGGCTCGCCGCTTTCGCGCTGCGGTGCCTGTCCGAGCGGCATGGTGATCTCGAACCAGAAAGTGGAGCCGGCGCCGGGTGCGGAATCGACATCGATGCGGCCACCGAGCAGTTCGACCAGCTTCTTGGAAATGCTCAAGCCCAGACCGGTGCCGCCATAGCGCCGGGTGATCGAGGAATCCGCCTGGGAGAAGGCCGCGAACAGTTTCTCGCGCTGCTCCGGCGTGATGCCGATGCCGGTGTCGCGCACAGCGATCCGCACCCGCTCGGCTTCGCCATCGCCTTCCAGGCGCTGTACATCCAGCACCACCGAACCGGCCTCGGTGAATTTCAGCGCATTGCCCACGAGGTTCAGCAGCACCTGGCGCAGCCGTGTCGGATCGCCGCGATGCCATTCGCCGAGCATCGGATCGATCTCGCTGCGCAGCACCAGCGCCGGCTTCTCGGCGGCGCGTTGCGCCAGCATGGACAGCACCGAGCCACAGAGTTCGGCGAGCGAGAAGTCGATCTTCTCGACCTCCACCCGCCCGGCTTCCAGCTTGGAAAAATCCAGGATGTTGTCCAGGATGGCCAGCAGGGCGCGGCCGGAGGACAGCACGGTCTCGACACGCTCACGCTGTTCATCATTAAGGCCGCTGCGCAGCAGCAGCCGCGTCATGCCCAGAACGCCATTCATCGGCGTGCGGATTTCATGGCTCATCACGGCAAGGAATTCCGCCTTGGCCCGCGCCGCCTGCTCGGCGGCCTCCTTGGCGGCCGTCAGCTCGGTAATATCCAGTGCCACGGTGAGTATCTGGCGAATATCATCGTCGCGATCCTTGATCGGCAGCTTGTTGTAGAGCCAGACGCGCAGCCGGCCCTGGGCATCCGGGTGGCGCACTTCGACGAAGCCGGTCTCGCGACCGCTCTGCAGCACCTGGGCCTCGTAATCATGAATGAAATCCGAGCGCCGCTCGCCGAACACTTCACCTGCCAGCTTGCCGAGCAGGCGTTCCGGCGGCAGGCCGACAACTTCTTCGGCGAAGTAGCGGTTCACCAGCACATAGCGCAGGTCGATATCCTTGAGATGGATCGCTACCGGCAGCGCATCCATCACCGTCTGCAATGTCCGGCGGCTCAGTTCGATCAGGCGTTCCGCCTGCTTGCGTTCGGTGACCTCGAAGGACAACGACAGCACGCCTTCGACACTGCCATCCGCCGCCAGCAGCGGCAGCTTGTTGGTCTGCCAGTCACGCAGCCGTCCCTGTGCGTCCGGGAAAGTCTGGTCGAACATGTTGCTCTCGCCATGCTGAACAGCGGCATCGTCCATCTGCGGCGCCACCCGGCTCGGCGTTGCCTGGAACAGCTCCAGCGCGGTGCGGCCCAGCGCCTGATCGGCGCTGACGCCATTGATCTCCTGGAAATGACGATTGACCAGGCGGTAGCGTAATTCCCGGTCTTTCACGCTGATAATCACCGGAATGCCATCCAGCACCGTACGCAGCAGGCGGCGGCTTTCCTCGGTGGCGCGCTCCGCCTGCTTCTGCCGGGTCACATCCAGGGTGACGGTGAGGATCTGCGCCACGCGGCCATCCTCGCCACGGATCGGCAGCTTGTTGTAAAGCAGATGCTGGGTCTGCCCGGTGGCCTCCCAATGGCGCTCGATATCGACAAAGCCGGTGGCAATGCCATGGGTGAGAATCTGGCGGTCCTGCTCGTTGGTACGGTCGGCAATGCCGGGCCCCTGCGGCACACCGGCGGCCACTTCCTCCATGCGCTTCCCAAGCAGCTTTTCCGCCGGCAGGCCGACAAAGCCGGAGAATTGCCGGTTGACCATGACAAAGCGAAGCTGGTCATCCTTGAGGCTGACAGCGATTGGCAATTCATCCAGCACCATCTGCAGCATGCGCCGGGCCTGCTCGATCTCGCGCTGCGCCCGCTTCTGGTCGGTGATGTCGAACACCACCGTCAACACCTGATCGATGATGCCCTCGGCATTGTGCATCGGCACCTTGTTGATCAGCCAGGCGCGGCTGCGGCCAGAGGCATCCGGGAAGGTGGTTTCAACGAAGCCGGTGGCACGGCCGGTAGCCAGCACCCGGGCATCCAGAGCGGCAACATTGACCGGCGCATGCGTACCCGCGACTTCGGCGGCACGATGGCCCAGCAACTCGCTGGCGGCGCGCCCGACCACTTCGGTGAATTGGCGGTTGACCAGGGTATAGCGATGCTCGCGGTCCTTCACCTGCAGCGCGACCGGCACTTCATCCAGCACTGTCTGCAGCAACAGGCGGCTTTCCTCGGCAGCCGAGATACTGCGGCGCAATTCGGTGATATCGGTGACAATGCAGACCGAACCGCCATCGGAACGCGGATATGCCTGCATGCGCAGGATGGTGCCATCCAGCCGCAGGATTTCGCCTTCATGGACCCTCCCGGCCGCCAGGTCGAGCACGGCATCACGCAGATAATCGCGCACGGCGGCGGGATCATGGAACCGGCTGGCCGCCTTGTATGACAACAAGCTGTCGGCGCTCTCGCCGGTTTCCGGCCGCCCTGGCGGCAGAGCCAGGAGGCTGCTGAATTGCGCATTGGCCACTACCACGGCACGCCGGGCATCGAAAATCACCAGGCCCTGGCCCATGGCTTCCAGCGCGGTATCGATCACCGCCGACTTTTCCGCGAGATCGGCCTGGGCGACGCGCAGATTGGTCAGGGCAGCCTCGCTCTTGCGCCGGGCTGCCGAAACATCGAGCAGAGCCGCCTTGAACACATCGGTGGCTCGCGCCATCTGGCCGATTTCATTGCCTTCGGCCAGATGCGGAATATCGGTTTCAAGGCGGCCGGCAGCAAGGCTGCGCATCGCCTGGGTCATATCCGCCAGCGGCCGCACCGTGCGGCGCACCACCAGCCAGGCGCAGCCCAGGCCGAGCAGCAGGCAGAGCACGCCGATGAACAGGTTAAACACCGCGCTGGTCTGCAGGTCGCGCAACAGGCCGGCCGCCAGACGCTGTTCCTCGGCGGCAGCCTGCCGGCGGAGATCGCCGGCACCGGCGCCGATCACCCGGCCATGCTCGGCCAGGGCCGCAATCTGGCGCAGCAGTCTGTCATCCAGCTCCACCAACTCGCCGAAGCGGCTTTCCACATCGCCATGATCGGCCTGCATCAGCTGCACGGCGCGGCGCGCTGCCTCATCATGCAGCATCTCCTCGATCTCGAGCAGATCGGGACGCAAAAGGTTAAGGCGCTGATGCGCCTCCAGCAGCGGCGAGCGGGTGCCGGTGGCAAAGATTTCCAAGGCCAGGGCCTGTGCCTGGATCAGGCGCTGACGCACCTCGCCGATTCGCCGCGCGGCGCCTAGATCGCCCCGGCCGAGCGCTCCGGCACCGAGCGTATCGAGGCCGTTCAGTACGAATCCGACCTTGGCCAGCCACTCCTGCCGCGCCTGCTGGCGCTGCTCCTGCATTGTCACCAGGCCATCAAAAAGCTCGGTGAACCCACCAAGTTCGCCTTGAAGAACGCGAAGCCCACGATTGCCTTCCACCTTGCCAAACCGCTCTACCGCTTCAGTCAGCGTGTGCGACAGTGTGGCAATGCGGGCGCCGATTTCGTCGCGCTGTTCATTGCGACGGCCCGAAGCATAGGTGAGTACGGCCAGCCGCAATTCGGCGGTGGCGCGTTCGACATCGGTTGCCAGCGCGGCCAGGGAGGCGCGGTCAGCCGAAGCCACTGCCTTGCGCTCGATCTCGCGCAAGGTGACAAGGCCGATGGCATTGGAAATCATGATCACGCCGACCAGCGCCAGGAAGCCGCCAAAGATCAGCTTGCCGATGCTCAAGGACGGCTTCAGGGGCAGGCCCGGGGTGGTATCGGGCTCGGTATCGTCGGTCAAAGGCACTCCCCCGCCTCAAGGTTGAGGCAGGTTAGAGCGGAATGCAGCTAAAATGAAGCGGCGGCTTAGCTCTCGCGGCGCATGGCGCCGACCAGACGCTCGACATTGAGGCGGTAGAGCTTGAGGTAGCTATCGGCCTCGCTGCCCCGGGGCCCCAGGGCGTCGGAATAGAGCCGGCCACCCACCGTCACCTTGGCTTCCTTGGCGATCTGCTCGATCAGGCGCGGATTGACCACATTCTCGAAGAACAGCGCCTGTACCCGCTGGCGCTTAATCTGGCGGATGAGCTGCGCCACGGTCTCGGCGGAGGCTTCCGACTCCGTATTCATGCCTTGCGGCGCAAGGAAGGTGATCAGGTAGCGGTCGGCCAGGTAGCCGAAGGCATCATGCTGGGTGATCGCCTTGCGATGGGCACGCGGCACCAGGTCGAACTGCGCCGATGCCCAGGTATCCAGGTCCTTTAGCTGTGCCGCATAGGCTGCGCCGCGCTGGCGATAGCCCTCGGCATGCTGCGGATCGGCAGCGGCCAGGCCGGCAACGATATTCGCCACATAAGCCTGCATACGCTGCAGGTCATGCCAGACATGCGGATCATCCTGTTCCTTGCCCGCCTTGGCATCGGCAGGCCCATGGCTATGGCCGGCATGATCATGGCCAGCCAGCTTGCGCGGCTGGATCCCCTGGGCAGCAACGATACGCCGGCCCTTGAAGCCGGAAGCGGCCACCAGGCGGTCGAGCCAGGTTTCAAAATTGAGACCATTGGCAATCAGGATATCGGCACTGGCAACGGCGCGGGCATCGGCCGGGCTCGGCTGAAAGACATGGGCATCGCCACCAGCCGGTACCAGCGTGGTGACGGTGAGCCGCTCGCCGCCGACCTGCTCGACGATATCGGCCAGGATCGAGAAACTGGCAATGACCTTCAGCTTTTCCTGGGTCTGGGCCTGGGCGTGAACCGGCGGGGCGGCGAACAGCAACATCAGGGCAAACAGCATGGCGCGCATGGTTAGGGTCCAGACTCATTGGGGATAGGCCCGGGATTGGTCTGGGAAGGCCACCGGTTAGGAGCAAATCGCAGCGCGTAGTAGGACTACGGGCAAGATTTGCGACGACATCCGGCGGCCTTCCCAGACCAACCCTTGCGGGCGATGTGCTTTTCTTGCCTGGCGTTGTCGAAAACCCTCACCGATGCCCCACATCGCTTTCGGCCTTTCTCCTAGCCAGGCAAGAAAATCACAACGTCACGGGCCTATCCCCAATGGGTCCGGACCCTAGGCCTCCAGATGCCGTGCCGGCAGCAGCCGCAGCAGGATGCCCTGCACGCGGCCGAAGAACAGCGACACGATGTAAAGGCTGCCGCAGGCCAGCACGATGGCCGGGCCGGACGGCAGGTTGGCATGGAAAGACAGCAGCAGGCCGGCATAGCCGGAAATCGCGGCGATCAAGGCCGCCACCGCCATCATGCCCGGCAGCGAGCGTGCCCAGAAGCGCGCCGTCACCGCCGGCAGCATCATCAGGCCGACCGCCATCAGCGTACCGAGTGCCTGGAAGGCGGCGACCAGATTCACCACCACCAGGCCAAGGAAAATCAGATGATACAGCGTGCCGCCGCCGGTGCCGCGCAGGCTGCGCAGGAATTCGGGATCGAAGCCATCGAGCAGCAGCGGGCGGTAGAGCGCCGCCAGCAATGCCAGGCTGATGCTGCTGATCACGCCGAGCAGCAGCAGGGCGGCTTCATCCACCGCCAGCACACTGCCGAACAGAATATGCATCACATCGACGCTGGAGCCGCGCATCGAGATCAGCGCCACACCAAGCGCCAGGGCGATCAGGTAGAAAGCCGCGACCGAAGCGTCTTCGCGCTGGTCGGTGGCGCGCGTGGCTGCACCCGCCGCCAGCACCACCACAAGGCCGGCGATCACGCCACCGATGGAAATCGCCGGCAGCGAGAAACCAGCGATCAGGAAGCCGGTGGCGGCACCGGGCAGGATGGCATGGCTCATTGCCTCGCCGAACAGGCTCATGCGCCGCAGCATCAAGATCACGCCGATCGGTGCCGAGCCCAGCGCCAGAGCGAAGCAGGCAACCAATGCCCGCTTCATGAAAGCGAATTCGATGAATGGCTGGATGAAGAACTCGAGCATGGTCAGGCCGCCGTATCGGCGGCGCAGACCGCCGCATGCTCAGACCAGGATTCCGCCATGCGCCGGGCGCGCAACTGGTTTTCCGCCGTCAGCACTTCCGCCGTGCGACCCCAGGCAACCGGTTCGCGCGCCAGATACAGCGCTTCCGGGAAACGGCTCTGCACCAGATCGAAATCATGCAGTACCGCCACAACGGTACGCGCTTCACCATGCCAGCGATGCAGCAGCTCAACCAGATCGCTCACCGTGCGGGCATCCAGCGCGTTGAACGGCTCGTCCAGCAGGATCAGGCGGGCATCCTGCACCAGCACGCGGGCAAACAGCGCGCGTTGCAACTGGCCGCCAGACAGCGTTGCCAGCGGGCGCTTTTCGAAACCTTCGAGACCGACGGCGGCGAGTGCTTCGCGCGCCGCTGTAATGCCGTGCCGGCCAATGCCGCCGAAGGGACCAACATGCTGCCATTGCCCGAGCAGCACCAGTTCCAGCACCGAAATCGGGAAAGCGCGATCAAGACTTGCCTGCTGCGGCAGATAGGCGATATCGCGCTGCCGCAGTGGACCGCGTTCGATGCTGCCGCCGGCCAGCGGCAGCATGCCGGCCATGGCCTTCAGCAGCGTGCTCTTGCCGGCGCCATTCGGCCCGACCACGGCGGTGAGCGAGCCCGCTGTGAAGCAGCCGCTCAGGTGATGCACCGCCGGGTGGCGGTCAT
This sequence comes from Ferrovibrio sp. MS7, assembly GCF_038404985.1. Lineage (NCBI taxonomy): Bacteria > Pseudomonadati > Pseudomonadota > Alphaproteobacteria > Rhodospirillales > Rhodospirillaceae > Ferrovibrio > Ferrovibrio plantarum. The sequence continues at coordinate 311,983 of NZ_JBBKBA010000002.1, forward strand.
AGGCAACGGTAACATTGCGGCAGGAAATATCGGCGCTCATGGCGGCAGGCTTCAATCGCTGAGCAAGGCCCAGGCGATCAGGCCCCAGAGGGCCGCCAGCAACGGCAGCAGCCAGAGCAGGCGCTGCACCAGGCCGGCCGCCAGGAAGCTGACCGCCATACCCGCGCCAGCCAAAGCCGGCGAAGGGCCATGGCTGCCATGGTGATGATGGCTATGATCGTGGTGTTGATTGGACATGTTACTTTATAACATACGGGGAAAAACATCCCGGTCAAGCCCCCTGCCCTAAAGCCGACATATTCTGCCGCCAATCAGGCCCCAAGCCGCCCCTTGTTTCAGCATACGGGGGCTACCATTCCGTAACCCTGGTCCTGTAAGCCTGCCCCATGTCCACATCCTCCTCCGGTAAGTCCAGCCGCAAGAAGTCCACGCCCAAGGCGCGCAAGCTCCTCAGGGGCGGTTGGCTGCGCCGGATACTGGTCGGCATTGCCTTGCTCGGCATCTGGAGTGTGGTCATGGTCGGTGGCGTGGTGGCCTACTACGCCTATACCTTGCCGAGCTTCAACGAGCTTTATGTCATCGAGCGGCGGTCCTCGATCTCGCTGCGCGCAGCGGATGGCAGCATGCTCGCCACTTTCGGCGACCTCTATGGCGAACACCGCAATCTCAAGGAATTGCCCAAGCATCTGCCGGAGGCGCTGATCGCCACCGAGGACCGGCGCTTCTACAGCCATTTCGGCATCGATCCGATCGGCCTGGGCCGTGCCACCTTCGCCAATATCCGCGCCGGCCGCGTGGTGCAGGGTGGCTCCACGCTGACGCAGCAGCTCGCCAAGAATGTGTTCCTCGATACCAGTCGCACCATGAAGCGCAAGGTGCAGGAATTGCTGCTCGCCTTCTGGCTGGAGCGCAATTTCACCAAGGACCAGATCCTGGAGATGTATCTCAACCGCGTCTATTTCGGCGCCGGCGCCCATGGCGTCGAGGCTGCGGCGCAGCGTTATTTCGACAAGCCGGCAAGCAAGCTGAATCTGACCGAGAGCGCCATGCTGGTCGGGTTGCTGAAGGCACCGTCCCGCCTGGCGCCTACCGGCAACATCAAATCGGCGCAGAGCCGCGCGGCGCAGGTGATCGACAACATGGTGGCTGCCGGCTTTATCGACGAAGCCGCAGCCAAAGCGGCGGCAGCCAAGCCAGCACAGCTTGCCCGTTCGCGCCTGCCGATGCCGAATGCACGCTACTTCGCCGATTGGGCGGTGGAGGAAATCTACCAGCTTGTCGGCCGCGACCAGCCCGACCTGATCGTGTGGACAACGCTGGATGCACGCCTGCAGCAAGCCGCCGAACGGGCGGCGGAAGCGGCCTTGAGCCGCGATGGCGAGAAGCTGGATGTCGACCAGGCGGCGCTGGTGGCGCTATCGCCCGATGGCGCTGTGCGCGCCATGGTGGGCGGCCGCGACTATCTTGAATCGAGCTTCAACCGCGCCACCCAGATGCGCCGCCAGCCGGGCAGCGCCTTCAAGCCGATCCTGTTTCTCACCGCGCTGGAAAACGGCATCCACCCCGAGGACAGTTTCATCGACGGCCCGATCAGCGTGGAGAACTGGGCGCCACGCAACTACAACGGCAAGTTCCAGGGCCCGACCACGTTCCGCGAAGCCGCTGCGCAATCCACCAATACCGTGGCGGTGCAACTCTCCGAACGCGTCGGGCGCCAGCGCGTGATCGAGACGGCGCGGCGGCTTGGTATCGTCAGCGACCTCAAGCCGCATCCCTCCCTGGCGCTGGGCGCCTTCGAGACCGGCCTGCTCGAACTCACCAACGCCTACACCACCTTTGCCAATGGCGGCTACACCGTGATGGCCTATGCCGTGCTGGAAATCCGCGACACCAGGGGCAACGTGCTATTCCGCCGCGATGGACAGAGCGTGATGGCGCATATGATCGACCCCGAGCCGTTGAGCGAATTGAACGAATTGCTGCAAGGCGTGGTGGATAACGGCACCGGTCGCGCCGCCCGTATCGGCCGCCCGGTAGCGGGCAAGACCGGCACCACGTCGGATTACCGCGACGCATGGTTCATCGGCTATACGCCGGACCTGATCACCGGCGTATGGGTTGGCAACGACAATAACGCACCGATGAACAAGGTTACCGGCGGCGGCATGCCGGCGCAGATCTGGCGCGCCTTCATGCAGGAAGCGGTGAAGGGCAGTGAGGCCAAGCCGCTGGTCCGCCAGCCGCCGCGCAGCGAAACCCCGCTGGCCGGCATCACCTCGCTGTGGGACCGCATCCTGCAGCAGTTCAATGGCCGTCCCGCCACGCCTGCGCCTTCACCCGCACAAGGCAATGCGCCGCCACCGCCACGCCAGACGCCGCTGTCGGACAACAGCATGCCCCAGCCCGCAGCCCCGGAACCCGCCGAACCGCGCATGATCTGGCAGGTTGGCCCGCAGCCGATTAGGCAATAACATGCCCGCCATGCGTCCGTTTGTCCGCCTCACTTTTATTCTCACCCTGCTGCTGAGCGCCGGCCTCGCCCGCGCATCGGAGACCGCCACCGTGCTGCAAGGTATTGCGCAAGGCGCCGGCAACACGCCGTTGGCCCTTACCCTGGTGATGCCTGCCGGCAAACAGCAGCCGGCCAAGGGCTGGCCTGCCCTGCTGCTGATCCAGGGCAGCGGCCCCACCGACCGCGATGGCAACCAGCCGCCGCATATCCGCACCGACCTGCTGCGCCAAATCGCCGAGTATCTCGCGGCGCAGGGTGTTGCCACGCTGCGCTACGACAAGCGTGGCATGCATGCCAATAATGCCAGCCTGCCCGCCGATGCCTCGGCCTATCCCGAATTCTTCCGCTGGGAGAATTTTGTCGGCGACGCCATGGCTGCCTTCCGCTTCCTGGCCGAGCATCCCGGCATCGACGGCAGCCGCACAGGCATCCTGGGCCATTCCGAAGGCGGCATGATTGCGCTGTCGGCGGCGGCGCAGTTGAAACCAGCGCCGGCCGTGCTGGTGCTTGCTGCCACGCCGGGCCGGCGCATGGATGCGGTGATCCCGGAACAACTCGAGCGGCTGCTGATCGAACAGCAGGCCCCGGCCAACCAGAGCCGGGCGCTGCTGGCGGCCAACCGCCGCATCATGGAAACCATCATCAATACCGGCCAGGTGCCCGCCGAAATGCCGCGTGGCTTGGCGCCGCTCTACCCGGCCTATGCCGGCCCCTTCCTGCAGGCTTTCCTGAAACTGGAACCGGCCAGCCTGGCGCGCAGCTTCCCCGGCCCCGTCCTGGTGCTGCAGGGCCAGGGCGACACCCAGGTCTCGGCCGAGCGCGATGCCCCGGCACTGGACAATGCCTTCGCCGCGCGCGGGCCGGCGCCGCACAGCCTGCGCCTGTTCCCGCAGCTCAGCCATAATTTCAAGAGCCGCACGGTGCCGGACCTGTCAGGCCCGGTAGGTGAGGAAATGCTGCGGGCGCTGAGCGAATGGCTCGGCCCGGCGCTAGGCAGTGACTAATTAGCTGCGCCGCACAATCAGCCAGTAGGACGCCGCGTTCAGCACGCCCATGGCAGCGATAGTCGCCGCCAGCGGCAAGGCCGTGCCATCCAGCGCGTGGCCGACGAAAATGCCAACACAGGCCGCTACCGTCATCTGCGTGAAGCCCATCAGCGACGCCGCTGCGCCGGCCATTTGCGGAAATGGCTGCAGGCCGCCGGCCTGGGCCTGCGGCATGGTAAGCCCGACACCCGCCGTATAAAGCAGCATCGGCAGCACCACGGCGAGCCAATGGCCCTGGCTGCCCCGGACCAGGAAATACAGCACCGCCGCCAGCATCAGCAGGCCGCCGCCGGCGCATAACCCGACGCCGAGTTGCAGCATGCGGTCAACGCCGAGGCGCACAGTGAACCGCGCACCGATCAGTGCACCGGTGATATAGCCGATCACCACCATGCCGAAGTAGAAGCCATAGGCGGTTTCCGAGACGCCGTAGACCCCGATCAGCACGAAGCTGGAGCCGGAGATGAAGGCGAACAGGCCGCCGTAGCAGAAGGCGATGCAGCCGGCATAGCCACGAAACCGCTGGTGCCGCAGCAGGGCGCCGAAATTGCGCAGCATCGGCAGCGGCTGCGTTGCGGTGGGGTCCAGCCGTGTATTGCTTTCTGCCAGCAGCAGCGCAATGGCCAGCCACAAGGAGAGGCCGATCAAGGCCATGGCGATGAAGTTGGCTTGCCAGCCGATATAGCTGTGCAGGAAGCCGCCCAGCACCGGCGCCACCGCCGGCGTGAGGCCGAGCGCCATGGCGATCATCGACATCATGCGCGCGGCGCGTTCGCGGTCGAACAGGTCACGCACCACGGCGCGGCCCAGCACCACGCCGGCACAGGCGCCACAAGCCTGCACGAAACGCCAGGCAATCAGTGCCTCGATACTCGGCGACAGGGCACAGGCGATGCTGGCCAGGATGAAGATGGCGACCCCGACCAGCAGCACCGGCTTGCGGCCGAAGCGGTCGGAGAGCGGACCATGGATGAGCTGGGTCACCGCGAAGCCGGCAAGGAAGGCAGATAGCGTGAGCTGCACCGTGGCGGCATCGGTCTGGTAGAGACGCGCCAGACTCGGCAGCGAGGCGAGGTACATATCGGTGGAAAGCGGGCCCAACGCGGTGATGCAGCCGAGCAGCACCACCATCGCCAGCGAATCCTTGTTCAGCTTGGCCATCCGCTTTTGCCTATCCCACCAGATGCAGGGCGGCGCCATGGCGTTTGAGCCAGTGCCGGGCGGTGCGCATTTCCGCCTCACCGCCGCTTAAGCGCGCCACCAGCCGCCAGAACGCGTCGCTATGATCCATATGACGCAGATGCGCCACTTCATGCGCCACCATGTAACGCACGATGGCCGGCGGCGCCATGATCAGGCGCCAGGAGAAGGAGAGATTGCCGCCGGCCGAGCAACTGCCCCAGCGGCTCGACGTATCGCGCACCGTGACGCGACTGATGGCGAGTCCCTCGCCTGCGGCCAGGCTGCGGGCCTGGACGGTGAATTCCTCCCGCGCCCGCACCTTCAGCCAGTCGCGCAGCCGCCGCGCCAGATGTTCCGGCTGGCCGGCGACCAGCAGTTCCCCGCCCTCGCGCCATACCGCGCCGCGTGCCCGTGCCTGCGGGCAGTGCCGGATGGTGAGTGTTTCACCGAGAAATGGCACAGAGCCGCCATCCGCCCACGGAGGGGATTGCGGCCGTTCCGCCTGGCGCGCCAGGATCCAGCCGGCCTGTTCCGCCATAAACTGCCGCCCGGCCTGCAGGCTGGCGCGTTTCGGCAGCACCAGCACAACCGCACCATCACGCGGCATGACGCGCAGCAGCATACGGCGGGCCCGTGCATCGCGACGCAGCGTAAAGGGATAGGAGCGACCGTCTACGAGCACCTGGTCGGCGGCCCATTCGATTGTGTGCGAATAACCCTTGGTCACAGACGGCCCCTGTCATATAACTGTAACCATGCTGACGCGGAACCGTCGCGGCATGAAAACTATAAGTCGGGCTCCCCCGACAGGGTGGGAAATTTAGCATTGGAGACGGAATAATGAAAACCACAGGGACTTCTGTTGGCTTTGGCGCGCGCCTGGCGCTGACGCTGCTTGCCGGCACCGCGTTGATCGCCTCTTCCTCGGCTGCCCTGGCGCAGGCCAAGGACAACCGGATCGAGCTGCAGTGGTGGCATGCCATGACCGGCGCGCTGAATGACCGCGTCAATGAAGTTGCCGACGGCTTCAACAAGGGCCAGGACAAGTACAAGATCGTCGCGGTCAACAAGGGCAGCTACCCTGAGACCCTGACCGCTGCCATGGCCGCCTTCCGCGCCGGCAAGGGCCCGCATGTCGTGCAGGTGTTCGAAGTCGGCACCGGCACCATGATGGCCTCCCGCGCCGCCATCAAGCCGGTCTATGAGCTGATGGCCCAGAACGGCTACAAGTTCGACCCGGGCTCCTATATCTCGGCGGTGACGGGCTATTACAGCACCTCGGACGGCAAGATGCTGTCCTTCCCGTTCAATTCCTCCACCCCGGTGATGTATTACAACAAGGACGCCTTCGAGAAGGCCGGCCTGAACCCGAACCAGCCGCCGAAGACCTGGCAGGAAATGGACGGCGTGATCCGCAAGCTCAAGGCTTCCGGCTCCACCTGCCCGTTCCAGTCCAACTGGCAGACCTGGATTCAGCTCGAGAATTTCTCGGCCCTGCATAACGTGCCGTTCGCCTCGAAATCCAACGGCTTCGACGGCTTCGACACCGTGCTGCAGTTCAACAGCCCGCTGCATGTGCGCCACATCACCACGCTTTCCAACTGGATGAAGGAAGGCCTGATGACCTATGGCGGCCGCAAGAACGAGCCGAACGCCAAGTTCGTCTCGGGCGAGTGCGCCATCCACATGGAAAGCTCGGCTGGCTATGCCACCTTTGCCCGCGGCGCCAAGTTCAAGTGGGGCATTTCGATGCTGCCCTACTACAGCGACGTGGCCGGCGCGCCGCAGAACTCGATCATCGGCGGCGCCTCGCTGTGGGTGTTGGCCAAGCACAAGGCCGAAGAATACAAGGGCGTTGCCCAGTTCTTCGATTACCTGGCCGCTACCGAAAGCCAGGTTGCGTGGCACAAGGCGACCGGCTATCTGCCGATCACCCCGATGTCCTATGAGGCCACCAAGGCCCAGGGCTTCTACGCCGCCAACCCGGGCACCGACACTTCGGTGCAGCAGATGATGCTGAAGCCGCCGACTGCCAACTCGAAGGGCCTGCGCCTCGGTAACTTCGTCCAGATCCGCGATGTGATGGACGAAGAACTCGAAGCGGTGTGGTCGGGCAAGAAGTCGCCGAAGGAAGCCCTTGATACCGCCGTCGAGCGCGGCAACCGCCTGCTGCGCCAGTTCGAGCGCGACAACAAGCGCTCTTAAGCGCACCTGAGAGGATCGGCCCGCGTCTTGACTTTGTCAGGCGCGGGCCTTTTCTTGGGGCGAATCTAGAGAATCGCGAGCATGGAAAAGCGCGTCGTCTTCAACCATAAGCTGCTGCCCTACCTGCTGCTGGCACCGCAGATCGCGATTACCATCGTGTTCTTCTTCTGGCCGGCAGGCCAGGCCGTGGTGCAGTCGGTGCTGCGCGAGGATGCTTTCGGCACCTCCAGCCAGTTCGTCGGGTTGGAGAATTTCGTCAACCTGCTGGAAGACGAATACTACCTGAATTCCTTCAAGGTCACGGCGATATTCAGCCTGCTGGTGACCTCCATCGGCTTGAGCGTCTCGCTGCTGTTCGCCGTGATGGCCGACCGCATCATCCGCGGCGCCATGGCCTACAAGACCATCCTGATCTGGCCCTATGCCGTGGCGCCTGCCGCCGCCGGTGCGCTGTGGAGCTTCGTCTTCCTGCCCGGCCAGGGCATTGTCGCCTACCTGCTGAAGCAGATGGGTTATGACTGGAACTTCCTGATCAATTCCGGCCAGGCCATGTTCGTGGTGGTGATCGCCGCCACCTGGAAGCAGATCAGCTACAATTTCCTGTTCTTCCTGGCCGGCCTGCAATCGATCCCGAAATCGCTGATCGAGGCGGCCGCCATCGATGGCGCCAGCCCGACCCGGCGCTTCTGGACCATCGTGTTCCCGCTGCTCTCGCCCACCCTGTTCTTCCTGGTGGTGGTGAACGTGGTCTATGCCTTCTTCGAAACCTTCGGCGTGGTGCATGCCACCACCCGTGGCGGCCCGGCCAAGGCGACCGAAATCCTGGTCTACAAGGTGTGGTACGACGGCTTCGAGGCGCAGGATCTCGGCGGCTCCTCTGCGCAGTCCGTGGTGCTGATGCTGATCGTGATTGGCCTCACGGTGCTGCAATTCCGCTACATCGAGCGCAAGGTGCACTACTGATGATCGAGCGCCGCCCTGTTGCCGATTTCATCAGCCATGCCACGTTGACCGTGGCCGGACTGATTGTCGCCTTCCCGATCTATCTGGCGATCATCGCCGCCTCGCATACCATCCCGGATCTGGCGCAATCGCCGATGCCGATGCTGCCCGGCGCCGAGTTCTTCAAGAACACCGCGCAGGCGCTGTTCGAAGGGCCACAATTGGTCGGCGTTTCCGGTGGCACGCCGGCACTGGTGCTGATGGCCAACAGCCTGTTGATGGCGGTGAGCATTGCGGTAGGCAAGATCATCATCTCGCTGCTTTCCGCCTTCGCCATCGTCTATTTCCGTTTTCCGCTGAAGAACTTCTTCTTCTGGATGATCTTCATCACCCTGATGCTGCCGGTCGAAGTGCGCATCATCCCGACCTACAAGATCGTCGCCGATCTTGGCCTGCTCGATACCTATACCGGCCTGGTGCTGCCGCTGATCGCCTCTGCCACCGCCACCTTCCTGTTCCGCCAGTTCTTCATGACCGTGCCGGACGAACTGGTGGAAGCGGCACGCATCGATGGCGCCGGCCCGATGCGGTTTTTCTGGGATGTGCTGGTGCCGCTGGCCCGCACCAGCATCGCGGCGATGTTCGTGATCCAGTTCATCTACGGTTGGAATCAGTATCTGTGGCCGCTGCTGATCGCCTCGGATGCCAATTACCAGACCATCGTGCTGGCCATCGGCCGCCTGGTGCGTGCGCCTGACGCCTTCCTGGAATGGCCGGTGATCATGGGCATGGTCGTGCTGGCACTGCTGCCGCCGGTGGCGGTGGTGGTACTGATGCAGCGCTGGTTCGTCAAGGGACTTGTGGAAACGGAGAAGTAAGCCGCCATGGCAAAGGTGACGCTCAACAGCGTTAAGAAGAACTACGGCTCGCTCCGGGTCATCCATGGCGTCGACATGGAGATCAAGGACGGCGAATTCATTGTCATCGTCGGTCCGTCAGGCTGCGGCAAGTCTACCCTGCTGCGCATGATCGCCGGCCTGGAAGCCATCACCGACGGCACGATCAGCATCGGCGAGCGCGTGGTCAACGAAATCGAACCGGCCGATCGCGACATCGCCATGGTGTTCCAGAATTACGCGCTCTATCCGCATATGAGCGTGCATGAGAACATGTCCTACGGCCTGCGCATCCGCGGCATGGGCAAGGACGAGATCGCCAAGCGCGTTGCCCGCGCCGCTGAAATCCTGCAATTGCAGCCCTACCTGCAGCGCCGTCCGCGCGAACTTTCCGGTGGCCAGCGCCAGCGCGTCGCCATGGGCCGCGCCATCGTGCGCGAGCCGAGCGTGTTCCTGTTCGACGAGCCGCTTTCCAACCTGGATGCCAAGCTGCGCGTACAGATGCGGCTTGAAATCAAGCGCCTGCACCAGCAACTCGGCGTCACCTCGGTCTATGTCACCCATGACCAGGTGGAGGCGATGACACTGGCCGACCGTTTGATCGTGATGAACCAGGGCCGCGCCGAGCAGATCGGCACGCCGGCCGAGGTCTACACCACGCCGGCCACCACCTATGTTGGCGGCTTCATCGGCAGCCCGCCGATGAATTTCCTGAGCTGCCAGGTGGCGGGTGGCGTGGCGCAATTGCAGGATGGCAGCCGGCTGTCGCTGCCGCCGGCCTATGCCGGTGCTGCCGGCGCCTACACGCTGGGCCTGCGCCCGGAGCATATGCTGCTTGTCCGCCCCGGTGACACCGGCGCACCCGCGGCTGGCCGCCTCAGCCTGAAGGTGGATGTGGCGGAAGAACTCGGCGCCGATACGCTGCTGCATTGCAAGATCGGCGGCGAGGATGTGGTGGCGCGCGTGCCGAGCAATGCCGGCTTCCACGACAACAGCCAGCCGACGCTCAGTGTCGACAGCACGCAACTGCATCTGTTCGACAAGGAAAGCGGCAAGCGCCTCAGCACTTGAAACCGGGCGCTTAAAACCGGGCTATACTAGAAAACCAAGCCGGTGCTGAAGCTGCTGGTATCGGTGGATTGCGCCGGCCGGGCTTCCGCTGCCGTGCGGCTGATCGCGGTGCAGGTGTAGGTGACACGCACCGGTGCGGCCAGCGAGCAGTGATCCAGGTCACTGCGGTTCTCCAGCGGCTTCGGATTGGCACAATGCTGTACCACCAGATTCCGCACCGCTTCCGCCTTGTGCAGGGTCGAATTGTAGCAGACCGAGAACAACGGCAGGGCCGTAGCCGGATCCAGTGTCTGGTCTTGTACCGTTATAAAATATGGATCGCTCAGCGCCCCGGTAACGCCGCCGCAGCCGGAAAGCAGGCCGCAGCCAAGCAACAGGATGGCAAGACGGCGGCGAGGACGGGCGGTATCGGTCAGCATGGCGGCCACTTTGCCGCTCCGCGCCATGACTGGCAAGCCCTGGCGCAGGCTGGCTGACCCTGGTGAGGGGCCATGATTTCGGCATAATCCCGTGCTGCCATAGCGGCGCATTACAAGAGGCCCGAATCATGATTCCGCAGACCGACCCCAAGGCCGCCTACCTGGCGCAACAGGCCGAGATCGACGCCGCTATCCGTCGCGTGCTCGAAGGCGGGCGCTATATCCTCGGTGAGGAAGTGAGTGCCTTCGAGGCCGAGTTCGCCGCCTATGCCGGCGCCAAGCAGGGCGTGGCGGTGGCCAGCGGCACCGATGCACTGATCCTCGCCTTCCGCGCCCTCGGCCTTGGTCCAGGCGATGCCGTATTCACCGTGTCGCATACCGCTGTCGCCACTGTCTCGGCCATCGAACTGGTCGGCGCCACGCCGGTGCTGCTGGATGTGGATGCCTATTACGGCATCGATACGGCGCAACTGGAAAAGACCCTGGCCGCCTGGCCCGCAGGCGCCGCCAAGCCCAAGGCGATCGTGCCGGTGCATCTCTATGGCCAGGCTGCCGACATGCCGGCCATCGCGGCCATCGCCGGCAAATACGGCCTTGCCATCATCGAGGATGGCAGCCAGGCCCATGGCGCGCGTCTCGGCGGCATCGGTATCGGCCATTGGGGTCAGCTCACCGCCTACTCGCTCTACCCGACCAAAAATCTCGGCGCCATCGGCGATGGCGGTATCATCACCACCGAGGATGCCGCAGTGGCTACCCGGCTGAAGGAATTGCGCGAATATGGCTGGCGTGACCGCTATGTCAGCGCCATCACCGGCATGAACAGCCGTCTTGATCCACTGCAGGCGGCGATCCTGCGGGTGAAGCTGACACGCCTCAAGGCCGATACGGCGCGGCGCCAGGCGATTGCCGCCCGCTACGATGCCGGCCTGAAGAACCTGGATGGCGTCAGCCTGCCGGCGACCCGTGCCGGCGCCGAACCGGTCTACCATCAATATGTCATCGATGTCGGCGCAGCACGCCGCGATGCCATGCGCGAGGCATTGACCAAGGCCGGTGTCGGCACGCTGATCCATTATCCGGTGCCGATCCACTTGCAGCCGGCCTATCAGGGTCGCGTGCCGCTGGGCGTCGGCGGCCTGGCGCGCACCGAGGCCGCGGCCAAGAGCATCATCAGCCTGCCGATGTTCCCGCAGCTCAGCGATATTCAGGCGGACGCCGTGGTGGCGGCTGTCAGGCAATCAGCCTGACGGCTGATTGCAACGGTTAAGCGGTGCGCGTGACGAGGATGACGCCGGCGCAGATCAGCGCGATGCCGGCCAGCTTGGGCAGGCCGAGCGGCTCGCCATAGAGCCAGTAGGCCGCCAGCGCCACCACCACATAGGACAGCGACACCATCGGGAAAGCGACCGAGACCGGCAGCTTGCGCAAGGCATACATGTAGCAAAGCGCGGCGAGGAAATAGAGCCCGAGGCCGAGGATCGATTGCGGCGCCAGGAATTGCGCCAAGAGCCCTTCCTGGCCCGCATCGGCGCCGGATTTCAGCAGCATCTGTCCAGCGACACCGATCAGCACGCCAAGCGCCAGCACAATATAGAACTGCATCATGGCGCGGCCCCCGCCTCAGCTTTCTCATTGCGCTGCACGTCGCGCACCACGAATTGCGGCCGCTTGTTCACCGCCAGGAACATGCGGCCAAGATACTCGCCGACCAGACCGAGCATGATGAGCTGCACGCCGGCCAGGAGCAGCACCGCAGCCATCAGCGAGGCCCAGCCTTGCGGCCGGTCGGCGGAGATCAGTGCCTCCACCAGCACCACGACGAAGCCGAGTACACCAAGGCCCGCCATCGCCACGCCGACCATGGTGCCGACACGCAGCGGAATCACCGAGAAATTCAGGAACATCGACAGGAACAGGCGGAACAGGCGGGCGAGCGTGTAGTTGCTGCGGCCCTCGGCGCGCGGCAGATGCGCTACCTGCAGGCGGCCTATATTCTGCGTGATCTGCATGATCAGGCCGTCGATATAAGGGAACGGCCCATCGTGATCCACCACTGTGCGGGCAAGGAAGGCGCTCATGCAGCGAAAGCTGGAAAGGTAGAGACCCTTGGGCTTGTCGAGCAGATGGTCGGCACACCAGTTGGTGAAGCGGCTGCCGAGATTGCGCCAGGATTCATGCTGCTTCTCGGCATAATAGGTGTAGACGACATCGAAGCCGCCATCCCGGGTATGGCGCCACAGCCGCAGCACCTCTTCTGGCGGGTTTTGAAGATCATCGTCCATGGTGATGATATGCGCGCCGCGGGCATGCTTCAGGCCGGCCATCACCGCGTTATGCTCGCCGTAATTCCGCGACAGGTTGACCACGCTCAGCGCCACGCTGTTGGCGGCACAGAGTTCGCGGCAGACGGCGAGCGAATTATCCGGGCTGCAATCATTTACCAGCACGATCTCCAGGCCACCCTCGACCTCGAGCCGGGCGAGCGCATCGACCAGGGTCGGTACGCTGTTGGCACCATTATAGACCGGCACCACGATGGACAGGGCAAAGAGCGGCGCAGGACTGGTGTTCATGGTTTTCTCGCTTGCACCCAGACGGAGCCGCCAAAGGGCAGGCCAAGACCCAGCCGGGCCAGGGCGCGCTCCAGGGCGGTGACGGCAAAGAATAACCGGTCGAGCAGCGGCGGAAACGGTTTCACGTCGCTTTCCTGCTGCGTCTGGCCGGCGGTCAGCCGATGCAGCAGCATTAGAGGAAACAGCAGGCTGTTCCAATAGCCCACGGCCTCAACCCGGAACCCGGCCCGCTCCAGCGCTGCCCGGGCAGAGCCGGCGGTGTAGCGGCGGGCATTATGCACATGGCGGTCATGGGCCGAGGCCATCCAGGCATAGGCCGGCAGGCTCAGCAGCAGCCGGCCGCCCGGCACCAGGCAACGGCGAAACTCGGCCAGGGCCACTGCCTCGTCCACGGCGGCATGGCTGAGCACGTCATTGGAAACGATGACATCGAAGCTGCCCTCGGCATAGGCCAGGCCGTTCACCGAGCCAACCGCCACCGGCAGGCCGGTCTTGTCCCGGGCGACGGCGGCGGCTTCCGCGTCATACTCTACCCCCTGGGGCAGAACCGGCAGCCCTGACAGCTTCAGATAGCGGAGAAAGCCACCGGTACCACAGCCGGCATCCAGCAGCCGGGAACCGGCAACCAGTCCAAGCCGCTGGATGCGCTGCAACACGCCGGCATGCAGCGCCCGGTACCACCACATGCTCTCTTCCAGCGCCGCCATGCGGCGGTATTCCTCGCGCTGCATCCCTAGATACCCGTTGATTCCGAATGAAGTGAATGATTTACCAAGTCCCGGTAGATTTGTCCCGGCCCCCTGGAGGGGGCGTAACGATAGCATGAGCCATATCCAGCCCGCCGACCTGCCGCCTGCCAACATGGCATTGGAGCGCCGCGACCCCAGCCGTCCGCTGCTGATGCGGCTGGACTGGTCTCGCCTGCTCTATGGCTTCCTGCTGGTGCTCTGCACTGCCTGGATCGTCGGTTACTTCTTCCCGCCGATCAATCATGACACGGCGGTGCTGCTCTATATCTCCAAGGTCTGGCTCGAGGGCGGCAAGCTCTATGTCGATGCCATCGACATGAACACGCCACTGACCTTTGTGCTGCATCTGCTGCCCGAAGCGCTGGCGAAAGTCACCGGCCTGCCTGGCACCACGTTGCTGGTGGTCTGCCTCGCCATCGGCATTGCCGCCTCCTACCTGACCTGCCGCTGGGTGCTGGCCGCCAGCCTCGACCCGGCGCATGCCACCGCCGACGCCCTGCTGCCGCTGCTGCTGCTGTTCCTGCTGATCGTGTTTCCGAACCAGACCTTCGGCCAGCGCGAACATATCCTGCTGGTGCTCTGCATACCCTATCTGCTGGTCGCCTCCGGCCGCGCCCAAGGCGAAAGCCTGAGCCAGCGATTGCGCATCACCACAGCCCTGCTGGCCGGATTGGGTTTCTGCATCAAGCCCTACTTCATCGCCATCCCGGCCCTGGTGGAAATCTACATACTGGCGCGGCGCGGCTGGCGGGCCGAACTGCGTGATCCGGTGCCCTGGAGCATGCTGTCGGTGGGCGTGGCGCATGCACTGTTCGCGCTGTTCGTGACGCCGGAATACTTCACCATCGCGCTGCCGATTGCGCGCGAATTCTATTCCGTGGTCAGCGACACTGACTGGCTGAACCTGATCACCGGGCCGCATCTTGGGCCCCCAACCGTGATCCTGCCGCTGCTCGGCATTCCGGCCTGGTTCGCCATCCGCTCGGATCTGGCCCGCGTGATCTGGCTCGCCGGCCTCGGCGCGTTGTTCTCCGCCTATGCCCAGGGCAAGGGCTGGCCCTACCAGGCGATGCCGGCGCAGGCGCTCACCCTGCTGCTCGCCGCCGTGATCATCGCCCATGTCATGGACCACCAGGTGTGGCCGCGCCGCACCATCGTCGGCGGCCAGCCGCGCCAGCAGGGCCCGCGCCTGTTCGCTGCCGCGCTGATGCTGCTGGTATTCTACCAGGAAGGCCTGCATACGCGGCCCTTCTTCAAGCAACTCGAATACGCCAATTCGGAAGTGCCGCGCCTGCTGCATATCATCAAGCAGGAGGCCTACAACAACCGCGTGCTGGTGCTCTCGCCCGGCATCTACCCGCATTTCCCGATCATGAACTATGCCGGCGCCCGCATGACCATGCGCTTCGAGAGCATGTGGGTGCTGCAGGGCGCCTATGCCGACTGCTCGGAATTCGCGCCACTGTATAATCCGCCGGAAGCCATGAGCCGGGGCGAATCCTTCGTGTTCCGCTCGGTGGCTGAGGATTTCTACAAGAAGAAGCCGGCGCTGCTGATCGTCGACAAGGTGGCCGGCATCCCGCGCTGCCAGGGCGAGGTGTTCGACTACCTCGACTATTTCCTGCGCAACCCGCTGTTCGCCAAGCGGTTCGAGGACTATGACCAGCTCATGGAATTCGACCGCTACGTGATCTACAAGCGCCGCCAGCCGGCGCCGCAGGTGCAGGCGGCTTCCTGATCCGAGAGGCGGGCAAATGCCACGCCACCTGAAATCAGGCTTATTTTTCTGAAATTACCGAACTATCGAGAAAAGCCCTGACGCCACTTTAAACGTGGAAGCTTTCGCCGCAGCCGCAGCGGCCCTTTTCGTTGGGATTGCGGAACACGAAGCCGGCCTGCAGCTTGTCCTCCACCCAGTCGATCTCGGTGCCGAAAATGAACATCTGCGCCTTCGGGTCGATGAAAATGGTGACGCCCTTGTCGGTCACTTCCTCATCGAACTTGGCCTTTTCCTCGGCATAGGTCACATCGTAGGCCATGCCGGAGCAGCCCTTGGTCTTGACCCCGATGCGCAGGCCGAGCACCGGCTTGTCGCTGCGCGCGATCAGTGTGCGCACGCGCTCTGCGGCAGCCTCGGTGAGCGTCACCGGCGGCGGCAATGCGCGACGCACCGGCTTCGGCGCCTCAGTCTGTTGTGTATCCATGCTCATGACGTCACCCTTACATCATGCCCAATTTTACATCATACCAAGTTCGAGGCGGGCTGCCTCGGACATGTTTTCCTGCGTCCACGGTGGATCCCACACGACCTCGACCGTGACTTCGCCGACACCCTCTACCTCGCGCGCCTTGACCTCGACTTCGCCCGGCATCGACTGCGCGGCCGGGCAATTGGGCGAAGTAAGCGTCATCTCGATGGCAACATCGTGGGTGTCGTCGTTCACATCCACTTTGTATATAAGGCCCAATTCGAAAATGTTAACCGGGATTTCCGGGTCGTAGACGGTTTTCAGCGCCTCGATCACCTGGTCCCGGATCTGTTCCGGCGCAACCGCCGGCTTTTTCGCCTTCGCGCCCATCAGCCGAAAATCTCCATCACCCGCTTCAGCCCGGCGCAGAGCGCATCCACTTCCGCCCGGGTGTTGTACATGCCGAAACTCGCCCGCACCGTGGCATTGACGCCGAAACGCTCCATCAGCGGATGGGCGCAATGCTGGCCGACCCGCACCGCGATGCCCTCGCGGTCGAGAATGGTGCCGACATCATGGGCGTGGATGCCTTCGAGTACGAAGGAAATCACCGCACCCTTTTCCGGCGCCTCGCCGATGATGCGCAGGCTGTTGATCTCTTTCAGCTTCGCCGTGGCATAGAGCAGCAGATCATGCTCATGGGCGGCGATCTGTTCGATCCCGACCGACTGCACATAGTCGATGGCGGCGCCAAGCCCCACGGCCTCGATGAAAGCAGGCGTGCCGGCTTCGAATTTATGCGGCAGATCGGCCCATTCGTTCTTCTCGAAAGTGACCGAGAGGATCATGTCGCCACCGCCCTGCCAGGGCGGCATGGCTTCCAGCAAGGCGGCCTTGCCGTACAGCACACCGATGCCGGTGGGGCCGTAAAGCTTGTGGCCGGTGAAGACGTAGAAGTCGGCATCCAGGGCCTGCACATCCACAGGCATGTGCTGCACCGCCTGGCTGCCATCGATCAGTGCATGGGCGCCGGCGGCATGGGCCAGCCGGATGATCTCGGCCACCGGATTGACGGTGCCAAGCACATTGGAAACATGGGCGATGGCAACCAGCTTGGTGCGTGGCCCGAGCAGCGCCTTGAAGCCAGCCATGTCGAGGCTGCCGTCATCCAGCACCGGCGCCACTTTCAGCACGATGCCATGGCGGTCGCGCAGCAACTGCCAGGGCACGATATTGGCATGGTGCTCCATGTGGCTGATCAGCACTTCGTCGCCCGGCTTGAGCAGGCCGAAGCCATAGGAATTGGCCACCAGATTGACCGCTTCCGTGGCATTCCGGGTGAACACCACTTCGCGCAGATCGCCGGCATTGATGAAGGCCCGCACCTTCTCACGCGCCGCCTCATAGGCATCGGTAGCGAGCTGGCTGAGCTGGTAGATGCCGCGATGCACATTGGCATATTGCGTGGCAAAAGCCCGGCTCATGGCGTCGATCACCACCTGCGGCTTCTGCGCGCTGGCACCTGAATCGAGGAATACCAGCGGCTTGCCATAGACCTGCTGCGACAGGATCGGGAAATCCTGGCGAATGCGCTCGACATCAAAGCCGGTGGGAATGCTATTCAGCTTGGCACTCATGCGGCGAACCAATCTTCAAGCGCGGCAATGAAGGGCAGCCGCAGGTCGCCGGCCGGGATCGCCTCCAGGATTTCGGCAGCGAAGCCTTCCAGCAGCAGGCGGCGGGCCAGGGCCGCATCGATGCCACGGGCGCGGAGATAGAACAGCATGTTGGCATCCAGGTCGCCAACCGTGGCGCCATGGCTGCATTTCACGTCGTCGGCCAGGATCTCAAGCTCGGGCTTGGTGTCGATGGCGGCATCGTCGGAGAGCAGCAGCGTGCGGCAGAGCTGCTGCGCATCGGTCTGCTGTGCGCCCGGCGCCACACGGATGCGGCCCTGGAACACGGCATGGCCGTGATCGTCGACCACATTCTTGAACAACTGGTTGCTGTTGCAGCCCGGCGCCTCATGCGCCAGCCGCAAGGTGTGATCGAGATGCGCCTTGCCACGCGCCAGGCTCAGGCCCTGGGCGTCTAGCTGCGCGCCCTCGCCTGCCAGCGTTACCGCCAATTCGTGGCGTGCAATGGCAGCACCCAGCATCAGCGAGATATGGCGGTATTCGGCACCAGCACCAAGCCGCGCTTCGGTGAGGCCGGCATGGTAGGCATCGGCAGCCTGGCGCTGCAAACGGGCATGGAACAACCTCGCGCCCGGCGCCAGTTCGATCTTGATGCGGCTGTTGGAAAAGCCACCGCCTTCATGGCTTTCAAACAAAGCAGCGGAAGCGCCGTCGCCGAGCCGCAGCAGGCAGGTGATATTGGCCAGGCCATCGGCATCATCATTGCGCAGATCGAGATGGATCGGCTTCGGCAACTGCACGCCGGGCGCCACATCCAGCAGCCAACCATCCCTGAGCAAGGCCGCGTTCAGCGAGACCAGGGCATCGGCCGGCTCATGGCCCGCAGGCGCCAGGGCCTTGGCCAGGGCCTCGCCCTGCTCAGCCAGGGCCTCGGCGATTGGCACCAGCTTCACGCCTTGGGGCAGCGGTGCTGCAAAGGGCGCAGCGCCATTGGCAGCCAGGCGCCAGCCGCGCTTTTCCACCGGCTGCAGCGAAGTGAATTTCCACGCCTCGACCTTGCGGCCCGGGAGCCCGGTGCGGCGCAGATCGGCCAGCCCGCTCCTGCGCAGGGCCTGCGCGGCGGGCAAAGCCGGCAGTTCCGCCTGCAACGTGGCGATATGGTCGGCGAAACCGCTCACGCCGCCTCCGACACGATATCGGCATAGCCCTTGGCCTCGAGTTCGAGCGCCAGTTCCTTGCCGCCCGACTTCACGATGCGGCCCTTGGCCAGCACATGCACATGATCGGGCACGATGTAATCCAGCAGACGCTGGTAATGGGTGATCACCAGGGCGGAACGCTCCGGGCCGCGCAGCGCATTGACGCCCTCGGCAACGATCTTCAGCGCATCAATATCGAGGCCGCTGTCGGTCTCGTCCAGCAGCATCAGGCTCGGCTCCAGCATCAGCATCTGGAACACTTCGTTGCGCTTTTTCTCGCCGCCAGAGAAGCCGACATTCACCGGGCGCTGCAGGAACTTCTCGTCCATCTGCAACTGCTTCATCTTGGCTCGCGCCAATTTCAGGAAGCTCATGGCATCCAGTTCCGGTATGCCGCGATGCTTGCGCACGGCATTGACGGCGGAGCGCAGGAACACCGCGTTGGCGACGCCGGGAATCTCCACCGGATACTGGAAGGCCAGGAACACGCCTTCGCGGGCGCGTTCCTCAGGCTCCATGCTCAGCAGGCTCTGGCCATTGAACAGGACGTCGCCTTGAGTGACCTCGTAGCCATCGCGGCCGGCCAGCACATAGGAGAGCGTGGACTTGCCCGAGCCGTTCGGCCCCATGATGGCGTGGATCTCGCCGGGTCGCATCACTAGGTCGATGCCGCGCAGGATGTCCTTGCCATCAACACGGGCATGCAGGTTCTTGATCTCAAGCATGGCACTCATCCTTAACCTACCGAGCCTTCGAGGCTGACGCCCAGAAGCTTCTGCGCCTCGACGGCGAATTCCATGGGCAGCTTCTGCAGCACATCCTTGCAGAAGCCGTTGACGATGGTTGACACGGCATCTTCCGCCGAGAGGCCGCGCTGGCGGCAATAGAACAACTGGTCGTCGGAAATGCGCGAGGTGGTGGCTTCATGCTCCACCTTGGCGGAGCGGTTGCGCACTTCAATATACGGCACGGTATGGCCGCCGCACTTGTCGCCGATCAGCAGGCTGTCGCATTGCGAGTAGTTGCGCGCATTCTTGGCGCCGCCCTGCATCCGCACCAGGCCGCGATAAGTATTCTGCGCCCGGCCGGCGGAGATGCCCTTGGAAATGATGGTCGACTTGGTGTTGGCGCCGAGATGGATCATCTTGGTGCCGGTATCAGCCTGCTGCGCATTGTTCGCCACCGCCACCGAGTAGAACTCGCCGACACTGTCGTCGCCCTGCAGGATCACGGACGGATATTTCCAGGTGATCGCCGAACCGGTCTCGACCTGGGTCCAGGAAATCTTCGAGCGCGCACCGCGACAGGCGCCGCGCTTGGTGACGAAATTGTAGATGCCGCCCTTGCCGTTCTTGTCGCCCGGATACCAGTTCTGCACCGTGGCATAGCGGATTTCGGCGTCTTCCATCGCCACCAGCTCGACCACCGCCGCGTGAAGCTGGTTGTCATCACGCATCGGCGCGGTGCAGCCTTCGAGGTAGGACACATAGGCGCCCTTATCGACGACAATGAGCGTGCGCTCGAACTGGCCGGTCTTGGCCTCGTTGATGCGGAAATAGGTGGAAAGCTCCATCGGGCAACGCACGCCCGGCGGCACATAGACGAAGCTGCCGTCCGAAAACACCGCGCAGTTCAGCGTGGCGTAATAGTTGTCCGCCATCGGCACCACAGAGCCGAGATACTTCTGCACCAGTTCAGGATGCTCGCGGATCGCCTCCGACATCGAGCAGAAGATGATGCCCATCTCCTTCAGCTTGCCCTTGAAGGTGGTGGCGACCGAAACGCTGTCGAACACCGCGTCCACGGCGATGTTGCTGCCGCCTTCCCTCTCGATGCCGAGCAGGGCTTCGCGCTCGCGCAGCGGGATGCCGAGCTTTTCATAGGTGGCGAGTAGTTCGGGATCCACTTCGTCCAGGCTTTTCGGGCCCTTCTTCTGCTTCGGCGAGGCGTAGTAGTGGATGTCCTGGAAATCGATCTTGGGATAGCTGACGCGCGCCCAGGTCGGCTCGCGGTCTTCCATCTTCTGCCACATCCGGAAAGCCTTGAGGCGCCATTCCAGCATCCATTCCGGCTCGTTCTTCTTGGCCGAAATGAAGCGCACCACATCCTCGTTCAGACCCTTGGGCAGAACCTCGGATTCGATGTCGGTGACGAAGCCGTATTTGTAGTCGCCAAGCTTGGCGACGGTGTCGATGGTTTCAAGGGCGGCAGGCATGGGGCACCTGGGCTGCTACTGGTTCAAGTCGGGCGGCTCGCCGCCGGTCGCTCGGCTGGCGGCTGCATGAAGTCGTAGGCCGGCCGCGCCAGTTCGGCGAGGCTGACCGATTCCAGCGCCTGACGGATGGCGCTGTTGATCTTGTGGATGCCGCGCCGCGAGACGCAGAGGTTTTCGCGGTCGCAGGCGCTCGGCTGGTGTTCGGAACATTGCGTCAGCGCGATTGGGCCATCCAGCGCCGAGACGATATCGGCCACCGTCATCGCCTGCGGCTCGCGGCTGAGCGAATAGCCACCCCGCGCACCGCGCTGGGACGCAAGCAGGCCGGCGCGGCACAGCTTGGCCATCAGCTTGGCCACCGTCGGCCCCGGCAGGCCGGTGGCGGCAGCGGCGGCATCCGCCGTATGCACGGCGGCGGGGGCGGCAGCCACATGGGCCATCACCATCACGCCATAATCCGCCAATCGGCTGAGCCGCAGCATAATCCGGTTCCACCTTTGCGTATTCGGGTTGCTTGTTCGCGCGCAAATAAGACCATTTTGGTCCGGTTTGCAAGATGGTGGCCTGCCCAGCGAAGTCAAGCCGCCGAAAAGATTGCGCTATTTGCGAATCAGCCGCATCTTGGGGCCATGTCTGACCCCTGCTTTCCTGCCTCCCCCCCTGGTCTGGATGGCGACTTCCGCGCCGCCATGCGCCGGCTCGCCGCCACGGTCACTGTGCTGTCGGCCCGCGACCCGCTGGGCCGGCGCTGCGGCATGACCGCTACGGCGGTCACGTCGGTCTCGGCCGCACCACCAGCCCTGCTCGCCTGCGTCAACCGCTCGGCGGCTTTGCATGCTCATCTGGGCCTCGGCAACCGCTTCTGCATCAACCTGCTGCATACCGGGCAGCAGCCGATTTCGGAAATCTGCAGCGGCGGCGCCGAAGGCGAAGCCCGGTTCAATACCGGCGACTGGCGCGACGATGACGAGGCCGTGCCCTACCTGCACGATGCCCAGGCCAATATCTTCTGCGCCGTGGAAGCCGTGCATGCCTATGGCTCGCACGGCATCTTCATCGGCCGGGTGCTGCGGGTGCAAACCCGCGACGCCATCGCGCCGCTGGTCTACCAGGATGGCCGCTATATGCGGACGGAACCGCTTTAGCCGTAATAGGCCAGCACGGTCAGCAGGCGGCGGAACTCGTTCACCACCTGGCGTTCCACCTTCTCGTTCAGCGCCACCACGCTGCGCAGCCGGCGGCGGCGGCTGAGCGGCAGCGGCGGCAGCGGCGCGCGGTTGGCTCCGGGCGGCGCCGCGAAGGGGCGCAGCGGCACGACTTTAGCGGCAGCCGGCGGTGCCTTCGGCTTCGGCGGCGGCACGGCGATCTGCGGCTTCGGCGGTGCCGGCTTGGGCAGCGGTGCTAATTTCAGCGGCGGGCGCTGCTTGAAGCCTTCCGAGCCGTAGACCACGATCCGCGCCTTCTCCTCCTGCTCCTCAATCATTAGCAGGGTGGGGAAACGCTGCGCCAGCAAGGCAAAGGTTTCCGGCGCCATGAAGGCTGGTTCCGGAATCGCGCACCAGCGGTACTGACCCTCGAAACCCAGCGGCTTGCCATGGGCGGCATAGAGCTTGGACAAAGCCTCGGCGAATTTACGATCCTGCTGGAACACCAGCACCACCTGGCGGTGCAGATCCTCGGGCCGGTAGCGGCGCACCACGATCAGCGCCATCTCGGTCGGCCGCGCACCGATCGCAGCGGCGGCACCATAGAAACCGAATACCGTGCCGGCGGCGCGCACATCCTGAGTCAGGAAAGCCAGCCGCTCGGCATGCGGCACGGTGCCCAGGGCAGCGAAGAAGCGCGGCGCGATGCTCATGGCCGCATCCTACCCGGCAAGGCGGGTCCGAGGCGAGTCTGCAAAGTTTAACAAGCTCCTAACAAGCGTCACCGGGCCGCCATGATCCCGCCCCAATTTCCGGGCCAAGTAACGGACATGATTATGCAATCCCCTGCCACCGGCAGCGCCCCGAACAACGCCGTGGGACAACGCCCGGCCTCGATCGCCCGTGATCTGGCCAAGCTGCGCCGCCTCGGCCGCGACCGCCCGGTGACGCTGGCGGAGGCCGCCGAATTGTTCGCCGAACGCTCGGCCCTGCTACTGCTGCTGTTCCTCGGCCTGCTCGGGCTGATGCCATCGCCGGGCCTGCCGCTTGGCTTCCTCACCGGCTCGCTGATCGTGGCAATTGCCGGCGGCATGCTGCTGGCCCTGCTGCTGCGGCGCGACCATGGCCAGGCCCTGCTGCCCGGCATGCTGGCCCGGCGCGAGCTATCGAGCGGCTTCCTCGACCGCTTCCTGCGCTACACGATTCCCCGCCTGCGCTGGGTGGAACGCCATTTCCGCCCGCGCCTGACCTGGATGCTTGGCGGCCTCGGCCTGGCCTTGGCGCTGCTCGGCATTATGATTCAGGCCATCGGTCTGGCGCTGCCGATCCCGTTTGCCAACGCGCCCTTCGCTGTTGGCATCATCCTGATCGCGCTTGGCCTGCTGACCCGCGACGGGCTCGGCGTGCTGGCGGGCCAGACACTGGGCCTGATCAGCACCGGCATCTGCGTCGGCCTCGGCCTTGCCGCCTGGCGTGCCGGCACCGGCATCGCCGACCTGTTGCCCTGGTAACGGCATGGCCACGCAAGTGGTGATAAACGCCGCCTCAGGCACAGCACGTCGCTATGGCCCGGAGGCGCTTGGCGACTTGATCCGCGAGGCCGCCCTGGCCCAAGGCCAGACCGATATGCGCGTGCATGTAGTGCCACCGGAGGCGCTGCAAGGCACCTTGCACCGCGCCGCCAATGAGGCCGAGGAAGTCTGGGTCGGCGGCGGCGATGGCACTTTGCGCAGCGCGGCGGAACTGCTTAAAAAACGTGGCAACCAGCAAGGCGGCATCCTCGGCGTACTGCCGCTCGGCACCATGAACCTGCTGGCCCGCGACCTCAATATTCCGCTGGAAATCGAGCATGCCGTGGCGGCGCTCTGCCAGGGTGATGTTACCGCCATCGATCTCGGCCGGATCAACGACCGACTGTTCCTCAACAAGTCGGCACTCGGCCTCTACCCGGACATGGTGGTGGACCGCGAACGCCGTCGCCGTCTCTGGGGCTTGAGCAAATGGGGCGCCATGCTGCGTGCCGCGTGGCGCGCGGTGCGCCGCCACCGCATGATGCAGATCGCCATTCAGCATCAGGGCCAGCGGCGTGAGATACTCTCGCCCGCCATCGTGGTGGCGGTGGGTGCCTATGAATTCCGTGCCGGGCAGCTTTTCGGCCGCCCCGACCTGCAGAGCGGCGAACTCAATGTTTATATCTCGCATGAAAACAACTGGCTCGGCTCGGCCAGCCAGTTGGCCAAGCTGTTCCTCGGCACGCTGGACAGCGACCCGCGCCTGGAAGTGATCAAGGCCGACCGCCTGCGTATCGACTTCCCGCGGCCCAAGCCGGTCGCCAATGACGGCGAAATCGACATGCTGCCCGGCCCCATCGACTATGCCGTGGAGCCGCGCGCGCTGCGCGTAAGATTGCCGAAACCGGCAGTCTGAGCGCCTGATTTTGTGGAGTGGATCGACTGGAAGTCATTCCCGAGGGGGAATGGTGGGCGCACCAGGGCTCGAACCTGGGACCCGCTGATTAAGAGTCAGCTGCTCTACCAACTGAGCTATGCGCCCAGTCAAATCCGGCGCGGAAGATACTCGGATTCGCAGCGATTGCAAGGGCTATCAGCAGGGCAAATTCATGCCCTGGGGATAACCTATAAGCCGCTCATATGCCTGGGGATTTCCACGTCGCGGTGGACATAGACGCCAATCAGCAGGCCGATACCGATCAGCAGCGTCATCATCGCCGTGCCACCATAGCTGACCAGCGGCAACGGCACGCCCACCACCGGCACCATGCCGGACACCATGGCGATGTTGATGAAGACATAGAGGAACAGCATGGTGGTGAGGCCGCCGGCCACTAGGCGACCGAACTGGTTGCGCGAGCGCATGGCGATGGCATAGCCGTAGGCCAGCACCAGGATATAGAGCGTGATCAGGCCGAGCGCGCCGACCAGACCCTGTTCTTCCGCCAGCATGGTGAAGATGAAGTCGGTCTGCTTTTCCGGCAGGAAACTCAAGTGGCTCTGGCTGCCCTGCAGAAAACCCTTGCCCATGAAGCCGCCGGAACCAAGCGCGATCTTGGATTGCAGGATGTGATAGCCGGCGCCGAGCGGATCCTGCTCCGGGTTCATGAAGGTGAGCACGCGTTTGCGCTGGTAATCGTGCATCAGGTTCCAGGCAATCGGTAATGCCGAACCGCCTGCGATGATCACCAGCAGGAATTTCCACAATCGCACGCCGGCATAGAAGAACACCGCGCCCGAAGTGGCGAGAAGCAGCATGGCGGTGCCAAGATCAGGCTGCTTCATCACCAGCACCACCGGCGCAACCACCAGGCCCAGCGGGATGAACAGCCAGCGGATCATGCCGACTTCCTCATGCGACAGGCCATGGAAGTAGCGCGCCAGGGCCAGCACAATGGAAATCTTCATGATCTCGGAAGGCTGGATATGGATGACGCCGAGATCAAGCCAGCGCTGCGCCCCCATGCCGACACGGCCAACCAGTTCGACGGCCACCAACAGCACCAGGGCCACGGCGTAGAACAGATAGGCCGCCCGCATCCAGACGCGTATATCGGTGATCGCGATGATGGTCATGACGCAGAGGCCGATGGCAAAGCGCAGCATCTGGCGGTCGGCCCAGGGATCGATATCGCCGCCGGCAGCCGAGTAAAGCTGGATGAAGCCGACGCTAGCGATCATGCAGATCAGCAGCACCAGGCCCCAGGTGATATCGCGCAGCTTGCGGCCAAAAGTGAGGTCGTTGCCACGGCTGAGCAGGGAGGTACGGCGCATGCTCAGCCCTCCCGCGGCTTCGGCGCCGGCGCCGGTTGCGGCGCTGACGGCGTATCGGCAGTGGTGCCAGGCGGCGGGCCGGGCGCGCGGTTGCGGCGCGAGGGGTCGAGGCGCTGGGTTTCCAGCAGGATGTCGCGGGCAATCGGCGCCGCCGCCTTGGAGCCGGAACCGCCATGCTCGACGATCACGGCAATGCAATAGCGTGGATTGCCGATCGGGGCATAGGCCACGAACAAGGCGTGGTCGCGCTCTTCCCAGGGCTTTTCTTCGTTCTTGCGCACACGGGTATCGCGTTCCGCCTTGGAAATGCGGCGCACCTGGCTGGAGCCGGTCTTGCCGGCCATGGCGAATTGCGGCTGGGTGATGCGGGCGCCGTGGGCGGTGCCGCGCGGCGGCGTGGTGACACGCACCATGCCCTCCTGAACCACCTCGAGATGTTCGCGCTTGATATTGAGTGAATTGTAAAGCTGGCTGGCGGGGCGCTGTTCCGGCGACGGGCCCAGCACATCGTCATGCCGCACCAGGCGCGGTCGCACCGCATAGCCGCCATTGGCCAGCCGTGCTGTCATGACACAAAGCTGCAGTGGCGTTGCCAGCACATAGCCCTGGCCGATGCCGACCACCAGGGTTTCGCCTTGCGCCCAGGGCTGGCCCAGAGCGCCCTGCTTCCAGGCACGGGTCGGGATCAGGCCGCGGCGCTCGCCGGTAACATCCAGGCCACTGACATCGCCAAGGCCGAGCCGCTTGGCCATGTCGGCGATCTTGTCGACACCGATGCGGCGGGCAGCTTCGTAGAAATAGACGTCGCAGCTCTCTTCCAGGGCCTGCACCAGATTCATGCTGCCATGGCCGCCCTTCTTCCAGCAATGGAAGGTGTTGTTGCCGAATTCCATATGGCCGGGGCAGAACACACGGCTATCGGGCGTGACGGCGCCAGCTTCCAATGCGGCCAGGCCCACCACCATCTTGAAGGTGGAACCGGGCGGGTACTGGCCCTGCACCGCTTTGTTGGTCAGCGGGCGGTATTTGTCGCCGTTGAGCTGGCGCCACTGCGCCGTGGTGATGCCGACATTGAACCAATTCGGATCGAAACCGGGATTCGACACCAGCGTCAGCACTTCGCCGGTATGCACATCCATCACCACGGCTGCCGCACTTTCATCCTTCAGCCGCTCGGCGGTGAAACGCTGCAGTTCGGCATCGATGGTCAGCACCACATCGTCGCCGGTGAGGCCATCGGTGCGGTCCAGCTCGCGGATGGCGCGGCCATAGGCGTTGACCTCGATCTGGCTGTGGCCGGCGCGACCGCGCATATCCTCGTCGAACAGCTTCTCGATACCGCTCTTGCCGATGCGGAAGCCTGGCAATTCCAGCAGCGGATCATCGCCAAGCTCGTTTTCCGCCACAGCGCCGACATAGCCGACGACATGGCTGAACACCGCGCCCATGCCATAGTCGCGCGTCTCGCCAACATCGAGCTGCACGCCGGGCAGGTCCGGGGAATGCAGGTTGATGCGAGCGAAATCCTCCCAGGAGAGGTTTTCCGCCACCACCACCGGCACGAATTTGCGCCGCCGCTCAACCTCGCGCTTCACGCGGGCGCGCTGGGTATCATCGATATGGATCAGATCGGCCAGCTTGGTCAGCGTGGCATCGACATTGCGCGCCTGCTCGGCCACGATCAGCACGCGGTAATTGCGCCGGTTGGAGGCGAGTTCGGTGCCGAAGCGGTCGAGCACGCGGCCGCGGCGCGGCGGCAACAGCCGCATCGAGATGCGGTTCTCATCCGAGAGCAGCGTGTAACGACCGGATTCGAGGACTTGCAAATAATACAGCCGCCCGGCCAGGGCGCCGAACAGGGCCAATTGGCCGACGCCGAGCATCAGCGCCCGGCGGGTGAACACGCGTTGCAGATCCTGGTCGCGCCGGTTCATGTCGCCGCCCTACTCATGTAGGCAGACCGGGGCGCAGATAGCGCTGCTCCAAACGGCTCAGCAGCCAGTAGATCGCCGGATAGAGGCCTAGCGAAAGCAGGAGCTGCGCCAGCAGCGGACGGAAGGCATGGATCTGCCAGTGCAGCAGGCTCGCCACCACCCAGCCGATTAGGCTGGCGCCGATGGCGACCAACGCGAAGGCCCACCAATTGACCAGAAAGGAGGAACCGAGGAAGACGCGGCGCTGCGACACACCGAGTTCGTGGGTCAGCAGCAGGATCAGCGCGTTGAGGCCGAGCGGGCCGGCAGTGATCAGATCAACCACCAGGCCGATCAGGAAAGCGCCCAGCATCGACATCAGGTCGGCGCGGAAGATGCTCCAGTAAAATACCGCCATCAGGGCAAGCGCCGGGGAGACGGTGGCGAAATACGGCAGGCCAACCGGGGCCAGGCCGACCGCGACCAGCAGCAGGCAGGAAACGATGGGCAGGAACCCGCGCATCCGTCGGGTTGCATTCGCCAGGGGCTTCATGGCTGCGCCCCAGAAATCAGGGTCACGGCTTACGCGCGGCGGGCCGCGGCGCCTCCTCGGTATCCAGCCGGGTTTCGTCGAACTGCACCACGCGCAGGAAATCCAGCCGGCCCAGATCGACAAAGGGCCGCAGCCGCACATTGCCTTCCGAGGCGGAAACGATTTCGCCGACCGGGATGCCGGCCGGGAACTGGCCGCCATCGCCGGAGGTGACGACCATCTGGCCGACCTGCGGCTTGGCGCCGGCGGGCAGGTATTCCAGCTTCGGCTGCGGCGAGTTGTCGCCCGCCAGCACGGCGCGGTGCCCGCCTTCCTGGATCATCACCGGCAGGCGCGAATTCAAGTCCGTGAGCAGCAGGATGCGCGCCGCGCGCTGGCCGACCTCGGCAACGCGGCCGACATAGCCACCCTCGCCGATGCTGGCCTGGCCCTTCTTCACGCCTTCCTTGGCGCCGATATTGATCAGCGCGGTGCGCACGAAGGGGCCGCCGCCATCGGCGATGACACGACCGGTGACGAAGCTGTGGCTGAGATCCGGGCCGGCAGCAAGCAGACGGCGCAGGCTGGCATTGTCCTGTTCCAGGCGGCGGGCCACGTCCTGCCATTGCAGCAGGCGGGCATTCTCGACACGCAGCCGGACGTTTTCCTCATGGGCGAACAGCAGATCGTCGACGATGCCGACAATGTTGCCGACGAAGGCGATGGGCTGCGAGACCGCCGACAGCACAGGCTCGAAGATATCGGCGGTGACGGCGCGCACGCGCTCCACGGCCGGGCGGTCGATGCGGCTCAGCAGGATCAGGCCGAGCGCGGCACCGACGAGCAAGAGGAAAGCAAAACGCTGCGCCAGCGCCTTGATCGGCGCAGCCAGCCCCATGCCACGTCCACTCCTCAACCGCATCTAAGCCCCTATTAAATCCAGTCCCCTGGTTGCGGCCCCCGCTCCTATCCCAGCCTAGTAGGAGGGATTGTAGAGCACCTGCTTGAATGTCGTCTTCATGCCTTCCAGCGCACGCCCGGTGCCCAGCGCCACGCAGGACAACGGCTCATCGGCAATGGTCACCGGCAGGCCGGTGGCATGCCGCAGCACCAGATCGAGATTGCCAAGCAGCGCGCCGCCGCCGGTAAGCACGATGCCCTTGTCTACGATATCAGCGGCGAGTTCCGGCGCGGTATGTTCCAGCGCCACCTTCACTGCCTCGACAATGGCACCAACAGGCTCGGCCAGGCTTTCGGCGATCTGGCGCTGGTTGATCACCAGTTCCTTCGGCACACCGTTCATCAGATCGCGGCCCTTGATCTCCATCGAAAGGCCATTGCCCTCTTCCGGCGGACAGGCGGAACCGATCTGCTTCTTGATGCGCTCGGCCGAGGCCTCGCCCACCAGCAGGTTATTGTTGCGGCGGATATAGGCGATGATCGCCTCATCCATCTTGTCGCCACCGACGCGCACGCTGCGCGAATAAACGATGCCGCCCAGCGAAAGCACCGCCACTTCGGTGGTGCCGCCGCCGATATCCACCACCATCGAACCGGTCGGCTCGGTGACCGGCAGGCCAGCGCCGATCGCGGCAGCCATCGGCTCCTCGATCAACTGCACGCGGCGCGCGCCTGCCGACTCGGCGGATTCCATGATGGCGCGGCGCTCCACGGCGGTGGAACCCGACGGCACGCAGATGATGACCTGCGGCGAGGCAAAGCTGCGGCGGTTATGCACCTTGCGGATAAAGTGCTTGATCATTTCCTCGGCGACATTGAAGTCGGCGATGACGCCGTCGCGCAGCGGACGGATGGCCTCGATGTTGCCCGGGGTACGGCCCAGCATCTGCTTGGCCTCGTCGCCCACGGCCAGCACTTCCTTCTTGCCGCGCACATTGCTGATCGCCACCACCGAGGGCTCGTTCAGCACAATGCCACGGCCCTTCACGTAGACCAGCGTGTTGGCCGTGCCGAGGTCGATGGCCATATCGGCCGACATGAAACCCATCAATCGCGAAAACATCGACACTTCACCTCTTGAACCGGATATTCGGGCCGTTATGCGGCGTCAGGACTGGATAAGCAAGGCTTCGCCCCCGCTATTTCCGCGGCCTTAACGCCAGGGGATTACGCACTCAGTGCAGCCGGCGCGGTTTTCTCCCGCTTCACCAGCAGCTTGTTCAACGCATGGATATACGCACGGGCCGAAGCCACCAGGGTATCGGCATCGGCGCCCTGTCCGTTCACGGTTTTGCCGCCTTCGGCGAGTCGCACCGTCACCTCGGCCTGAGCATCGGTGCCTTCGGTAACCGCATGGACCTGATAGAGCTGCAACTTGGCGTCGTGTGGATAAAGCGCCTTGATGGCATTGAACGTGGCATCCACCGGGCCGTTGCCGGTGGCCTTCACGGCGGCCGGCTTGCCATCGATCTCGAGTTCCAGTTCCGCCGATTGCGGCCCCTTGGAACCGGCCACCACCTGCAGGCTCTGGAAGCGGATGCGGTCATTCTCGCGGCCCGTGGTGTCGTCCACCAGCGCCACCAGATCCTCGTCGAACACATCTTTCTTGCGGTCGGCGAGATCCTTGAATCGCGCGAAGGCATCGTTGAGCTGGTTGTCGGCAAGCTGGAAGCCGAGCTCCTCCAGCTTCTTGCGGAAGGCATGGCGGCCGGAATGCTTGCCCATCACCAGGGTCGAACGATTCAGGCCGACCGATTCCGGCGTCATGATCTCGTAAGTGCCGGCATGCTTCAGCATGCCATCCTGGTGGATGCCGCTTTCATGCGCGAAGGCATTGGCGCCGACGATGGCCTTGTTCGGCTGCACGTTGAAGCCGGTGACCGAGGAGAGCAGCCGCGACGCTTTGGTGATATCGGTGGTGCGGATACCGGTATCGAAAGCCATCGCATCGCCGCGCGTGCGCAGCGCCATCACGATCTCTTCCAGCGCGGCATTGCCGGCGCGTTCGCCGATGCCGTTGATAGTGCATTCCACCTGCCGCGCGCCGCCGATGACGGCCGCCAGCGAATTCGCGACAGCCAAGCCGAGATCATTATGGCAATGCGCCGAAAAGCGCGCCAAATCACTGTTTGGCACGTTTTCGATGAGATAGCGCATCAGTCGTGTATATTCCGCCGGCACGGTGTAACCGACCGTATCAGGCACATTGATGGTGCGTGCGCCGGCCTTGATCGCGCTCTCGATCAGGCGGCAAAGGAAGTCGGGATCAGAGCGGGTGCCGTCCTCGCAACTCCACTCGACATCGTCGCAAAGATTGCGCGCATGGGTGACGGAATCGATCACAGCCTGATGCACCGCATCCGGCTCCATCTGCAGCTTGTACTTCATATGCAGCGGGCTGGTGGAGATGAAGGTGTGAATGCGGGCGCGCTTCGCCGGCTGCAATGCTTCCCAGGCGCGGTCGATATCCTTGCGACCGGCGCGGCTGAGCCCGCAGACCACGGAATTCTTCACCCGCTTGGCAATTTCATGCACGGCTTCGAAGTCACCGTTCGATGCAATCGGAAAACCGGCCTCGATGACATCAACACCCATCGCTTCCAGCGTCTCGGCAATGCGCAGCTTCTCTTCCAGATTCATCGAGCAGCCTGGCGATTGCTCGCCATCGCGCAATGTAGTGTCGAAAATAATGACGCGTTCACGCGCCGCGATTTTCGATTCGCCGCTCAGGTTGTTTGCTGCAATGCTGTTCATGACAGGCCCTCTCCACCCTGACGCATAGCCGCCACGGCCATGGGGATCACGGGCCGGGCTGCGCGCCAATGCCCGCGCCTAACCCGATCCGACCAATATTTCCGTGGTTTAGCGATAGTGTACACGCTTCGACGGGTCCTCGGCAAAGGCGATCCCGGCTGGCCGGGATGGCGGCAATACGGATTGGTGACGCCTAACACTGTGCTTTGCCGGGCTTAAAAGAGCGTGAACAGTTAACCATGTCAGGTTGCCGGGCGATTACGGCAATTTCATGGTAATACAACTAAAAAGGTTATGGTTGCGGTACCACGAGCCGAGCATAACCAACGATATAGGAACGCGTGACTCGATATTAGCGATAATTAACGCGTAACTCCTTAAAATCAAAGATAAAATCTCCCCTGAAAGATGCCAAAGGCATCCGGCTGGTGGGAAAATTACGAAATACAGTCTAGACTTGTTGAATCTAGTCGCCCAAAGCCGGCATGCCTGACTCTTGAAGGAGAATATCGTGCCGACTACCACCGAGGGCAGCATCGCCGGCCGCTCCAAAGGCGCCAAGAGCCGCGGCCCCAACCAGTTCGATAGCCATGTCGGTCGGCGGCTGCGTGCCGCCCGCACCCTTGCCGGCATCAGCCAGACCCGGCTGGGCGAAGCGGTTGGCCTCACCTTCCAGCAGATCCAGAAGTATGAGAAGGGCATGAACCGCATCGGCGCTAGCCGCTTGCAGCAATTCGCCCATATCCTGAATGTGCCGCCGTCCTATTTCTTCGAAGGCCAGATGGATGAAGGCGCCGCGATTGCCGCCACCCCGGCTGTCGATGAGATCGATGCCGAGACTTCGGGCCGCGTATCGCAGCGCCAGGCCATGGAGCTGGTGCGCTACTTCAGCCGCATCGACTCGAAAAGCCTGCGCCGCCATATCTTCGATCTGGTGAAGGCCGCCGGTGCACAGCCGGGCGAAGTCGCCGGCCCGTCGCTGGAAGAGATCGACTGACACCCGCTTTGACGCGAAGGCACGGCCTTCGATCGAGGTCGCATGCAAGGCGACGAACGCAGCGGCGATAGCGCCGGCTATGGCGAAATCTACAATGTGCTGTTCGATCTGTGGCGCTTCGGCAGCAACGCCCTGGTCGGCTGGCGTCCCAGCCGTCTCGGCATCGAAGTCATCACCGTGCCCAAGGTGCGGCTGTTCTTTGCCGACACCGCCAACCCGCGAATCTTCGCCGGCAGCCGCCAGATGGGCGGTCATACCTTCGACATGGTGGCGCAGGAACTGAATGTGCAGCCGATCGAGATCCGGCTCGACCAGGCCATCGGCACCGAACCAGGCGAAGCGCATCCCGAGCGCGTCGATGAGCTTTTCGCTGCCTTTGCGGTAACGCTAACCCAGCACCGCGCCGTGCTGCTGATCGATATTGTCGGCTTCTCGCATCGCAGCCCGGCGGAACAGGCGGCCCAGCTCGCCACCCTGGAATTCGCCATCAATCTGGCCGAGGAAATAAGCCGCAAGCGCGGCCTCAAGGTGGAACTGGCCCGCACAACTACCGGCGACGGCTTCTATGTCTGGAACCGGCTCAAGGGCTTCACCGAGGATATCGATTTCTTCTGCTGCTTCGCGCTGTTCGTGATGATGTTCAAGACGCTGGAGCGCACTACACGCGTGCCTGCGGCGATCCCGGAACTGCGGCTCTGCCTCGGCATCGGCAGCCATTTCCAGTATGGCCAGCCACGCGCCAATGGCGGCATGGCAGGGGAATTCATCGTCGGCAATGTCACCATAGAAGTCGCCCGCCTGATCGGTGCGGCTAAGGCAGGGCAGATCCTGGTCGGAGATTTCCGCCGCCCAATCTCAGATGGCGGCACGCTCTGCGGCACGGAAGTATTCCTCGCCGCCGTATCCGAGCGCATCAATGGCCTTGGCGAGTTGCGGCTGTTAAACATGCCGGTGGAACGCCTCGCCTTTTACCTGACCGGACAGCGTGCAGCCGACGGCAGCTATCCGCCACAGGCGATAACAGTGCTCGACAAGCATGGCTTCGAGCATCGCTGCTTCAACGCCAAGCTCAACGCACATCCGGTTGGCGCTGAACCGATCTTCGGCGGCCTGCAGCACACCGACATGATTCAAGCCCCAGACTGAAGCTCCAGACTTATGCCTAAGACTTCACGCAGGCAGATAAGTCGAAGCCATCGAGTTCGGCCCGCACCAGATCGGCACCGGAGAAATTCGTTGCGAACTGCCGTCCGGTGAATTGCCCGGTGGGACTGTAGATCGGCACGCTGCCGCTTTGTGCACCCCGGAAATTCGACAGCCGCAACGTCGCGCCGGTGAAGTTGGTGCCACTGATATGCGCCTCGGTAAAATCGGCACCAATCAGCTTGGCATTTGAGAAGTTCGTCAGCTTCATCGAGGCTGCGGCAAAACGCGAGCCGCAAAGATCGGCACCGCTGAAATCCACTGCATCCAGCATCAGACCGGAAAAATTGAAGTAGCGCAGTTGCGCATCCTTCAGGATCAACCGGCGGCCCTGCTGGCCGCGCGTTTCCACCCAGTCGGTATGCAACAGCAATTCGCTTTTGAGGAACTCGGGAAAATCCTGCGGCTCGGTCAGCAGCGGCGGGCTGGCGGTGAGTTGCTCGATCGCCACGCCCTTGATCACCGCATTGGTGAATTCGGTGCCGAGGCTGACTACGCCGCTGACCGTGGCATTGACGATCTGAGCGCCTTCCAGATTGGTGCCGATCAGCTTGGTGCCGATCAGTTTGGTATCGCCGAGATTGGCGCCGGAGAGATTGGCGTGTGACAGGTCGGCATTGCGCAGGTTGGTGCCGAAGAAATTCGCGCCCGAGAGATCGGCACCAATCA